>JABUSQ010000091.1 GCA_021442665.1 Oscillospiraceae bacterium
CCGAGAGCCTGCAGGAGCTCGATGCATTCCCCATTCTGGGGGAGAACTCCTTTACGGGCGCAGAGGGCTTCGGCGGCATCTTCCGTGACATGCTGAAGGTCAACGATGCAGAGGTGCTGTACCGTTACGGTGACCCCTTCTACAGAGCCTATTCCGCCGTCACACGCAGAAATGCCGGTGCGGGCAGGGTATATTACTTCGGCTGTGCCATGGATGCCGCCAGCACCGCAGAACTCATGGACTGCATCATGGAGGAGCAGGGCATTGCTCCTACGATTTCCCCCGAGGGTGTGGAGATCGCAGTGCGGGGCAGCGGCGAAAACCGTGTGCGCATGATACTCAATCACAACGACCATCCCGTCTACGACGGAGGCTTCGACCTCGCTCCTTTCGAGTGCAGGATCGAAAAATTCTGAGCGTTTTACAATTAAACAGGATATGCAAAAAACAGAGCACGCAGTGCTCTGTTTTTTTATCCTTTTATCCGATGTTCTTCATGAAGTCCAGTATTTTGCAGCAGATATACATCCTCTCGTAGTCGGTCTGCTCAAGAGTTTCAAGTCCCATTATCTCCTGACACCGCTTGATCCTGTACAGAAGGGAGTTGCGGTGCATGAACAGAGCAGTGGCTGTTTTGGGCATATCGCATCTGTTGTATATGTAGCATTTGAAGGATTCGTAGAAGCTGTTGGCGTTGTCACGATCCTCGTTTATCAGGGCCTTTATCTCGGGAAGTATAAGGTTTTCGGGACTGATTCCGTAGCATCCGTTGGCAAGCACGATGCCGGTGTAGCATTCGTAGTACTTGTAGGCAGACCTGCCGTCATGCTTGTAGATGCCGTATTTCAGGGCAAGCACTGCCTGCTCAATATACAGAGCTCTGTCCTCAAGCTTGTGAAAAATGCTGCTTACGCCCAAAGCGTATTCCACACGACCCTCCGCGCAGGCTGCGATGGCTGCGATTATCTGCTCGCTGAGAAACTTTTCGCTGTGTATGCCCGGGAAGAACATATATACGATGTTGTCACGGGTAAGATAGAGCATGGAGGGATAGTGGTTTTTGATGCTGCTGCGCAGTCCTTGGAGTCTGCCGGAGAAGGGCTCTCTTATCTGCATTGCCATGATGACATAGCCCGGAGACAGCAGCCCCTTTTTGTAGATGGTGGTGTTGGTGATGAGATTAACAGAGGTGTTCACGTCCTCCAGAAGCATTCTTGCGGTGATGGTGCGCTCCGGAGCAAAGGATTCGATGCTCTTGCCGATGGCGGTTCTGATATAGATTTCCGCAGCACTGCGGATGGCGGCATTGAGAGTCAGAGCCATGGGAAGCTTTTCCTCGTCAATATACAGAACAGAGCATATTCCCTCGATACAGCCGTTGACCTTCACACAGCAGGTGGTCTGACGCATGCCGGCAGAGATACCCCAGTTGACGTCAAAGGGCTCGGTTGCCTCGGAGATACGATCCATGTAACCGTCCTTATAGTAACCGTTGATGATGATATCGGGGTCGGCAATGCCCTTGGAGATAATCTCGTTCCAGTAAAAATCGGGGCAGGGCATCGGGCCCGAATAAGCTATGAGATGATAGGAGATATCAGTCAGAATAACGGGAAGACCGTAGCGACTATAGATTTTGTCAAAAAGCAAATGCAGAGTATCTGTGGTAGGGATAAGCTCCATTATGAAGCGGAACACATCATCCCGAGCCGAGCTCGGACTGGTTTCGACGGAATTGTCCTGCATGTGTATAATCAATCCTTCCTTCATGCCTTCCTGTCGGTCTTTAATAAATGTCCGGGTGAATTGTATCAGCAAAGCTATTTTATTATGTTTTGCACTAAAAAGCAAGCAATTTTCGTTAAATGGCACGAACGAATCCGGTTTTAAATATACATACATGTAAATTAAATACAAAAATTACAGATATAGTACTGCAATTTGGTCAGATGTTAGAAAAATAATGTTATTTTTTTTGCAATATGACGTTGATAAATAATGCTTATGACAATATATTAACAAGCAAACAAGGACACGGCAATTTGTATAGACTTGAGCTTAACTGGTGGCGTTTAAACAGAATATGCGACAGTGTATAAAAAGCGTTTGTGCAAATATAAGAAAAGCGTAAAGACATTTCTTGCAAAATGCCGTTGATTGTCAGAAAAACCACAGTTAATATATTAACAAGCTTCGGCGCGAAATCTCACGGTTTCCGCTGAGGGCACGCGGTAAATACGACCCTGTAGGAAAGGGTCTATTAAATATAAGAGAAAGAAATAGAAAAAACAAAGGAGAAAAAAACAATGCAGAAAAGCAAACTCGTAAAGAGCAGCAGCTATGCATGGGTAGTTATGATACTGCTTATATTCATGCAGTTCATCTATGCCGGCCTGACTCTCAGCACCGTCACCCTCTACATGGAGCCCATCCTCGCCGCACACCCCAACATTTCCCGTACCGCATATGCACTTACTATCACTCTTAACGGCGGCGCCAACGCCATCGTCAGCGTCTTCTACGGCCAGCTCGTTGAAAAGTTCGGTCTCAAGAAGATGATCGCATTCTGCGCAATACTGATGCTTCTGGGCGTGTTCCTCTACGCAAAGGGCACCGCACTCTGGATGTTCTATCTGGCAGCAATCCTCGAAGGTATCTCCCTCTGCTTCTGCTCCGGTGCATCCTGCTCCATCATCTTCTCCAAGTGGTTCGCTCACTCCACCGGCACTCTGCTTTCCGCAACCGCTATCGGCTCCGGTCTTGCAGGCGTTATCTTCAGCCCCATCGTTGCTAACTGGATTGCAAACCCCGCCATCGGCTGGAACGGCGCTCTCATGATCAACCTCGCAATTGTTGCAGTTACCGCAGTTGTCCTCATTGCCTTCCTTAAGGACAGCCCCGAACCCTACGGCGTACAGCCCATGTGGAACGACAAGGTTAAAATCGCCAGCGAGAGCGGCGAGATAATCCCCTACGGCGTAACCGCAAAGGAAGCCTTCAAGACCGCTCAGTTCTGGTGCGGAACTCTGGGTATCGGCCTTATTGCTCTGATAGTCTACGGCACCATCTGCAATATCGCAATCTACTCCTCTGACCTCGGCTTCAACGGCGGCGTAATGCTCTCCGTAATGTATGCGGCAAACATCGTACTGCAGCTCCCCTTCGGAATACTGGCTGACAAGCTGGGCATCCGCGTCTGCATGGTAGCTTACTCCATCATGGCAATCATTGCAGTGTTCATCTATGCAACCGCTCCCGCAATCGGAATGTTCTACGTTGCAACCATCTTCGTCGGCGGCGCATTCTGCATCCTCAAGGCTACCCTCCCTGTATACACCCTTCAGGTATTCGGCAACAAGGACCAGGGAAAGATCATGGGCTACATGATTGCAGTCATGAACTGCGGTGTTGCCTTCGGTATGCCTATCCTTAACGCAGCTTACGACGTGACCGGCTCCTACAGCGGCATGTTCAAGCTCTTCGGCTACGCAGCCATCGTCCTGACCATCATGCTCTTCGTCGGCTGCAAGCCCATTGCAAAGGTCGTCGCAGAGAAGAAGGCCATCGAGAACAGCAAGTAATACAAAAACATCAATTAAGGTAGCAGACCCGAAGGGAAACCCTCGGGTCTGCTGAAAAAGCCTTAGAAATACAAAGAAATACAATAAGAAAAGGAGATAAATCATTAATGAAAGACTACAGTCCTCTGTTTACTCCCTTTAAAATCGGAAAAATGGAGATAAAGAACCGCATAGTTCTCTCTCCTATGGGCCATAACGCATCCCTGCCCTACGGCGCAAAGTCCGACTGGGAGATAGACTACTTTGAAGAGCGAGCAAGAGGCGGCGCCGGCATGCTGATTACCGGCTGCACCCCTCTGACCGAGAAGATTGCACAGGGATCCCACGAGGGCACTCTGGAGAGCGACATTCCCATTCCCGCATACACCGACCTGGTTGAGAGAGTTCATCGCTGGGGCGCAAAGATCTGCCTGCAGATGACTCCGGGTACCGGCCGTAACGGCTACCCCAACTCCTTCGGTGAGCCCCTGATCTCCTCCTGTGAGCAACCCACCTTCTTCGTCCCCGAGGTTAAGACCCGTGCCATGACTCACGAAGAGATCAAAAACCTTCAGGAGACCTTCAAGTTTGCAGCAGGTGTAGCAAGAGACGCAGGCTTTGACGCCATTGAGATTCATGCACACGCCGGCTACCTCATTGACCAGTTTATGTCCAAGGTCTTCAATAAGAGAACCGATGAGTACGGCGGCAATGCAGAGAACCGTACCCGCTTTGCCCGTGAAATAGTTGAAGCAGTCAGAAGCGTTGTCGGTCCCGATATGCCCATTCTCTTCCGTATCGCTCTCGATCACGGCTGGGAAGGCGGACGTACCTTCGAAGAGACTGCCGAGCTGGTTGAGTGGCTCCAGAAGTGCAGCATCGATGCCTTTGACGTTGACGCAGGCTCCTACGAGCGTCTTGACTACATCTTCCCGCCCTCCTATCAGGGACCTGCCTGCATGTCTTACGTCTGCGATTTTGCTCGTGAGCACATCAGCAAGCCCATCCTCAACGGCGGTACTCACGATCCCGACACCGCTCTTGAGCTTATCACCTCCGGCAAGGCAGACTTCGCCATCATGGGCCGCGCACTCATAGCCGATCCTGAGATACCCAAGAAGCTGATGGAAGGCCGTCGTGAAGATGTCCGTCCCTGCCTCCGCTGCAACGAGGACTGCATCGGCCGTATCTGGAACCGCAGAACCAAGATATCCTGCTCCGTTAACACCAGAGTCGGTGAGGAGAAGGCCTTCGTAATCGAGAAGACTCAGAACCCCAAGAACGTTGTTATCATCGGCGCAGGCCCTGCCGGCCTTGAGGCAGCACGTGTTGCAGCCCTTGAGGGACACAAGGTCACCGTATACGAGAAGGATGGACATATCGGCGGTACCGCAAGAGTGATAGCCACCTCCTCCTTCAAAAACTACATCCGCGCACTCTTTGAGTACTATGAAGTACAGATGAAGAAGCTGGGCGTTGAGGTTCACCTGAATACTGAAATCAGCGCAGACGATCCCGTACTGGAAGCAGCCGACGCCATCTTTGTCAGCGCAGGTACCGTTCCCGTTGTTCCTCCCATCCCCGGTCTGGACGGCGCAAACGTATTTACCATGTACGACGTACACAAGGATCACAGCCTCGTAAAGGGTGACAATATTGTTATCTGCGGCGGCGGCGAAAGCGGCTGCGACGGCGGCTATGAGCTGGCTCTTGACTACGGCAAGAACGTCACCATCGTTGAGATGTACCATCAGATGGCACGCGATGCAATGTTCATCAACCGTGACTGCATCGTCGCCAAGATGACCAAGCTGGGTGTTCGTCTCATGACCAGCACCAAGGTAATGAGCGTCGATGAGGGCGGCGTTACCGTACAGAAGGAAGACGGCACCACCGAGTACCTGCCTGCAGATACCGTCATCAATGCTCTCGGCATGAAGCCCAGAACCGAGCTCGTTGATGCACTGAAGGCCAAGTACTTCATGAAGCTTACCGTCATCGGTGACAGCGCAAAGATGGGTAAGATCGGCACTGCAGTCCGCTCCGGCTTCTTTGCGGCAATGGCTCTTGACAGATAAGGAATAAACTTCGCAGAACAGAGGGAGAATCCCTCTGTTCTGTATAAAAGGCCGTATTAACGGCAGAATGGAGCTTAAAATGAGAGAATTAATACCTTTTGAGAGCGAATATCTGTTCTCTTACGCAGCGGACGTAGATCCCGATTTTGAGATGTACGACCCCTCCGCCCACGGCTTCCGTCTCAACGGCTACATCGTAGGCGGCAAAGTCTGGGGCCCCAAAGTAAACGGACGCCTCAGAGCCGTCGGTGCCGATTGGTGCACCGGCAACCCCAACGGCATTCAGAACGTCAACGTGAGAACCACCATACTCACCGATGACGGCGCAAAGATTTATATGACCTATGTGGGACGCAACGACATCGGCGACCACGAAGCATTCGAGAAGTACAAAAAGTTCGTGTTCCCTGAGCAGGTACGCAACGCCATCTGCTTCCATCTGGAAACCGACGATCCCAGATACGAGTGGGCAAACAGAACCTTCATCTACGGTTTCGGCATGGCAAAGTTCACCGATCCCGTTGTCGTTCGCTACGACGTATACGCTCTTAAGAGCACCCTGTGAGAAAGGAGTCACAAAAATGTCCGAACAGCTCAATATTACCAGAGTAGACCACCTTTTTTCCGCAGATGTAGAGCTTGAAAGCTGGGGCTTCTATCCCAATGTCAGCGCCGGCGTGAGAGTTAACAATATCATCAAAGGCGGCGAGGTCTTCGATAAGGAAGGCAACGTCGTGGGCGAGGTAGTCCCCGGAGGCGAAATGAACCAGCTTCTCCGCTTCAACGGCGTGTTTGATCTGGAGGGTCGTCTCACCTTTAAGCTCAGCGATGGAAACCTTGTATATGTTCCCTACGAGGGTCGTGCTGACTTCTGCAAGCCCGAGGAGCTTGATGCATTTGCAAAGGGAGAGCTCACTGCGCCCCTGAACATTTATATGGCGGTTCCCGTGGAGTCCACAAAGGACGAGATAAACAGAATGTACGCCTTCGCCGTCGGTCGTCTTGACGATGCCAAGGCACCTACCAAAGCCATGCTCGACATTTATGAGTTCGAGTGCATGCCCATCTGATATAATAAAGGAGAAAAAATAATGTTTGATCTTCACGGAAGAGTAGCAGTAGTTACCGGTGCATCCAGCGGTCTTGGCCGCCAGTTTGCACTCGCTCTGGCAGGTCAGGGCGCAGATATAGTTCTTCTTGCAAGACGCATGGAGAAGCTTCAGGCCGTTGCAGAGGAAGTTCGCGCAAAAGGCGTTAAGGCACTGTGCGTGAAGTGCGACGTATGCGAGCTGGAGGATATCCAGAACGCAGTAAAGGCAACCATTGATGAGTTTGGCAAGGTTGACATTCTTGTTAACAACGCAGGCGGCGGCCCCCTATATCCCGTGTTCGAGACCCCCGACGATTTCTGGCAGCACGGCGTTGATCTTGAGCTCACCGCTGTATTCCGTTGCATCAGAGAATTCGGAAGAGAGATGGCAAAGGCGGGCTACGGCCGCATTATTAATAACTCCTCTCTGTTTGGCCGCATCGGCACCGGTGCAATTCCCATCTCAAACTACTGCGCAGTTAAGGGCGGCGTTGTAAACATGACCCGTGAGGTTGCCGCAGAGCTTTGCAAGTTCGGCATCACCTGCAACTGTGTATGCCCCGGCTTCTTCCCCTCCGAGTCTAACAACCCCGAAGCCATGGAAGCAATGGGCCCCTGGATTGAGTCTCGTGTTCCCATGGGTCGTGCAGGCGTTGAGGGTGAGCTGGATTCCACCATCATCTACCTTGCAGCTGACGAGTCCTCCTATGTTAACGGAGCAATAGTCTCCTGCGACGGCGGCTGGACTGCAACCTGATTGGTGTTAAAACATAAGTATTTATCTGTATAATTAGACGTCTGGCATAGTATAAGCAAGAGTTTAAAAATTGTTCATACAATTTTGAAAAAATGTATTGCAATTACTTAAAAAGTCTGATATACTTCAATCATCAGTCAGATGCTCCATAGATAATAACTCCCTTTTTCTGCTGAACGAAACGGTGCTTATAGCAGAGTGGGCACCGTTTCGGGAGGCACCCCCCTTCTTCTTTCTTACATATTTATGTGTAATCCCTTTTAAGCAAAAAGCAAACAGCGAAAGCTGTTTGCTTTTTGTTATATCAAAGACGGTCAGGGATCCGAAATCAGGTTATAGTGCGGGATATCTTGCGAACGGCGCTGTGGAGCAGCTTCACATGGTGCTCACAGTTTGCCTCCATCCTTGTAGTGGGACCCGATATACTGATGGCTGCGTAGGCGTGACCGGAACTGTCCAGCAGGGGCACGGCGTAGCAGGTTAGACCCAGCTCCGCCTCCTCGTTGTCGCAGGCATAGCCCCTGCTGCGTACCTCCTCCAGAAGTACCCTCAGGCTTTCAGCGTTCTTTATGGACTTGCTTGTCACCTGCGTAAAATCCACACGGCGAATATAGCCCGACACGGATTGCTCGGACTGATAGGCGAGAATGGCCTTTCCGGTTGCGGTGCAGTGGGCTGGGAGACGGTAGCCGATGGCGGTGTCCATCTTGAGGAAGGACGAGCCCAGCACACGGTCGATGAACAGAACATGCCTTCCGTCGTCAATGATGGAAGCGTGGCAGGTCTCCCCGGAGATCTGAGCCATCTCCGTCAGCAGAGGATGCACCAGCGACACAAGCTCCATGCGGTTATATGCCAGCATGCCCAGTGAGAACATGTTGAGACCGAGCCTGTACTTTCCCGCATCGGTTTTGGTGACAAAGCCCCTGTTTTCAAGCGTCACCATGAAACGGAAGGCCGTGCTTCTGCTGACCCCGATGAGCTTGGCGATTTCGTTTGCGCTCAGCTCCTCATATTCCAGAAACAGATTCAGTATCGTCAGCGCACTGTCTACGGAGCTGAGTATGTATCTGTTTTCGTTGTCAATAGTATCCATTCCCTTTCCCCCCGAAAAGTGTTTAATGTTTTAATATAGTATACTATTACAAAGGCACTGTGTCAAATAGTAAAACATGGCTTAATTATTAAAAAATTTGCTATTCTTCCGTTGACTTTTGCCGAAAAATATATTTTAATATGGATAACAGCGTTTCACATAGTAAAACTCAAAATTCAATAAACATAATGAAAAGGAGCAAGAACAATGAAAGAAATTCGACTGCACGGCCGTGGCGGTCAGGGTGTTGTCAAAGCATCCCACATCGTCGTGAAATCAGCGGTTGCAGGCAACAGCTACGGCCAGTTCATTCCGTTCTTCGGCGTTGAGCGCAAGGGCTCTCCCGTGTTCGGATTCCTGAGACTGTCGGGTACACCCATCAGAAGAAAGACCCAGATATACAACCCCGATATCCTGGTCATTTTTGACGATTCTCTGGTGAAGCTTCCCGCCACCTATGCCGGACTGAAGGACGGCGGAGTGGTGCTTATCAACTCCACCAAGACCGCAGAGGAGCTGGGCGTTCCCGCACAGGCAGGCGAGGTCGCTATAGTGGACGCCAGCGGAATTTCCGAGGAGCTT
Source organism: Oscillospiraceae bacterium (assembly GCA_021442665.1). GTDB lineage: Bacteria > Bacillota > Clostridia > Oscillospirales > Oscillospiraceae > F23-B02. The sequence goes on from JABUSQ010000091.1 coordinate 9,164, forward strand.
TTCGGCAGGAACATGCCCAACACCTCTATGCTGGGTGCTCTTGCAAAAATCACCGACCTTGTGGATAAGGAGATACTCTTCAACGAGATTGCCGCCGCCTTCGGTGAGAAAAACAGGGTCGCAGCTCAGACTGCCTACGACAGAGTTGTCGTAGAGAAGAAATGAGGAGGCTGAACATGAACGATAAGAGATACTACACCCCTTTGGGAAATGACGGCATGTACGTTCTGGACACTGCCGCATGGCGTACTCACCGTCCTGTTATGAACAAGGAAAAGTGCATAAACTGCGGAATCTGCATGGGCTACTGCCCCGTAAACTCCGTATACTGTGAAGACAAGGTATTTAAGATTTCCTACGATTTCTGCAAGGGCTGCGGACTCTGTGCCGCAGAATGCCCCAAGAAGGCAATCGACATGGTCCCCGAAGGAGGTAAATAATAATGGGTGTTATCAAAGCAATGACCGGCAATACCGCAGCCTACACCGGCGCAGCTCTTTGCCGTCCCGATCTTATAGCCGCATATCCCATCACTCCCCAGTCCTCCGTTGTTGAAGGTCTTGCAGGTCTGGTCTACAACGGCAAGCTGGATTCCAATTTCGTTCAGGTGGAGTCCGAGCACTCCGCAATGAGCGTTGTTCAGGGCGCTGCCGCTGCCGGCGGCAGAGTGTTCACCGCCACCTCCGCACAGGGTCTGGCGCTGATGTACGAGCCCTACTTCAGAATGTCCACCCTTCGCATCCCCATGGTAATGGCAATTGCAACCCGTGAGATGACCTCTCCCGAGACCATCTGGAGCGGTCAGCAGGATGCAATGAGCGTCCGTGACGCAGGCTGGATACAGATGTTCTGCGAGTCCAATCAGGAAATACTGGACATGATGATGCAGGCATACATGATAGCCGAGGACGAGAGAGTCCACATCCCGGTGAACGTTTGCTATGACGGCTTCTACAGCTCCCATCTCATGGAGGGGCTGGACGTTCCCACTCAGGAGGAAGTCGATGAGTTCCTTCCCAAGTATGACGGCTACGCCTACCTCGATCCCGGCCATCCCCAGGCCCTTGACCCCCTGACCCCGGGCAATCTCATGATGCACTACCGCAAGGAGCATCTTGACGCCATGGAGAGAGCTCTTGACGTTATCGAAGAAGTTGACGCAAAGTTCGCCGCAAAGTTCGGACGCAGCTACGGCGGATGTTTGGAGGAGTACCGCTGCGAGGACGCAGAGGTTGTTCTGGTCACTGTCGGCGGCATGTCCGGTACCGGTAAGGACGCTGTTGACGCCGCCCGTGAAAAGGGCATCAAGGCGGGACTTATTAAGCTCCGCTTCGTCCGTCCCTTCCCCGCAAAGCGCCTCGCTGCCGCCCTTGAGGGCAAGAAGGCGTTTGCAGTTGTTGACCGTAGCGTATGCTTCGGCTGGAATCAGGGTCCCATGCACATGGAGACCAAGGCCGCCGTTGCCGATGTTGACGCAAAATTCTGCCACTTCTCCGCCATTGGCGGACTTGGCGGTGCAGACCTGAGCTACGAGCACATGGTACAGTGCATCGACAAGCTGGAGGCAATGAAGAATGAGCCCGGCGAAAAAGAGACGTTCTGGCTCATGGCTGACTAAGGAGGTTTAGAAAATGAGCTATATTGATGTTCTTAAAGAAACTCAGAATGTAATGACCCCGGGCTCCTCTGCATGTCAGGGCTGCGGCGGTGAGCTCATCCTCCGCCGTGTAATGCAGATAGCCGGCAACAACAGCGTATTTGCAGTACCTCCCGGATGCATGGCAGGCGCCGGCGTAGACGGCTGGAACTTCTCCAACGGCTGCACCGCTCCCATCCACATCACCCTTCTCGACAACACTGCCTCCTTCATGTCCGGCGTCAGCGAGATATACCAGCGCAAAGGCCGCACTGACGTGAATATCGTCGCCATCGCAGGTGATGGCGCCACCGCAGACTGTGGCTTCCAGAGCCTCTCCGGCGCAGCGGAGCGCGGTGCGAAGATGCTCTATGTCTGCTACGACAACGAGGGCTACATGAACACCGGCTATCAGCGCAGCTCCACAACCTCCATGGGCTCCAACACCTCCACCACTCCCGCAGGTGCTGCAATAAACGGCAAGGAGCAGCAGCAGAAGTATCTGCCCCTCATCATGGCTATGCACAATGTGAAATACTGCGCCACTGCTTCCCCCTCCAACATGGCAGATCTCGTTGCCAAGATTCAGAAGGGCCTCGCCGCCAGCAAGGAAGGTTTTGCATATCTCCATGTCTTCTCCCCCTGCCCCACCGGCTGGAAGTTTGCCTCCGATCAGACCATTCAGGTGGCAAAGCTGGCAGTAAAGTCCAATATGTTCCCCATCTGGGAAATGGAGAACGGCAAGTATAAGCTGACCGCCAACAACAATCCCATCTCCGTTGCGGAGTTTGTCAAGGGTATCGGCAAGTTTGCAAAGCTCACCGAGGAAGAGATTGCAGCCATCCAGAGCATGGCTGACGCACGCTACGCAACTCTGAAGAAGCTCGCCGCAGAATAAACGGAGAGCACGAACGCGGTTAAAAAACCTGTTTCGGTCACAGACCGGAGCAGGTTTTTAACTTTTTTCATGTTGGTGTTTAATTCTTTTCTCATGTCGTTTATGTAAAATCGACATATAACAAAGAAAACAGGCGGTAAAATAGTCAAAATGTATATTTTGGTGAATGTGTATGAAATTGCCTTGACAAACACGGTGATTTATGAAAAGATAATAGCAATATAGATAAGTTTTCAGTTTAAAAACAACCTTCCGACGGCAACGGGGGATATGCTTTGTAGCGGCAACTCCCGGTCTGCATTGCGCCGAGGGAGGATAACAATCAGAAAAGGGGAGTAAAGATTGAATTTAGCACAAATTTTGGCAGTTGTGATATTTCTTGTGATGTTCGGACTGATAATTTCCGAAAAGATTGAGCGTCATATAATCACTCTGGCAGCGGGTCTTCTTACTATTCTGGCGGTCTTTGTACTTGCCATGGGAAGCACAGAGGCCATTAAGGAAACACTGAATCTGCACAGTATTTTCACTTTGGGCTTCTGGTATACCGGTGGCCGCCTTGAGGCGTCCTCCACGGGTATCAACTGGGAGACCATCATTTTCATCGCAGGCATGATGGTGATGGTTGAGGGTATGGCAAAGGCGGGCTTCTTTAGATGGCTTTGCATCAAGCTGGCAAAGCTGGTCAATTACAAGCCCGTAGCGATTTTCATAGCCTTCATGTTCATGGCTGCGATACTGTCCATGTTCATCGACAGCATAACGGTTATTCTGTTCCTCGCCTCCGCGACCATAGAGCTGGCAAGGATACTCAAGTTCAACCCCGTTCCGGTCATCATGAGCGAGATATTCTGCGCAAATCTGGGCGGCAGCTCGACCATGTGCGGCGATCCTCCAAATATCATCATCGGAACCTCCTTCGGCTATTCCTTCGGTGATTTCCTCCGCAATACTGGCAGCATAGCCTTTGTGTGCCTGATTGTTATAGTGATATATTTTTATATTGTGTTCAAAAAGCAGCTCTCCAACGGAGAGAAGCCCGACCTTGAAGCCATGGAGAAGGATTCTGCCGACCTGATTCCCGACAAAAAGGCCTTTGCACTGAGCTCTGCCATTTTCGGACTGGCTGTGGTTCTGCTGATCTCCCACGCCAAGACAGGACTCACCGTGTCCACCATCGGCGTTGTTATCGCCGTGCTCATGCTTATCGCCTCCGGCAAGCATGCTGTGGATATTCTGAAGCTTGTGGACTACAAGACTCTGCTGTTCTTCGTGGGTCTGTTTATTGTGGTGGGCGGTCTGGAGCAAACCGGCGTCCTGACTCTCATTGCGGGACTTATAGGAAGCGTCAGCGGCGGAAATGTGTACATAATGGTCGCCATCGTGCTGTGGCTGTCGGCCATTGCCAGCGCACTTGTAGATAACATCCCCTTTGCCGCAACCATGGTTCCGGTTATCCGAAGTCTGTCTGCCACCATGGGCGTGGATCTGCATACTCTGGCGTGGACTCTTGCAATGGGCACGGATATCGGCGGAAGTGCCACACCCATTGGAGCCTCGGCAAACGTGGTGGGCATCGCCGTCGCCAAGAAGGAGGGCTACAGCATAGGCTGGGGCAAATACTGCAAGTATCTCATCCCCGCTACGGTGCTGGTCATTCTTATCACCATGCTTATGCTGTTTGCTAAATATTGCTGAAATAGCCTTAATATGAAAAAAACCTCCCGAATGGGAGGTTTTTCTTACAATTTATACGCATTTCAGGTGCTCACGCCAGGATGACGTTGACATTATACTGAAGCTTATCTGCGGCATTGCCGGATACCGAGTCCGTTATGAGACCGTCGCAGGAGCGCAAATCCCAGATCTCCGCTACGGATTTCTTGCCAAGCTTTGTCGCATCGCAAAGCACGTATCTGTGCCGGGCATTTTTCAGCACTGCCCGCTCAACTGTGGCGACAGCCAGATTGTCGCTGTATACGATGCCCTTTTCGTCGATGGCGTCACAGCTTATGAAAGCATAGTCCGCCTCCTGACGCTCAAAGAAATTGTAGGATTCCGAGCCTATTATCGTGCCCGTGGAGCTGCGGATAATACCTCCGGATATATGAACGTCCAGCGCCGCAAAGCGAGAGAGATATTCTGCCACCTGCATGGAATTGGTGAACACCGCTGAGCCCGATAGGTCGTCCATAAGGTTGCTGAGTGCATATATCGTGGTGCCGCTGCCCAGAGATACTGAGCTTCCCTCGGTGATAAGGCTCCGGGCCTTCAGCGCGATTTTTCGCTTTGCGGAGACATTCTTCTGCAGCTTGCTGTCGAAGGATTCGTCCGGTACGGGATTAATGGACATCACTCCGCCGTAGGTTCTGATGATGAGCTTGCGGCTTTGCATATCCGCAAGCTGCTTACGCAGCGTGGAGGCGGAAATGTTCAGTATGGCACTGAGCTCAGCTATCTCCAGTTCTCCCCGACTTTCCAACAGACTGATGATTTTCTGCTCTCTTGCGGCAGTCTTCAAAGAGATCCCTCCTCAGAAGTACGGTGCATCGGCACGGGAATGTAAAAAACTCGTAGATCATTTTGTGAATAATATACACATCGCAAATTTAAAAATGCGCAACTTGGGTGTCAAATTGCGCAGAATACGCATAATAAAAAATGCCTGCCTATATACTCAAAAACACAACGTTCTTAGACATTGACATATTGAAGCGGAAGAATTATCCTATAAGTGAAATGAAATAATCGGCGATGTGCGCAATTTAAATATATCACACACTACCGCATTAAATCAAGAAAAATTGTCAGCTTCCTGATATTTTCAGAAGGTAAACAGAGCGGAGCGCGGCTTCGAACTAATGAAATTCCGTTCCGATGCGCCGGAAACTGACAGTTCTGCACAGAAATCAGGAAAATTTGGGAGAATTATTTATGAAAGACATTTCCGTAGGTCAGGCTCAGAAACTGACCGCACCTGCACCCTTCGCTCTGCTCTCTGCCTGCGACGGCGATGGAAAAACAAATCTGATGGCGGTATCGTGGTGGACCTATCTCAGCAACCATCCCCCTAAGCTCTGCGTTTGCCTAAGCAACAAGGGCTGCAGCGGCAGGCTCATTCGGGAGACCGGTGAATTTGCGGTGAACGTAGTGGACGAGAGTCTGAAGGAGAGCGCACTGAAATGCGGCAGATGCTCCGGCAGCACCGTGGACAAAATTGCGGAGTTCGGCATAGGTACCGTACCTGCGGCAGAAATCAGGCCTCTGCTGGTGGAAAACAGCAGGGTAGTATTCGAATGCAGGCTTTCGGATATGCTGGATGTGGGAGATCACACAATTTATGTGGGCGAAATCGTAGCCGTCCACGGCGACGAGACGAAAAAACAGCTCTTCGCCTTTGACGGTTATGCAAGACTTGATACGGTACAATAAGGGAGGAAAAAGAATATGATAATGGACTGCGAAAAATACGTGGGCAAATGCGTCTGCGGAAAAGAGCACACTCTTGAGACAAAGCTGGTGGTGGTTGAATCCGGCGCCATAGCGAATTTTGAAAAATACATGGCGGAGGTGGGCCTTGCCGACAAAAAGAGAGCCGTGGTGTACGATTCAGTCATCTACAAGCTCACCGAGGGCAAGCATGTCAAGGCGGATCAGGAGATCGTACTGGAGGCTCAGGGACTTCGTGCTGAGGATGTCATCATCGAGGATATGATGGCAAAGATGGATAAGGACATCGAGGTCATAGTCGCCTACGGTGCCGGTACTATCATGGACTTCGGACGTTACCCCGCCTTCAAGCTGGGAATACCCTTTGTTGCTATACCCACACTGGCGTCCTCCGACGGCTTCACCGCCAATATCTGCTCCGCCATCTTAAACGGTCAGAAGAAGAGCACAGCCATGTGCGCACCCGTTCTGGTGGTAACCGATCTGGACATCATTAAGGGCGCGCCTGCACGCCTTGTCGCCAGCGGCATTAACGACATCCTGTCCAAGTACATTTCCGTGGTGGACTGGAAGATATCCAAAATAGTGGCGGACGAATATTTCTGCCCCATGGTCTGCGACCTTGCAGAGGAGGCACTGGTCATCATGCGTGAGGCTGCAGACAAATACGCCGCCACGGGCGTTGCCGACCATGAGGCCATGACTATGGCTCAGATGAAGAGCGGACTGACCATGCAGCTTCTCAACCACTCCAGAGCAGCCAGCGGAGCAGAGCACCTCATGGCACACCTTGTGGAGATGCATCCTCCCCGCTTCGAGGGGGCCGAGGGTATCCACGGCGAATGCGTTGGCGTGGGCACCTTTGCCTGCGTGAAAAAGTATCACGAGCTGGCTTCCAAAGGGACTCCCAGGGCAAAGGCGTTTGAGCCCCTCACCGATGAGTGGATTACCGAGAAATTCGGCGAAAAGCTGGCAGCGGGAATCATCAGGGAAAACTCCGCCGATGTGCTGGGTACCTTCGATTCCGACCGCATCGTGGAACACTGGGACGAGATAAAGGAGCTTATCGATGCCATTCCCTCCGCAGAGGAGATGGAGACGCTGTACAAGGGCTGCGGCTGCAAATATCTGCCCGAGCACGTCGGTATCAGGCCCGAGCTGGCAGAGGAAATGCTCACTATTTCCGCCGCAATACGCAATCGACTGACTCTTGTGCGCATGATGAGAGTGCTTGATTTCGAATAAAACCGAATTAAAATATTAGTTGCACAATACCCGATATTTTTGCAAATTATCGGGTATTGTGCAATTTTTAATGCAAATGTTAAAATGCTCACCCTAAATTGACAAGAAATTATCAAAATTATACAAAAGTGTGTGTAAAAATTTTGAGATGGTTTTTGGTAAATTCACAAAAATTCAATAAAAATTAACGCTCGATTTTTTAGTATTTTTGCGCATTTCGCTCATTTCGAAAAATGCATTGCTTAGTTTTACGATTCAGTCTTTTTTCTGCGCACACATTTTTTGTTTACACGAAAAAAATTTTGAAATATTATTTAAATATACTTCAGGCGCATCAGCCATAGATTTATTATGAAAAGGAGAAATGAAATGAGACCTGAGATCATAATCATGCTGACCCATCACGATGTAACTGTTAAGAATGCCGCAGAGGTGTTTGAGGAGTGCAAGGACCTCCCCGTAAAGTTCTGGGGCTTTAAGAATGTCGGACTTCCCAAGGACCAGATGAAGGCTCTGGCAGGCGCCATGAAGGCCGCAGGAAAGACCACATTCCTTGAGGTCGTTACCTATGACGAGGAGAGCTGCCTTGACGGTGCGCAGACCGCTATCGACTGCGGCTTCGATTATCTCATGGGCACTCTGTACTACGACAGTGTAGCAAAGCTGCTGAAGGACAACGGCATGGCATATCTGCCCTTTGTTGGCAAGGTCTCCGGCAGCCCCTCAATACTGGAAGGCACCAATGAGGAGATTATCCAGAATGCAAAGGATCTCATGGCAAAGGGAGTCACCGGCTTTGATATTCTTGCATACCGCCATGTGGTAGACGGCGAGAAGCTGGCAAGAGAATTCTGCGCCGCAGTGGACGCACAGATATGCATTGCAGGCTCCATCAGCAACTACAACCGCATCGACACCATGTTCGACATCGGTCCCTGGACCTTTACCATGGGTTCCGCTCTGTTTGAGAAGAACTTCCTGCCCGAGGGAAGCTTCCGCGAGAACCTGAAGGCTGTCGCCGATTACATGGCACAGAAATAATTTTGTTAGGCAAACCCTGAAAATATATGTAAAAGGAGAAGCACAATGGAAGAAAACAAACTGAAGAAAGCCCTGACCGCAGCCGGTATATGGGCAGTTGCAGTCGGTGCGGTTATTTCCGGCAGCTACTACGGCTGGAACTACATCGCCTCCGAGACCAACTTCGCCGGCTGTCTTATCGCCATGGCGATAGCTACCCTGTTCTACATTCCCTTCGCATTCATGTTTGCAGAGCTTGCAACCGCAATTCCCAGCTCCGCAGGCCCCGCAGCCTACACAGAGAAGGCCTTCGGCCGTGGCGCAGGCTTCTTCGCAGGCTTCAGCTACCTGGTTGAATCCCTGTTCTGCACCCCCGGTATCTGCATAGCCGTCGGTGCATACGTACACACTCTGTTCCCTGTTGTCCCCGCACTGGTCGCCTCCGTCGTGACCTACCTGATTTTCCTCTTTATCAACATGAGAGGTATCGAAGCAGGTCAGACCATCGGCCTCATCGTCACCATCATCGGTGTTGCCGGCGTTGTTCTCTTTGCCTGCATCGGTCTGCCCCACGCAGACTTCAGCCTGCTCGGCAAGATGGGCGAGCTCGGCGGCGTAAAGGGCATCTTCATTGCAATCCCCTTCGCAGTATGGTTCTACCTTGCCTTTGAGGCAGGCGGAATGGGCGCAGAGGAATGCAAGAACCCCTCCAAGGACATTCCCAAGGGCTTTATCGTTGGTATCTTCACCCTTCTCATCGGCGGCATGCTGATGCTGGTCACCACCTTTGCCGTTCTGCCCAAGGAGGAGATTCTCAAGAACGACGCTCCCGTTGCAAACGTTGTAAACTTCCTGTTCGGTGAAGGCTCCGCAATGAGCATCATCTTCATCGTCATCGCAATGATCGGTCTGGTCGCATCCCTGAACGGCATCATAATCGGTCAGTCCCGTCAGACCTACGCACTCGCCCGCTGCAAGTGCCTGCCCGGCTTCCTCGGCAAGCTCGACAAGAACGGCACCCCCATAAACGCACTGCTGGTAACCTCCGTTATCGGTATCGTCCTGACCCTCATGGGCTCCGTTGACGTCATCGTGGTTATCGCAAACATGGGCTCCGCATTCATGGCTCTGTGCTGCTTCATCTCCTGGATCAAGCTCGACAAGTCTCAGCCTGATATGCCCCGTCCCTACAAGTGCCCCAAGTGGCTGGGCTACCTCGGTATCCCCTTCTGCCTTATCGTTGCGTTCTGCTCCCTCTACAGCGCAGTGACCGCAGGTACCCTGTTCTACATCGCAGTTGCCTTCTTCGTGTTGGCTATTATCTACTACGCCACAGTCTGCAAGAAAAAGAACGGCACCTTCCTTGTTGAGCCCGAAGACCAGTAAGGCTCCGCACCAAGTAAATCATAACAAAACGCCATCAAGGCATCGTCTCATGGCGATGCCTTGACCGCTTATTACGACAAATTAATGACCGAAAGGAGAAACAGCATGAGCTATGTTATCGGTGTTGACCTCGGTACTCAGTCTCTGAAGGGCCTGCTTGTGGACTCTCAGGGCAAGATAGTTGCCGAAGCCTCCCACGCACATGATTATTATTCCGAGGAGGCAGGCTGGGCTGCCTCAAGGGTTGAGGACTATATCGAATCTCTTACCAGCGTTACCAAGGAGCTGGTGAAGATAAGCGGCATCGATCCCGAGGAGATAGGTACCTTCGGTATGGACGCCATAAACGACTCCGTCATCGCCGCCGATGCTGAGGGCAACGCCCTTATGGACTGCATCATATGGATGGATCGCCGCGCGGAGAAGGAGACTGCCGAGATAGGCAGGATCGTGGACCCCAAGCACGTTTTCGAGGTCACGGGACTGAATCTTGACTCCTCCCACACTGCAGCAAAGATGCTGTGGATAAAAAAGAACAGACCCGACGTGTTCGAGAAGGCAAAATATCTGCTGAATGTTGACAGCTATCTGGTATACTGGATGACCGGCGTTGCAGCGGTTGACTATGCACAGGCCTCTGCCTCCATGCTGTATAATGTTGCCAACATGGACTGGGATGAGGAGATGTGCAAGGTGTTTAACCTTGACCCCGCACTGCTGGGAACTCTTCAGAAGGCTGAGAACATTGTAGGCACCATCAAACCCGAGATAGCGGAGAAGATGGGTCTGTCCCCCAAGACCAAGGTCATAGTTGGTACCGGCGACGAGCACAGTGCCTGCCTCGGCTCCGGTCTTGTCAAGCCCGGCATGGTCTGCGATATCACCGGCACCGCAGAGCCCGTTGCGGGAACCTCCGACAAACCCGTATTCGACACCAAAGGTCTGGTGGAGACCCACCATTCCGCAAACTCCAAGCTGTGGCTGGTTGAGAACCCCGGTTTCGTTTCCGGCGGATCCACCCGTTGGTACAGAGATACCGTCCTGCAGACGGAAGAGTATGACCTTATGAATGTGCAGGCGGCACGCTCGCCCATCGGCTCCAACGGTGTGGTGTTCCTGCCCTGCATGAGCGGCGCGATGACTCCCACCTGGAATGGAGCAGCCCGCGGAACCTTCACCGGTCTGGCGCTGAACCACACTCTCGATGACCTGTCCAGAGCAATATTCGAGGGCATCACCTTCGGACTTATGGACAACGTCAAGCGCTTCGAGGAGATAGGTATGGACTGCTCCACTATCCGTATCGTGGGCGGCTCCACAAAATCCCCCTTCTGGTGTCAGATGAAGGCGGACGCTCTGGGCAAGCGCCTTGAGGCGACCAAGAACCCCGAGGGTGCAGCCATCGGCGCAGCAATGCTGGCTTCCGTGGCAGAGGGCAACTTCGCATCCCTTGAGGAGGCAGCCGAGGCAATGGTAGAGATCGGCGCAGTATACGAGCCCGATCCCTCCAAGAAGGAGGCATACGAGAAGGCATATCAGCGGTACTACGAGTGCTACATGATGATGGAGCCCTTCTTCAACAAGTTCTACGGAGAGGAATAATCCCCGCATAAAGCAGATTAAAAAGGAGACTTCACAATGATAGATCATCGTCTGGTGGAAGCCGACGCCACTAAGCTTGACGAGCTCCGCACCATAATTTCCCAGCAGGAAAACGCAGAAAAGCTCTGCGATATCGCCATGAAGGACATCTGCATCGAAAAGGGTGCAGCGGGTAAGGTCACAGAGGCTGTAAAGTCCCTCACCGACGGTAAAAAGGTACTCATGGTAACAGGCCCCACGGAGATAGTGGATGTTGACGGAAAAAACGTGAAGGAGGCCGTCTGCGCTCTGCTCAGGCAGGAGTTTGAGGTGGAGTGGATGATCCTCAGCGAGCCCGACAGCATCGTTCACGCTACTCCCGAGAACGCCGCAAAGATTCAGGCACACTTTGAGGGTGTGGACTGCGTGGTGGGCGTGGGCTCCGGCACCATCTGTGACCTCTGCAAGTACGCAACCTACTATTTTGACCACGACAATCCCCTGCCTCTGATAATCGTTCAGACGGCACTCTCCGTCAATGCCTTCTCCGACGACTCCTCCGTCATGCTGATAAACGGAGTCAAGCGAACGGTGCATTCTCGCTATCCCGCCATTCTGCTCATTGACCTTGACATTGTGGGCGCAGCTCCCGCAGAGATGAATGTCAGCGGCTATGGCGACCTCATCGCCACATGGACGGCTCCCGTGGACTGGTATCTGGGAAATGTTCTGGGCATGGGCAAGAATTTCCACACCGCACCCTCCGACATGATACGCACCCAGTGCGAGAGGCTTCTGGAGAATTCTGAGAAGTTGGCTGCGGGGGATGCCGAGGTTCTGGGCGAGCTTGCTAACGTGCTGACCCTCAGCGGGCTGTCCATGGGTCTTGCCAATGAGAGCTCACCCGCCTCCGGCTCCGAGCATGTCATGAGTCACCTCATAGACATGACTTCCGGCATCCGCAAAACCGGTATCTGCTACCACGGAACGCAGGTGGCTGTTTCCGGCATCATGTCCGAGATTATCTGGGACTGGCTTCTCACGGAATTCGACCCCAAGGCAGTACTGGAGCGTTTTGATGACTGCTATCCCTCTGCCGAGGAAATGGAGGTCAGAGTGCGTGCCGCCTTTGACTGGCTGGACGAAAATCACAACGCCGCCAATGAATGCTGGGCTGACTACAGCAAAAAGCTCAGCGGTTGGCACGCTCACAAGACGGAATTCAGAAGCTTCCTTGAGAGCTTCGAGGACTTCAAGGCCACCATTGCGCCCTGGGTTAAGAAGCCGGAGTACATAGCCGATTGCATGCACAAGGCAAACGCTCCGACCCGCTACAGCGTGCTGAATTTCCCCGTGCCTGCCGACACCGTCAGATGGGCGATGACGAATTGCCATCTCATGAGAAACCGCTTCTCAGTCATCGACCTGCTGAACTACACCGGCTTCTGGACGGAGGACTTCGTGCAGTATGTCATCGACAGAGCGGAGAGTATGGACGCAGGCTTATAAGCTCAACTGATACAATAGGAAAACGCCCGTATTTTACGGGCGTTTTTTCGGCAAAATAGGAGTAATTGCTTGACAATAATGCCCGAATGTTTTAAAGTTGTAGCATCTGGAATTATGCCTTGTCATATAATTTTCAGCTATTGAAAACATAAATATATTGTATATCGGAGGAAGACCATGGTAATTAACAAGACTGTTGAAAACGGAGCAACCACTCTTGCTCTTGAGGGAAGACTGGACACCACCACAGCACCCGAGCTGGAGGCTGTCACCATGCAGACCATTCCCGAGACCGATGTTCTGGTCATGGATTTTGCCAAGCTGGAGTACATATCCTCAGCCGGCCTTCGTGTTATCCTGAAGGCCCAGAAGGCAATGAATGCAAAGGGTACCCTGAAAATCAAAAACGTCAACGAGGGGATTATGGAGGTTTTCGAGATAACCGGATTTCTCGATATACTGACCATCGAATAAGGTGAAAGCATGATTAAAAAACTACAGGCGGTGGTCAAAAGTCTGACCTTCCGCATGGTTTTAGGTGTCATGCTCCTCATATTGCTCATGAACCTCATATCCGGAGGCATCGGCTACTGGATATTCACAGATACCATGGGCAAGGAATACGAAAAAGCAGCCCTGCACACAGCCAGAACGGCAGACGTTATCATCGACGGAGATAAGCTCAACGGCTTTCTAGCCAACGGCGGCAGCACCCGGGAGTACAGGACTCAGAAGGAGATGCTGGACGATCTCTGCATTGCCCAGAGCGCCGTGGAGCTTTGTATCACTGTTTCCGACCCTGAAGACTACGGCAAATACACCGTGGTCTTCGACAGCATTAACCCCAAATATCTGTGGGAAGAGGGAAGCGGCGACAGCACGAAGTATTATCCGTGGAAGATAGGCGATAAAGGCGAGCTCGTGGACAACGATTACCTGAGAGCTCATCGGGAGCTGCTGAGCAAAAAGAAGGACTACTCTGTGCTTATGTGCACCGACAGGCACGACGGAAAGGATCCTCACATCGCTCTGTTCTCACCCATTTTGGACTCCGAGGGAGAGATTTCCGCCATACTCTGTGTGAAACTTCCCATGGAGGAGCTGCAGGAGGGTCTTGAGGTGTACGACAGACGGCAGAAGCTGTCCGTGGCGGTCATGACAGTCACCACCGCTTTTTTCCTCGGAAGGTTCCTTTGGAAGAAATTCGTTATCCCCACAAGGATGCTCTCTGAGGAGGCAAAACGGTTTTCGCAGGAGAACACAATCGGTGATTTTCGCATGCTGCTGGACAATCAGGTCGTCGGCGACATTCAGGAGATAAGAGAGCTGGCGGAGTCCGTCGAAAGGATGGAGAAGGACACCCTGTGGTATATGGAAAACCTGAGGGAAGCCACGGCAAATCAGGAGCGCATATCTACGGAGCTGTCCCTTGCGGCGAGGATACAGTCGAGCAAGCTGCCCCGTCATTTTCCGCCGTTTCCGGAGCGTTATGAGTTTGACATTTTCGCCAACATGACCCCCGCAAAGGAAGTCGGCGGCGATTTCTACGACTTCTATATGCTGGATGATGACCGCCTTGCTATCGTTATGGCTGACGTTTCGGGCAAGGGTATACCTGCGGCTCTGTTCATGATGGCGACCCAGATACTTATAAAGAGCGCCGCAAAACGCGGCAGCTCTCCGGCGGATGTGCTGATGAAAGTGAACGGGGACATTTGCAAGACCAATTTCGATGAGATGTTTGTCACCGTGTGGCTGGGTTTTCTGTCCCCGTCTACGGGAGAGCTGATATACGCAAACGCAGGTCACGAATACCCCGCAGTGAAGCACGCAGACGGAGAGTTTGAGCTCGTCAAGGACAGGCACGGCTTTGTGTTGGGCGGACTCAGCAACGCCGTCTACCGCGACTGTTTCCTCAAGCTTGATAAGGGCGACACCTTATTCCTCTACACCGACGGCGTGACGGAGGCAACCTCCGCAGCTAACGAGCTTTTCGGAACGGAAAGGATACTGAAGGCTTTGAACAAGGATACAGATGCTTCTGTGCAGGAGATGCTGGGTAATGTAAGGAACTCGGCAAATGAATTTGTCGGCGAGGCAGAGCAGTTTGACGACATGACCATGCTGTGCCTAAAAATGGTGGACAGCAATCGGGAACGTTGCCTTGCTCTAGAAGGCGTGACAATAAAGGATATGGAGACCGTACTGAAGTTCCTCGACACCGTTTCGGAGGAGTGGGGGCTTCCACCCAAGCTTGCATACTATCTGCAGATTATGGCAGACGAGGTGTTTTCAAATATCGCCTACTACAGCGGCTCTGACAATGCCGTCGTAAAGCTGCGCAGAATAGGGACGAGCGGCGTGGAGCTGGTGATGGTGGATAACGGTAAGGCCTATGATCCCACCGCCATTCCCGACCCCGACGTAACCCTTTCTGCGGAGAAACGCAAGATAGGCGGTCTGGGAATGTACATGGTGCGAAAAATGTCCGACGAAGTCTTTTACAAACGGGAGTATGACCGAAATATTCTGGTAATGAGAAAAATGCTGTGAAAACGGCAACAGCCCTCGGAGAAGCTCCGGGGGCTGTAATTATACGCGGTTGGTTAATTTTCATTAACCAACCGCGTATAGTTGTGAAGCTGTGTTTACGGACTCAGCCGAGCCGTGCCCGGACCGCCTTCAGATAGTCCTCACTGCTGACTGCCACAGCGGGAATGTCGCAGAGAGGCAGAAGATCGCCGGTGACGGTGCCGCTCTCGATGGTGTCGATGCAGGCTCGCTCCAGCCTGTCGGCAAAGGCGGCAAGCTCTGACGTTCCGTCCAGCTCGCCTCTTTTTCTCAGGGCGCCTGACCATGCAAAAATCATTGCCACAGGATTGGAGGAGGGCTTTTCGCCCTGCAGGTATCTGTAATAGTGGCGTGTAACGGTGCCGTGAGCCGCCTCGTATTCAAAGCAGCCGTCGGGAGACATCAGTACGCTGGTCATGAGGGCGAGAGAGCCGAAGGCCGTGGAGATCATGTCGCTCATAACGTCGCCGTCGTAATTCTTGCAGGCCCAGATGAAGCCGCCGGAGGAACGGATTACCCTCGCCACGGCATCGTCGATGAGTGTGTAGAGGTACTTCAGCCCGAGTCTCTGAAACTCCTCTTTGTACTCCGTCTCATAGACCTCAGCAAAGATATCCCGGAAGCGTCCGTCGTACTGCTTGATGATGGTGTCCTTTGCAGAGAACCACAGATCCTGACGGCAGGACACGGCGTAGCCGAAGCAGGCACGGGCGAAGGAGCGAATGGAGCTGTCACGGTTGAACATGCCTTGAAGAACTCCCGGACCGGTGAAATCATGGATTGTTTCACGAAAAACAGAGCCGTCCTCTGCGGTAAAGAGGAGTTCAGCTCTTCCCGGTCGGTCTATCACCCGCTCAGCAGCCCTGTATATATCGCCGAAGGCATGGCGGGCGACGGTGATAGGCTTTTCCCATGTGCGGACGTAGGGCTTGATACAGCTTACGGTGATGGGGGCGCGGAACACGGTTCCGTCCAGTACGGAGCGGATGGTGCCGTTGGGGCTTTTCCACATCTTCCTGAGCTTGTATTCCTCCATGCGCTGCGCGTTGGGCGTGATGGTGGCACATTTTACTCCGACTTTCCATTTTTTGATAGCTTCCGCTGCCTCGGTTGTGACTCTGTCCTCTGTATCGTCACGATTCCTTAGACCGAGGTCGTAGTATTCGGTCTTCAGGTCAACAAAGGGAAGTATAAGCTCTTCCTTTATCATTTTCCATAGGATACGGGTCATCTCGTCCCCGTCCATCTCCACTATGGGGCTTAGCATTCCTATTTTTTCCATATCATACCTCGCTTTGTGCGGCGTATCGGTTCATAAGGCAGCCGTATAGAATAGTTTCCCTGTCCTCGGCGGTGAGACCCGCCATGCAGAGACGGAGAGGAGTACAGCCCTTTCTTCCGTCGGCGGGAATGATGAAGGCATCAACAGCGTCAGCGCCGCTCTCCACGGCTCTTCTTATGCCGGGGACATAGACCATGTCTCCCGCCTCACAGTCGAACACGGCGTCCTTTTCCAGTGTGAAGGGCAGCATGCCCCAGTTTATGCAGTTTGAGCGGTAACGCTTTGTGGCAAACTCGTAGCAGATGTTTGCCCCACCGCCCAGAACTCTCTGACAGGATGCCGCCTGTTCACGGGCGGAGCCGTCGCCGGGCTTGTTTGCAAATACGCAGGAGCCGAGCTGGAGATTTTCCGCCCTTGCTCCCACCCGGGAGAGAGCTTCACAGAGCTCGGGGACACTTTCGCCGTTTTTAATTCTGCGTGCCTTGTCCTTTATTGCCTTTGCTCTGCTCACATAGTCGGGACAGCGGCGGGAAAGTGTGAACTCTGCCAGCTTCATAGGATTGGAGCGGTAGGAGGAGGTCTCGCCGGAGGGGATGAGCTCGTCGGTGGTGGTGACAGGGTCACGGATAACCGCCGCCAGCTCCAGCAGGAGATTCTCGCACAGAGGCTCGATCTCCGGCCATGGTGCGATATTGGGACCGTAGCGCAGCTCCGCCTCCGGGTCGGCCCTGCCTATACCGAAGTAGACACGGCTTATGTATGCGCTCTTATCATAGGCTCTGCCGACCTCAGGGGGAGACTCATAGTCAATGTCTGTTGCGGGCGTAAGCACACCGCCCATGCGGGCTGTGGCGGCAATGGAGCGGGCATCCATGAGCGCCACGGCGGAAATCTGCCCGTCGCCGGGCTTGGAGCCCTCACGGTTGGGGAAGTTTCGTGTGATGTGGCGGATGGACAGGGCGTTGTTGCCGGGAACGTCTCCTGCGCCGAAGCAGGGTCCGCAGAAGCAGCTCTTCACGGTGACACCGCTTTCCATCAGACTCTGCTGTACACCGTTTTTAATGAGCTCCATGTTCACCGGCATGCTGGGAGGGTACACGGACAGACTGAAATAGCCGCTGCCTGTGCTGTGACCTCGGAGTATGGCGGCAGCCTCGGCGATATTGTCGTACATTCCGCCGGAGCAGCCTGCTATGATGCCCTGATCTGTGTAAAGCTTACCGTCCCTGTACTTACTCACAAGGTCAAGCTTTACTTTGCCGCCCAGACGAGCCCCCGCGCGCTTCTCCGTCTCCCGAAGAATATCCCCGGGATTCTCAAGCAGCTCTCTTATCGTATATGCCTCGGAGGGATGGAAGGGCAGAGCTATCATTGGCTCAACCGTTGAGAGGTCTATGCTTATCATGCGGTCATAGTAGGCTCCCTCGCTTATCCTCAGCTCTCTGTACTCCCAGGGTCTGCCGTGGAGAGCAAGATACTCACTGACCCTGCCGTCGGTCTCCCATACGGAGCTGAGGCAGGCGGTCTCCGTGGTCATGACGTCGATGCCTATGCGGTAATCCATGGGCAGCTCCGCAATGCCCGGCCCTGCAAACTCAAGTATGCGGTTTTCAGTGAAGCCCTGCTTATACACCGCACCGCAGAGAGCCAGAGCCACGTCCTGAGG
>JABUSQ010000059.1 GCA_021442665.1 Oscillospiraceae bacterium
TAGAATAATGACCTGTTTGGCCGCTGTTATCAAATTGTTATCAAAAGACGATTTCAAATATCAAAAACCCTTGTGCCGCAAGGCTTTCCGGAATTCTGCGAATTATTCCCATTCTATGGTTGCAGGGGGTTTGGAGGTGATGTCGTAGACGATGCGGTTGATGCCGCGGACCTCGTTGACGATGCGCACGGAAATCCTGTCCAGCACGTCATAGGGGATGCGTGCCCAGTCTGCGGTCATAAAGTCCGAGGTGGTAACGCTTCGCAGTGCCAGAGTGTAGTCGTAGGTGCGTCCGTCGCCCATGACTCCCACGGAGCGGACGTTGGTCAGCACCGCAAAATACTGATTATAGCACTTATCAAGCCCGGCCAGAGCTATTTCCTCCCGGAAGATGAAATCGGCGTCACGGAGGATGTCCAGTTTCTCCTTGGTCACGTCTCCGATTACACGGATGGCAAGCCCGGGACCGGGGAAGGGCTGGCGGTTCACAAGCTGCTCGGGCAGCCCCAGCTCACGGCCAAGCGCACGAACCTCGTCCTTGAACAGCAGGCGCAGAGGCTCGATTATCTCCTTGAAGTCCACATAGTCGGGCAGACCGCCCACATTGTGGTGGCTCTTGATGACAGCAGCAACGTCGGAGCCTGATTCGATGACATCGGGATAGATGGTGCCCTGTACCAGATAGTCCACGGCGCCTATCTTTTTGCTCTCCTCCTCGAATACCCTGATAAACTCCTCACCGATTATCTTGCGCTTCCTTTCGGGCTCGGCAACACCTGCCAGCTTAACAAGAAAGCGTTCCTCGGCATTGACACGAACGAAGTTGAGATCCCACTCACTGAAGGCCGCCTCCACCTCGTCGCCCTCGTTTTTGCGAAGCTGACCGTGGTCTACGAAGATGCAGGTGAGCTGATCGCCGATAGCCTCCGCCAGCAGAGCGGCAGCCACGGAGGAGTCAACGCCGCCGGAAAGAGCGAGCAGAGCTTTTCCGCTGCCGACCTTGGCACGGATTGCCTCCACGGAACTGCGCATGAAGTCGCCCATAGTCCAGTCGCCCACGGCTCCGCAGACCTTATAGAGAAAGTTTCTCAGCATGGCCAGTCCGAACTCGGTGTGATTTACCTCAGGGTGGAACTGCACACCGTAAAAGCCCCGGGCCTCGTCACAGATGCCCACGTTGGGGCAGGCGGCACTGTGAGCCACGAGGCGGAAGCTCTCGGGAACCTTTGCCATATAGTCGCCGTGGCTCATCCATGTGATGCTCTCCTCGGGAATGCCGTCAAAAAGCCTGCAGTCGGTCTCAAACCAGGTCTTAGTTTTGCCGTACTCTCTGGCGGTGTCCTCCTGAGCGGCGGTCACCTCGCCGCCGAGATAGTGGGCCATGAGCTGGCAGCCGTAGCAGATGCCCAGAATGGGGACGCCCAGCTCGAAGATGCCCGCATCCACCTGAGGTGAGCCTGCGGCGTACACGCTCTGAGGTCCGCCGGTGAAGATGATGCCGATGGGGTCGTATGCCCTTATAGCCTCAAGGCTCATGCCGTGGGGCTTAACTTCACAGTAAACGCTGCATTCACGGACACGTCTCGCAATGAGCTGATTGTACTGTCCGCCGAAATCCAGCACCAGAACACGCTGATTTTTCATGCTTATCCTCCCTTAAAGCACTTCTATGCAGTGATGAACCGATGGGCTCCACTGCATAGAAATATATTTCCGAATCTCATATGCCGGGCTTGCCCAGCATCTTGAACATGTTCTTCTTATAAGCCTCCACACCGGGCTGATCGAAGGGGTTTACACCGGACATATAGCCGGAGATAGCGCAGGCAAGCTCGAAGAAGCAGACCAGTGCGGCAAAGCCCGCCTCGTCTCTTGCGGGGACGGAGATTCCGAGGTTGGGAACGCCGCCGGAGATATGAGCCGCCCTGACGGCCTCTCTTGCGGTGGCACAGATATCGAAGAGGTCACGGCCGGCGAGGTAATTGAGACCGTCGGCGTCAGCCATCTCAAAGGGCACAGCGCAGGAGACGTTGGGTCTTTCAAAGCTCACGATGGTCTCCATGAGAGTACGGGGACCGTCCTGAATATACTGACCCATGGAGTGCAGGTCTGCGGTAAATTCCACGGAGGCGGGGTAGATGCCGATGCCGTTCTTGCCCTCGCTTTCTCCGTAGAGCTGCTTCCACCACTCCGCCATAAAGCGGAAGGAGGGCTCGTAGCAGCCGAGTATCTCTATGGTCTTGCCGCTGCGGTAGAGCTGCTGACGGGCTGCGGCGTACTGCCATGCGGGATTGTCGGGGGACTGGAGGGAAAGAGCCTCAAACTCCTTTATTGCGGCATTGATGACTGCCTTAACGTCGATGCCCGCAACGGCCATGGGGAGAAGACCCACGGCGGAGAGCACGCTGTAGCGTCCGCCCACATCGTCGGGGACGACGAAGCACTCCCAGCCCTCTGCGTCCGC
Source organism: Oscillospiraceae bacterium (assembly GCA_021442665.1). Taxonomy (GTDB): domain Bacteria; phylum Bacillota; class Clostridia; order Oscillospirales; family Oscillospiraceae; genus F23-B02. The sequence goes on from JABUSQ010000059.1 coordinate 2,465, forward strand.
AAGGGCTTTGAGAACGCCTCTGCTTGAGTCGGTGGTGGCAAAAATGTGCTTCTTTGCGGCGTTCCCGTACTTTTCCTTCAGAAGCTTTCTGAAAATGCGGAAGGATACCGCAGGCTCCAGAGTGGTGCCGGACTTGGAGATGACGTTGACGTCAAAATCCATGTCGCCGAGCTGAAGGAGAACATCGCTGAGGGCGTCGGGAGAAAGTCCGTTGCCCACGAAAAATATCTTTGGGTCATTTTCGGAGGGAATGGGACGCAGAAGCTCGATAGCTCCCCTTGCACCCAGATAGGAGCCGCCGATGCCCACCACCACCAGAGCCCGGGAGCGGGAGCGGATGCGCTGTGCGGCATTGATTATCTGCTTCAGTTCGCCCTCCTGCATTCTGCGGGGCAGCTCCAGCCAGCCTGTAAATTCGTGTCCCTCACCGGTCCCGTCCAGAAGAGAACGGTGAGCGGCGGCGGCTGCCGCATAATCAAGAGCGTTCAGGTCCATAAAGGACGCGGCGCCGGATAAATCAACCTTTACCATGTATATCCTCCGTGCTTAGTAAGAGTTTTTGAGAATTAACTAAACTATTATACACCTATGCAGGAAAAAATCAAGGTATATATTCAAGAGTGGGGGACGAAGGGCAAAATTATACGAAATTTCACGTGAAAGTGGTGAAGAAATGCCGATAAATAAGGAGCTTCTGCGGGAGTATCAGGAGAATCCTGCCAAAGCTTGCGCTGAAAACCCGTTTGAGGCGACAGAGGGCACAATATATTCTCCCCCACCGGAAAACGTGACTCCCGGAGCGCTGAGCTGCTGACACTCCCCGGCAGGATGTGTATTTCCCCGAAGGCGCAGGCAGCGAAACTTATCTGTCCCTGCTCAAACCGCGGGGACGGGCCGGAGCCCATGCCGAGGTTGCAGAATTATGCATTATTCGGCATCGGATGAATTTTGGAATATATGTGCATATGTAAAAAAGCTTTGATAATCAAGAGTTCTGCACAGTTTCAACAGAGTTTTGAACACGGTTATGTGAAATTTCGGAGCGGAAATATTCACATTAGGTTTACATAACACAATTATTTATTGACTGTTCGTGAACATATACAGAAATACCCGTAAAAGTTAACATTATCTGTATTGACGTTGAAAATACTGTAGAGTAAAATAATTTCAGAACTTTCGTTTTAGGAGAAGTAATGAAAAAATTCAATTCGCACAGTAAATACATTAAGGGAGGTATCACGGCCTTCGCCGTAATCGCCGCCGGGATACTTTTCTATTTCGGACTTGACTATATAAAGGACCTGCTGGGTGTTATTGGCGGACTTCTGAATGTTCTGGCACCCTTTATCTGGGGTCTTGCCATTGCATATCTGCTGTGGCCCATCACAAAATTCCTTGAGAAATGTGTCTGTGTTCCCCTTGTGGGACTTCTGTACAAGCGCCATCCCAGAATGAAGGGAAATCCCAGACTCGCAAGAGGGCTTGCTGTGCTGCTCTCGGTCATCGTGCTTCTGCTGATACTCACGGCTCTGTTCTATCTGCTGGTACCCCAGCTCTATGACAGCGTCAAGACCATAGTGATAAACGGCCCCGACTACATAAACAGCGCCTACGACAGCCTTGCACGTCTTCTGGATGACTATCCTGAGTTTGAAGCGACCGCCACAAGGGTCTTCGGCGACATAACCACGGCTATTTCCAAGTGGATGTCAAATAAGGTGCTGCCCGGCATGGAAAATGCCATAGGCAGCATAACCACGGGACTTCTCAGCGCCCTCAAGACCCTGTACAACTTCGTCATCGGCGTTGTGGTGGCGATATACATCCTCGCAAACAAGGAAAACTTCCTTGCCCACAGCAAAAAGCTCATATACAGCATATTCAGCAGGAGTCATGCCGCAAAGCTCAGCAGAGTGCTGAGCTTCATGGACAGAACCTTTATGGGCTTTCTGGTGGGAAATACCGTGGATGCGCTGATAATCGGCGTGACCTGCTACATCTTCTGCCTCATCTTCAGAATGCCCTATGCTCTGCTTATCGCTGCCATCGTGGGCATCACGAATTTCATTCCCTTTTTCGGCCCCTTTATCGGAGGTATACCCTCAGGTCTGCTGATATTGCTGGTGGATCCCTGGAAATGTCTTATCTTTGCCATATTCATCATTATACTCCAGCAGATAGACGGCACCTACATAAAGCCCAAGATACTGGGAGGCAGCTTCGGTATCCACGGCTTCTGGGTAATGTTCGCCATCATCTTCTTCGGCGGCATCTTCGGCTTCTGGGGAATGCTTCTGGGCGTGCCCTTCTTTGTCATCGCCTATGAGGGCATCACCAGACTTGTGGATCAGGCACTGGAGAGGAAGGAGCTTTCCCGTGACGCCGCAGATTACCGTGACCTTGACTATATCGACCCGGATACGGGAGAGATGATAAGGAGCAGGAAAGAGGAACCGCAGAAAGCAGATGAAGCCGCAGATAAAAATGCGGAGAACACGTAACAAAAGATAACTGAAAGGCTTCCTTCGGGAAGCCTTTCAGTTCGTCAAAGAAGTCATTTTGGCTTCTTTGACGAATTTTTCGCATTCCGTTCTGCGCCTCATGTACGCCTGTGGCGAACATGGAGGCGGCCGCTGCGCGAGTCGCTTAATTTTATATTTTTTGTCTAACTTTTGGGGTTCACTTCAATCCGGTAGTGCCGTTTTAATTATTCAACAAAGAGGTGCGGCGGTTATTGTATGTATAAGGAAGGACTGCTTGCGAAGACGGGGAAGGTCTGCTACAATATAAATAATTATAACATTCGGGCGGTGAAAAAATGCTGCGTATAGTCATGGGAAAAGCGGGAACGGGCAAGAGCTCGGCGATAATGGGAGAGATAGCCTCCGCCGTGGAAAAAAAGCAGGGAGGCTGTATTCTGCTGGTGCCAGAGCAATTCAGTCACGAGGCGGAGCGTGAGCTCTGCGAAAGATGCGGCGACAGCCTGTCGCTGTATGCGGAGGTGCTGTCTTTTACGGGACTGGCACGGAAGCTTACTGCGGAGCTGGGAGGCGGTGCTGCAAAATATCTGGACAAGGGCGGCAGACTGCTGTGCATGGCTCTGGCTGCGGAGGGGCTGTATTCGAGACTCAGAGTCTATTCCTCGGCCAGAAAGAGAGCGGAGCTTCAGCTTATGCTGCTGTCCGCAGTAGACGAACTGAAGGCGGCCTGTGTAGGCCCGGAGCAGCTTAACGAGGCTGCGGCTGCTTGCGGCGGTGCCCTGTCGGAGAAGCTTCACGATCTGGCTCTGGTGATGGAGGCCTACGACGCCGTTGTGGCAAACGGTCACGCCGATCCAACGGACAGACTCAGCATTCTGGCTCAGCAGATAGAGCACAGCAGCCTTGGCGGGAAAAACCGTATTTATATAGACGGCTTCACGGACTTCACGGCGCAGGAGAGACGTGTGCTGGAGGCGCTGCTTCTGAAGAATGCGGAGCTGACCCTGTGCATAAGCTGCGACTCTCTTGAGGGAGGCAGCGAGATATTCGAGCTGGGGAGAATGACCCTGAGGTCGATGCTGGGCTTCTGCCGTGAGAATAATATACGCTATGACATTCAGACCGTGGACGGTGAGGCGGACAAGAACAGCGCCCTGAGGGTATATGCAGACAATATGTTCAGCTACTCAGCGCAGAGGAGCGACTGCGATGAGGGAGTGTTCGGTATCCATGCCGCAGGCAGTGCGGCTGAGGAGTGCGAGCTTGCCGCAGCAAGATGTATTGAGCTTGTGAGGGAGAAGGGCTGCCGCTGGCGGGATATCGCAGTTGCAGTTCGAGGCTTTGAGGATTACCGGCTGCTGCTGGAAAGCGTGTTCGCCCACTACGGCGTGCCCCTCTATACCGCACGAAAAAGCGACCTCATGTCAAAACCCCTGCCCGCCCTTATTTCAGGGGTCTATGAGATAATCGGCGGAGGCTGGGAGATAAGCGAGGTCATGGCATATCTCCGCACGGGGCTTGCGGGACTCGGCAGCGAGGAATGCGATGAGCTGGAAAACTACCTGCTCCTGTGGCAGCTTCGGGGAAACGCATGGAAACAGGAGAACGACTGGAGACTCCATCCCGAGGGCTACGGCGGGGAATATACCCAGGAAACGGAGGAGACCCTCCGCAGGATAAATTCTCTGCGGAGAAAAGCGGCCGCACCTCTGCTGCGTTTCGAGGAAAGAAGCGGAGCCGCTGCGTCCGCTTTCGGACAGGCAGAGGCTCTGGCAGAGCTGCTGGAGGAGCTGGAGCTTTCTGACAAGCTGGAAAAGAGGGCGGATGAGCTGGAGAAAAAGGGCCATTCCGCCGCTGCAAGGGAATATGCCCAGCTCTGGGACATCACGGTATCTGCACTGGAGCAGAGCGCAGCGATACTGGGTGACGCAGAGTTTGACCGGGACAGTTTCGGCAGGCTCTTCGGCACAATGCTCACCCGCTATGACGTGGGCACCATCCCTGTATCTCTTGACAGCGTGACGGCGGGGGATTTTGACCGTATGCGCCGCAGAAAAATAAAGCATCTCATAGTTTTAGGTGCATCCGACGAGAGGATACCTGCCCCGGAGGCACAGAACGGAATGTTTTCTCCGGAGGAACGGCGGCAGCTTCTGGAAATGGACATAGATCTGGGAGCAGAGGGAGATGTTTGGCGGGAGTTCTCCGTCATTTACAACTGTCTGACCCTGCCCTCGGAGAGCCTGCACTTCTGCTATCCCGCCTTCGGCTCAGGCGGTGACCCTCTGCGCCCCGCCTTTGTTGTGAACAGGGCTAAAAATCTGTTTTCTCTTGAGACGGAGGCTGTAATACCCTCAGCTCTTCGCATGAACGCCCCGGCTCCGGCTCTGGAGCTGGCGGCAAATTCCCTCCGGGGAGGAGGAGAAGCGGAGGCGTCTGCGGCTGCATATTTTGCGGAGCGGGAGCCACGCAGGCTTGAGGCCCTGCTGAGAGCATCAGAGATGAGCAGAGGCAGTCTGTCAAGGGAGTCCGTCCGGGCACTCTACGGCGATAAGCTCAGGCTTTCCGCCTCAAGAATAGATAAATTTGCTTCCTGCCGCTTTGCCTACTTCATGCAGTACGGACTCAAGGCGAGAAAGCGTGAGCCTGCGGGCTTTACGCCACCGGAGATGGGCACCTTCATGCACTATATCTTAGAGCAGGTGGCGGGCGAGGTCATGGCTTTGGGCGGCTTTAAAAAGGTGGAGGAGGATAAGCTCAGAGAGCTGACGGACAAATATATTGCCGTCTACGTCAGCGAAAAGCTCAACGACTTCCGGGAGAAATCTCCCCGCTTTGAGTATCTCTTCCGCAGACTCACAAGGGACGTCAGGGCCGTGGTGTCGGATATGGCGGGGGAGCTCAGAGCTTCGGAATTTGAACCTCTGTCCTTTGAATTGGACTTCGGCAGAAGCAATGTCCTCCCACCCTATTCTCTGGGTGAGGGTGAGGAGAATCTTATTCTCACCGGCGTTGCCGACCGTGTGGACGGCTGGGTGCACGAGGGAAAGCTATATGTCCGTGTAATGGATTATAAGACGGGCAGAAAGAAGTTCTCTCTGCCGGATGTGTGGTGTGGAATGGGTCTGCAGATGCTGCTGTACCTGTTTTCGCTGGGGGAGAACGGAAAGCTCCTCTACGGCAGGGAAATAGTGCCTGCGGGAGTAATGTACATACCTGCAAGGGATGTGCTGCTGTCCGAAACAAGCGACCTCAGCGACGAGGAGATAGCAGAAAAGAAGGCAAAAAGCGTGCAGCGAAGCGGACTACTTCTGGATGACGTGAGAGTGCTCAGGGCGATGGAGCAGAGCGAGAAGCCTAAGTATATCCCCGTCACCTTCAAGGACGGAGTTCCCACGGGCAAGTCCCTTGCGGGAGCCGAACGCTTCGGGCTTTTGGCACGGCATATAAACGGGACACTGCGGGATATGGCGAAGGAGCTCCGTCAGGGAAGCATCGCCGCCGACCCCTTCTACCGCAATCAGCGGGAAAATGCCTGCACGCAGTGCGATTACTTCTCCGCCTGCCATTTTGTCAACGGCGAAAACGGAGAGCATATCCGCACCGTGCCTGCAAATCTGGACGCAACTAAAGTATGGAGCATTCTTGAGGGAGGTGAGGACTGTGGCTGAGTTTAATCCCACAAAGGCGCAGAGCTACGCGATAGAAACAAAGGGCCGCGCGGTGCTGGTATCCGCCGCCGCAGGCTCGGGCAAGACAAAGGTGCTCACGGAGAGACTGCTTGCCCGCATTGCCGACCCGAGTGAAAATGCGGATGTGGACAGCTTCCTCATCATTACCTTCACCAAGGCTGCCGCCGCAGAGCTGCGCAGCAGGATAATGGACGAGATCGCTGCCCGGCTTACCGATGATCCGGAAAACAAACACCTGCGCCGTCAGAGCGCCCTGTGTCAGAGGTCGCAGATAGGTACCATCCACAGCTTTTGCGGAAATCTTCTTCGGGAGAACTGCCATGCCGCAGGGCTCTCTCCCGAGTTCAAGATCATCGAGGAGGATCGCTCCGAAACCATCAAGTCCCGTGTGATTGATAAGGTCATGGAGGCTCAGTACGAGTGCATGACTGAGGGCTTCAAACTTCTCACGGACACTGTGGGACGGGGCAGAGACGATGCCCGCCTTGCGGAGCTGACAGTGGAGCTGCACAAAAAAATGCAGAGCCATCCGCTACCGGATAAATGGGCAAAGGAGCAGACAGAAGCCCTTTCCAGGGAATACTCCGATGCAGGGGATACCCCTTGGGGCAGGGAGGTTCTGGACTCTCTCAGACTGAGGGCAGCCTTCTGGGCGGAGCGTATGGAGCGGCTTGCCGCCGAGGCGGGACGCAATGAGAAGGTAAGCGCCGCCTACGGGGCCTCCGTTGCAGAGACAGCGGCAAGCCTCAGAGGCTTTGTGAGAGCCTTGGACATTGGCTGGGACGCGGCGAGGAGCTTCCTCCCTATTGACTTTCCCCGTCTGGGTACATTGAGGAATTCCCCCGACCCGGAGCTTTCGGAATATGTGAAGGCAGTGCGGAAAAAGTGCGGCGACACTGCAAAGCACTTTTCCGAGGTGCTGAGCTGTGACTCGGAAAAGCTTCTGAGGGATATGCGCAGGACGGCTCCTGCAATGCAGGAGCTTTTAAAGCTCACACTGGAGTTTGACAGAGCCTATTCCGCAGAAAAGCGGCGACGCAGTGAGGTGGACTTCTCCGACCTCGAGCATATGGCGTACAGACTTCTCAGCTCCCGGGAGGATATTGCCGCCTCCGTGTCCGCAAGGTTTACGGAGATAATGGTGGACGAGTATCAGGATGTGAATGCCGTGCAGGACGCCATCTTCCGTGCGGTTTCGAAAAACGGGGAAAACCTCTTTATGGTGGGGGATGTGAAGCAGTCCATCTACCGCTTCCGACTGGCGGATCCCTCTATATTCACCGAAAAATACAACAGCTTTTCTGACCTTGAGACCGCGAAGGAGAAGGAACCCGTGCGCATAATGCTGCAGGAAAATTTCCGCTCCCGCAGTGAGATAATTGATGCGGCAAACCATGTTTTCCGCACCTGTATGTCGGAAAAGCTGGGCGATATAGCCTATGATAAGTATGCGGAACTGAAGTGCGGAGCATCCTATGAGGGAAATGTCCGTGTGCCGGAGTTAACGTTAATTAACCTTAACCAAAGCGATGAGGAAAGCCTCGACAAAACCGAAACAGAGGCTGCCTTTGCGGCGGAAAGTATAAGGAAGCTCATTGACAGCGGCACTCTTGTCACCGACCGTGGCGTGCGCAGACCCGCCCGATACAGCGACATTGCCATACTTATGCGCTCGGCTAATTCCGTGGGCGGCGTGTATCGCAGAGCACTCACAGAGGCAGGGATACCCGTGATGAACGGGCAGGGAGGCTCCTTCTTCGATTCCATGGAGGTATCGGGCATCCTGAGCCTGCTGACAGTGGTGGATAATCCCTGTCAGGACGTGCCGCTTATATCGGCTCTCCGCTCGCCCTTCTTCGGCTTCTCTGCCGACGAGCTGTCAGAAATCAGAGCGGCTGACAGAAAAAGTGATTTTTACTCTGCTCTGCTTGCGAGAGCGGAGGAGAATGTTCGCTGCGGGGAATTCCTTGACAGGCTGCGCAGCTTCCGGGACTGCGCGAGGGATATGGAGCTGGGCGCTTTCATATACAGAATTTATGACGAGCTCGATGCCTTTGCCGTATGCTCCGCCATGCGTGACGGTGAAAACCGCTGCGCAAATCTGAACACGCTGCTGGAATATGCAAAACGCTTCGAGGCCACCGGCTACCGTGGACTGCACAGATTTACGGAATGGCTGGGCAAGCTTAATGAGCGGGGAGAGGAGCCCGGAAGAGGCAGTACCGGAAATGCAGTGCAGATTATGACGGTTCACAAGTCCAAGGGTCTGGAGTTTCCCATCGTCTTTCTCTGCGACACGAATCGGCTGTTCAACCGTCAGGACTCACGCTCTGCGGTGCTGGTACATCCGGAGCTGGGACTGGGGCCCAAGGTCACGGACACAGAGCGTGGCATTGAGTACAACAGCCTCGCGAGAAACGCCATTAAGCTCCGCTCTGACAGGGAGATGCTTTCCGAGGAGATGCGGCTGCTCTATGTTGCGATGACTCGTGCAAAGGAGTATCTGTTCATGACTGCGGCCATGAAGGAGCCCGAGGAAAAGCTTCAGAAGCTCATGCCGCTGGTGACGGAGCCAATGTCCCCCGAGGTGCTGATGTCGGAAGCTTCTTCGGCACAGTGGCTGATGCTCGCTGCGCTTGCGGATAATGCAGGACGGATACGGCTGAATATCTGCTGTCCTGAAAGAGCGGAGGAGACGGAGAGCACCGCGGAGAGACTTTCAGACATCAAGGCCGATGAGGAGATAAAAAAGAGGATAGCGAATTATCTTGCCTTCCGCTATGTCCATGACGGAGCAGTGGGCCTTCCAAGCAAGGTAACTGCCACAGAGCTGAAAAGCCGTGAGGAGGATCCCGAGGTACATTCCGTGGCGCCCGGGACTAAAAGGAGCTTCCGCAGCCCCGATTTCCTGCGGGATAAGAGACCTCTGAGCGGAACTGAAAAGGGTACTGCGACTCATATGGTGCTGCAGTTCATGGACTACGGCAGAGCCACGGATATAGAGGGCATCAGAGCGGAGATAGAGCGGCTTAAAGCCGGCGGCTTCATATCCGAGAGGCAGGCGCAGGGAGTGGACGCGGAGGCAATCCGCAGGCTCTTTGCCTCGGATATCGGCAGGCGCATCATGAATGCCGACGCAGTTTCCCGTGAGTTTAAATTCTCCCTGCTCTGCCCCGCAGAGGACTTCTTCCCCGGAGGAGAGGGAGAAAGTGTGCTTCTGCAGGGCGTTATGGACTGCTGTATTGAGGAGGAGGGCGAGCTCACCGTGGTCGATTACAAGACCGACTCCGTTTACGGAGAGGCTCTGGAGGCCAGAGCAGAGAGCTATAAGGGCCAGCTCCGTGCCTATGCCCTCGCCGCAGAGAGGATGACCGGCAGACGGGTCAGAGAGTGCGTGCTGTATTTTCTCACCGCAGGAAGAGCCTTCAGCTTCAAAAACTTCTGAAAAACTATTGCATATCGTGCAATAATGTGCTATACTCCTCTTTGCGTCTTGTAACTGCGTTTTTGCGTAATCAAGACAGCAACAGATAAGGAGATAATAAAATGAAGGCAGGAATACATCCCAACTATCAGCCCACCGTTATAAAGTGCGCTTGCGGTGCAACCATCGAGACCGGCTCCACCCGTCAGGGCATCACCGTTGAAATCTGCTCCAAGTGCCACCCCTTCTACACAGGCAAGCAGAAGCTCGTTGATACCAGCGGCCGTGTTGATAAGTTCAACAAGAAGTACGGCATCAAGTAATAAGAACGGCTTTAAAAGACCACGTCAAAAGATGTGGTCTTTTTGCTTTTTTGTGTTATAATAATATAGAATAACAGCCTTAAGGATATTTGCCATGGAATCTAACGAAGTTAAAAAGGAACGTGCGGTGCTGGCGGGGCTCTCCGCAAGCAGTATGGAGCCCTCGGAGCGAAGCACGGATATATCAATGGAGGAGCTGGCGGCTCTGGTGGAGACCGCAGGCGGCACCGCCGTGGGCATGATCATCCAGAACAGACAGACGCCCGAGCCCAGAAGCTTCATAGGAGACGGAAAGGTTGCCGAGCTCAGGGCGTTTATAGATATGAACAATGTTGACCTTGCGGTGTTCGATAACGAGCTCTCGCCCTCGCAGATGCGCGTGCTTTCCGAGGAGCTGGGCGTGAAGGTGCTGGACAGAAGCGGTCTGATACTCGATATATTCGCTCAGCGGGCGCAGACCCGTGAGGGTCAGCTTCAGGTGGAGCTTGCCCAGTACAAATATCTTCTGCCGAGGCTAACGGGAATGTGGACGCATCTGGTGCGTCAGACCGCCTCCGGCGGAGCCTCCCCCATCGGCACGAGAGGACCCGGTGAAACTCAGCTGGAAACCGACCGCCGTCATATAAGAAGAAAAATACAGAAGCTGGAGGAGGAGCTTGCCGCCGTGAGAAAGGTACGCTCCACCCAGAGGCGGCAGAGAGAGAAAAATTCTGTGCCCGTGGTGGCTCTGGTGGGCTACACCAATGCGGGAAAATCAACGCTGTTAAACTGCCTTACGGGCTCCGATATACCGGCAAACGACAGATTGTTCGATACTCTGGACACCACCACCAGAAAGCTCCGCATAGACGATTTCACTGAGGTGCTGCTGTCGGACACCGTGGGCTTTATCCGCAAGCTGCCCCACCATCTCATCGAGGCCTTCAAGGCGACGCTGGAGGAGCTGAGCTACGCCGATGTGCTGCTCCATGTCATAGACGTGTCAAATCCCGACTGGGAGGAGCAGGCCCGTGTGGTGGACAGCCTCATTGAGCAGCTCGGAGCAAGGGAGACCCCCTGCCTGCGGGTTTTCAACAAGTGCGACGCATACATGGGCATTCTGCCCCACGGCGAGGACGTGGTGTGCATCTCAGCAAGAAGCGGCGAGGGCGTCCGGGAGCTGGTGGAGAGACTGTCGAAGCTACTTGACAGGGGGAATCACCGTGTGCTGCTGAAAATACCCTACGACAGGGGAAGCATTGTGGACCTTATAAACCGTGAGGCCTCGGTGCTGAGCATGGAATACACCGATGAGGGCATAGAGGCGGAGGTCATTGTACCGCCGCAGGTCTTCGGAAAGGTGAAACGGTTTGTCCCGGGCTACCGTGAGCCGAAAGAGGACTGGGAAGACTGAGGATAGCTATGGCTGAGTATTATATCCCCGCGGGAGCGGGTGAGGCGGAATTCACCGAAAAGCGTTCGAGCTTTTTAGGCCACGTCCGTCTTGTGAACTCCGAGGAGGAGGCGAAGGCCTTCGTTGCGGAGATGAAAAAGAAATATTACGACGCGAGGCACAACTGCTGGTGCTACATCATCCGTGAGGGAGCCGTGCGTTACTCCGACGACGGCGAGCCTCAGGGCACGGCGGGCATACCCATGCTGGAGGTGCTCAGGCGTGAGGGCGTGGAGAATGTTGTCTGCGTTGTGACCAGATATTTCGGCGGTGTACTGCTGGGCACCGGCGGGCTTTTGCGTGCCTACACAAAAAGCGCAAAGGACGCTCTGGACGCGGCCGGTATCTCCGTTGTGCGCCGCTGGGTCAGGGCAGAGCTGCTCTGCTCTTACTCCATGCTTGAGCGGGTGAAGCTGGAATGTGCATCGGTAAACGGTGTGGTGGAGGACGTGGAATACGGCGCACAGGTCACGGTGAAGCTGCTTCTTCCGGAGGAAAGCGCCGATGACTTTGCTCTGCGCATTAAAGACCTCAGCGGAGGAAGGACAGAACTGCATACCACGGGGGAGGCATTCATGCCGGTACGGATAAGGTGAAAAACGAACAATCCCCTCCGAGGAGGGGATTGTTATTGTGCAAAAAGCGTTGAGCGCGGTGGAATATCATCTGTGGGACAGACTGTCGTGGGCCTCCTTCAGAGCCCTGCAGAAGGTATCCGTATCCTCTGCGGTGGTATAGCGGGAGAAGCTCACTCTTATGGCTCCGTCGATTACCTCCGGAGCAAGTCCCATGGCCTCAAGCACATGACTTCTGCCGCCTTTTTTACAGGCTGAGGAGCGGGAGACATACACCTCTTTGGACTCAAGATAATTCATGAGCACCTCACTGCGCCAGCCGGGAAGCGACAGACTGAGTATGTGGGGAGCACCTCCGCCTATGATAACGGTCTCGGGCATTTCCGAGCATAACCTTTCCGTAGTTCGGCTCCGCAGCTCAGCCATGCGAGCCGATGCCTCGGGCATGGCTTTTTTCGCAAGCTCGCAGGCGGTACCGAAGGCGGCGATCTGAGGCAGAGCCTCGGTGCCCGCACGCATTTTTCCCTCCTGAGCGCCGCCGATTATATAGGGCTTGATTTTGACCCCGCTTTTGATATACAATGCGCCTATACCCTTGGGAGCGTGAATCTTGTGACCGCTGACGGTTATCATGTCCGCACCCAGACTTTTTGCCGTGAAGGGCAGCTTCATGAAGCCCTGCACGGCATCGCAATGCAGGAGGGCCTGACTCTTTGCCGCCTTCAGAACCCTTGACATGGCAGCTATATCCGTCACGGCTCCCGTCTCGTTGTTCACCAGCATGAGAGATACCAGAACCGTATCGGGACGCAGAGCGTCTTTCAGGCTTTCGGCACTGACGGAACCGTCGGCCTCGGGCTGAAGGTATGTGACCTCAAAGCCCCGGCGCTCCAGCTCGTACAGACATTTCCGTACGGCGTCATGCTCAAGCTGTGAGCTGATGACGTGTCTGCCTCTGTGCTTCATGCTCTCCGCACCGTTTAATATTGCCCAGTTGTCGCCCTCAGAGCCGCAGGAGGTAAAAAAGACCTCATCGGTGCCGCAGCCCAATGCGGAGGCGACCTGCTTCCTCGCCTTATCTAGAGCTGCCCTGGCATTCCTGCCCATGGTGTGGGTGGAGCTGGGATTTCCGTAGTTTTCCGTCATAATTCTGAGAGCCGTCTCCGCTGCCTCGGTGCAGACCGCAGTGGTGGCGGCGTTGTCAAGATAAACGCTCATTTCTTACTCCTCAGGGGGGATTTTTAATGAAATACATTATATACACTTTAGGCTGCAAGGTCAACCAGTATGAGACTCAGGCCATGGAAACTGTTCTGCTTCAGCGGGGTCATGCCCCCTGCGGAGAGAACGAGACTGCCGAGCTTGCCATAGTCAACACCTGCGCCGTGACCGCTGAGGCGGAGAGAAAGTCACGCCAGGCGATAAACAGACTCAAAGAAGAGAATCCCGATGCGGTTATCGCAGTCTCCGGCTGTTACTCTCAGCTCAGCCCTGATACCGCGCAGAGGCTGGGAGCTCATGTCGTGTTCGGCACCGGAGATCGGGTAAAGCTCATAGACGCCGCCGAAAAGGCATTTGAGACGGGGGAGGGCAGCAAAGCCGTGGATGATCCCTTCCGCCGAAGAGTTTTCGAGGAGCTGCCCGCCGGCGCAGCCGAGGGACGCACGAGAGCCCTGCTGAAGATTCAGGACGGCTGCGTGAATTTCTGCACCTACTGTATCATCCCATACACCCGGGGCAGGCTGAGAAGCCTGCCGGTGGAGGAGGCGGCAAAAAAGGCGGCGGAGCTTCAGACGGAGGGCTTCAGAGAACTGGTGCTCACGGGCATAGAGATAGCCTCCTACGGCGTTGACCTTCCGGAAAAGCCCGATCTGGCGGAACTCATCTGCCGGATAAGCAGAGCAGCCCCGGAGCTCAGGCTTCGCCTCGGATCTCTTGAACCCGGCGTCATCACCGAGAACTTCTGCCGCAGACTCAGCGAAGCGGGCACCGTGTGCAGGCATTTTCATCTGTCCCTGCAGTCGGGCTGCGATACTACGTTAAAAAATATGAACCGCAAATACGACACCTCCGCATTTTTCGAGAAGACGGAGCTTCTGCGGAAATACTTTCCCGGCTGCGGTATCACCTGTGATGTTATTGTGGGATTTCCCGGGGAAACCGAGGAGCATCAGCGACAGACCCTCGATTTTCTGAAAAAGGTCAGCTTCTCCGATGTCCATATCTTCCCGTACTCCCGCCGCCCCGGGACCCCTGCAGACAGAATGCCCGGACAGATAGACCGCTCCGTGAAGGCGCTGCGTTCAAAACAGGCACGGGCTGTGGGAGCAGAAACCCGCAGGGCGTTTATGGATTCTCAGGTGGGAAAGGAGCTTCCCGTACTGTTTGAGACAAAGGAAGGGGAGCTCTGGCAGGGACACAGTGATAACTATATTCCTGTTCGCGCAAGGGGCGAAAACCTCCGCGGAGTAGTCAGAATTGTCAAAATTACGGCAAATACGGGTGAAAACCTCGTCGGTACGCTCATTGACGGATAATTATCCGGGTGTTATAATATTGCGTGGTTTTTTATGCTAAAGTGATAAAGCAGGTGATTTCATGTCCAGAGAAAAAGTTTATAATTTTTCGGCAGGACCCTCCGTTTTGCCGGAGTCGGCTCTTTTAAAGGCGCAACAGGAGCTTATGGATTATAAGTCATGCGGTATGTCCGTCATGGAGATGAGCCACCGAAGTAAAATGTTTCAGGATATCTTTGACGGGACGAAGGCAAAGCTGAAGTCCGCGCTCAGGGTGCCTGACACCCATGAGATACTGTTCCTTCAGGGCGGAGCAACCCTGCAGTTCGCCGCTATCCCCATGAACCTTATGGTCACCGGGGAGGCATCCTATGCGGTTACGGGCAATTTTTCCTCCCTTGCTGCAAAGGAAGCGGAGAAATACGGCAGGGTATTCTATGCCTGCGACACCTCTGACCGAGGTCACAGCTACATCCCCGCACAGGAGGGAATCGCGGTATCCCCGGATTCCGATTATTTCTACTACTGCGCCAACAATACCATCTACGGAACAGAGTGGCAATACATTCCCGAGACTGGGAAGACTCTCGTCTGCGATATGTCCTCGGATATTCTATCCAGACCCGTGGATGTTTCAAAATTCGGGCTTATCTATGCCGGCGCACAGAAAAATATGGCTCCGGCGGGTCTGACCGTGGTGATAATCGACAAGGCTCTTGCGGGTAAGGCGATGCCCATCACCCCCAATGTGATGGATTACGATGTCCTTATCAAAAAGGACTCAATGCTGAACACCCCGCCCTGCTGGTGCATATACATGCTGGGCAACACTTTGGACTGGCTGGAGAGCATCGGCGGCGTGAAAGCCATGGAAGGGCTCAAGCGTGAGCGCGCAGGACTTGTGTACGATTTTCTGGACGAATCCGAGCTGTTCACTGCTCATGCGGAGAAAGGCTCCCGCAGCGACATGAACATCACCTTCCGCACCGGAAACGAGGAGCTGGATGCGGAATTTGTGAAGGAGGCAACAGCCCGGGGAATGCTGAATCTCAAGGGCCACCGCATCGCAGGCGGTATGAGAGCGTCCCTGTATAATGCCATGCCCCTGGAGGGCGTGAAGACCCTCGTTGAATTTATGAAGAAGTTTGAGGCTGAACACAGATGTATAAAATAAAGACGATAAACAATATTTCTCCCGTGGGACTTGAGAGACTGGAAAAACTGAACTGCAATGTCAGCGCAGAGCTTTCGGATCCCGACGGCATAATAGTCAGAAGCGCAGATATGCATACCTTCGAACCTAACCCCGAGCTACTGGCCGTTGCCAGAGCCGGTGCTGGCTACAACAACATTCCCATTGAGAGATTTGCCGAAAGCGGCATCGTGGTGTTCAACAGCCCCGGAGCCAACGCCGAGGCAGTGAAGGAACAGAGCATCTGCTCTCTTGTTATGGCTTCCCGTGACGTCATCGGCAGTATCGAATGGGTCAGGAGCATCGCCGACAGGGGCGATAAAATACCCGAGCTGGTGGAAAAGGGCAAGCAGAACTTTGCAGGTCCCGAGCTCATGGGCAAGACCATCGGTATTCTTGGTCTCGGTGCAACAGGCGCTCTGGTGGCAAACGCCTGCATCGCAATAGATATGAACGTTATAGGCTACGATCCCTTCATGTCCGTTGAAGCGGCATGGAGACTCTCCCGCAAGGCGGAGCGTGCCGACGACCTGGATGAGATATTCAGAAACTGCGACTATATAAGCATAAATATTCCCTACAATCAGGATACCCATCACCTGCTGAACGCTAGGGCCTTCTCTCTCATGAAGGACGGCGTGCGCATAATAAACGAGTCCCGGGCAGAAGTCGTGGATGATGACGCCATGCTGGAGGCATTGGAGAGCGGCAAGGTGGCAAAATACGTCACAGACTTCCCCAATGAAAAGATACTCCGGGGCAAAAACGTTATCGCCCTCCCTCATTTGGGAGCATGCACCCCCGAAAGCGAGGATCGTTGTGCGGTCATGGCGGCAAAGCAACTCTATGATTATCTGAAAAACGGCAATATCGTGAATTCCGTCAACCTCCCGGCAGCGAAGCTGGAGCGTATGGGAGTATGCCGTCTCTGTGTTATCCACCACAATGTTCCCGGTATGATAAACCGCATCCTTGACCTTATAACCGCCAAGAACATAAATGTGGAGCACATGATAAACAAGCCCCGGGGCAAATATGCCTACACCATGATAGATCTGGGTGACCATGTGGGCGACGACGTGGCAGAGACCATCAGAGGCTATAATGATGTACTCAGAGTAAGGGTACTGTAAACTAAAAAAGCTGTCTCCGAGGGGGGACAGCTTTTTTGATTTAATCACAAAGCGCATAAAAACCTTGATTTTTTGCCGTTTTTGTGATAAAAAAGAACTGTGATTTTGATTTAATCACAGCTTAGGGGGTTGAGCATGGATTTTGAAGCGATAAAAGCGGAAACGGTCACAGAACAGCTTGAAGCACGGATTCTGGGCCGAATACTTTCCGGCGAGCTGAAGAGGGGGGAAAAGCTGCCTACCGAGAATATGCTTGCTGAAAAAATGTGTATTTCCAAGAGCGCAGTACATATCGGGCTTAAGAATCTTGAACGCAGCGGATTTTTGAGAATCAGCCCCCGCCACGGTACCTTCGTTGCCGACTACGGTGAGACGGGTAATATAGATACCTTCACTGCTCTTCTGCGGTATGGAGGAGTAAGGGGAGCGGAAGACACGGAGCTTGTGGATTCCATGCTGATGTTCATGTATTCTTTGGAGACCGCCGCTGTCAGGCTGCTTGCCTCCGAACACGATGAAACAGG
The DNA here is from genome assembly GCA_021442665.1 of Oscillospiraceae bacterium. Classification (GTDB taxonomy): domain Bacteria; phylum Bacillota; class Clostridia; order Oscillospirales; family Oscillospiraceae; genus F23-B02. The sequence goes on from JABUSQ010000059.1 coordinate 19,759, forward strand.
ACTTGCGGAGCTGAGAGCCATATGCGGGGAGCTTAAATCGGTGCAGGGCGGAGCCCCGGAGACTGACTGTGACAGAGCTGCGGAATACGTTTTCCGGTTCTTTCACTGCATCTGCGTGAAAAGCAGAAACAGAGCCATGCCTCTGCTGTTTAATACCTTCCGCGAAGCCACCGTGGAGTTGTGGGCCCAGAGGATAAGAAAAAGCGGAGTATCGGACACCGTGACCTGCCTCGAAAAGCTCAGCGACTGTATCGCAAGAGGAGACGGGGAGTCTGCGGCAAAGCTGTGCAGAACGCTGACAATAAAAAAATGAGGCCTGCGGGTCTCATTTTTTATTGCCTGTCGATGGTGTGGAGTTCAAAATGATTGCGTTCAAAGCTCAGCATACCTTCGTCGCGCATCCTGCCCAGCTCCGCAGACATGGCACTGCGGTCCACGGAGAGGAAATCCGCAAGCTGCTGGCGGTTGAAGGGGATGTCAAAGGAGGAGCTTCCGCAGCTAACGGACTGAGCGGAGAGATAGGCTATAAGCTTGTCTCTGGTGCTGCGCTGGGACATATAATCTATCTTCTGTGTCAGAAGACGGTTTCTGTCCGCAAGGAGCAGCAGAAGATTTTTCAGCAGCACCGTATGTATTTCGCTGTTGTCCGTGAAATCATTGAGAAGTCGGTCCATATTTAAAAACAGCACCGTACTGTTTTCGAGAGCGACGACGTCAAACATAAGGGGCTTGCTGCCGGGCATGGCGTATGACTCCCCGAAGGCCTCGCCCGCGGTGATTTTCCTCACAACGCTGCGGTTTCCCCAGTAGCAGTCCTTCTGTATGATAAGCGAGCCCTGCACAAGAATTGCCATGCTGCTTACTGCCTCTCCCGCACGGTAAATGAAGTCGCCCTTTTTAAAGCTTCTCACCTTCATTTGAAGATGTTTTGCCATTTTCGGTATATCTGTCTTATCAATATCGGAAAATAGTCCGGTATTACTGACGAGCTGAATAAAATCTTGCAAAGCGTTGCTCCTTTTGTTGTAAAAACAACGGATTTTTATATTACTATATTATAGAATTAACGCTAAGTCAATGTATACATAAATAACATCTAAGGTAGGTGCTTTATGGACACTAAGAAAAAAGCAAAGCTTCACGACATTATCGGTATCGGCTGCGGAGTTGTCCTCGTGCTCGCTCTGGTACTGAGCCTCATCTTTGCAGGCTCCGGTCAGACCGCAGGTATGCCGAAAAGTCAGATCCCCGCAGGAGCAATGACCCTGTACGGCACCGCACAGGGAAGAAATGACCTCATTCAGGTGAAGGTCGTGGCCGACGAGACCACCATCTACAGCATCAAGGTCACCGACAGCGCAGAGACAAAGGGCATCGGCAGTCCCGCCATCAACTATCTCCCCGAGAAGCTGTTTGAGGCGCAGAGTCTTGCCGTTGACGGTCTCAGCGGCGCAACCATCTCCTCCGACGCCATCAAAGAGGCTGTCAGCAACGCCCTTATCAGCGGCGGAATCAGCCCCGTGAATTTCGGCGGCAGGCTCATCGTCGCCGATACGCAGGCGGAAAAGGTCGAGACCGGCGTGAAGGTCACCCTCATGACCGCGGACAAGTGGGCTGAGGAGTATCCCGAGATATATGAGAGCTATATGCGCAACAGCGAGAACAGCGAGGTCACCGATTATGTTGCCGATTATCCCATGATTCAGGTACTCTATGAAAACTTCGGCTTCGCAAAGTACTACAGCAGCGCAAGAGGTCACTACTACGACGTGACGGACATTACCGAGACCGGACGTCCCCATGCTCTGGCAAACTGCTTCACCTGCAAGACTCCCAATTTCACCGCCATGGTCAATGAGCAGGGCGAAAGCGCCTATTCTCTGGACTTTAATGACGTGATGCAGGAAGTCAATGAGCCTATAAGCTGCTACAACTGCCATGCAAATACCCCCGAAACCGTCACCGTGACCCACAGCTATCTCATTGACGGCGTGGGCGACGATTTCGACAGCATCGATGCCGCAAACCTCGCCTGTGGCCAGTGCCATGTGGAGTATTACTTCGACACTGGCAATAAAGCCACCCGTTTGCCCCACAGCAGCATTGAGAGCATGAGCCCCGATGCGATACTCGCCTTCTTCAACGACATGGACTTCGCAGACTATACTAACCCCCGCACCGGTGTGCGTCAGATAAAGGTACAGCATCCCGAGTTTGAGACCTTCCTCGGTGAAGGCAGCCAGCACCGCAACAAGTACACCTGTGCAGACTGCCATATGGGCGAAGAGACCTCCGCAGACGGTACCGTATATAAGAGTCACTACCTCACCAGCCCTCTTAATAACGAGACCCTGATTAAGAACGAATGCTCTGTCTGTCACACCGACCTTGTGGCTCAGGTCAAGGAGCTGCAGGCAAAGGTTGAAGACCGCACCAATGAGGTGGGCAATCTCCTTGTTGAGCTGACTGAGGAGCTTGCCAAGGCCGTGGAGAGCGGAAAATACAGCGATGCGGAGCTGGCCGAGGTTCGTATGCTGGCACGCAATGCCCAGTTCTATTGGGACTTCGTCTTCGTTGAGAACAGCGAGGGCGCTCACAACTCCGCACTGACCTATCAGTGTCTTGACAAGGCTGAGGCTCTGGCGAAGGAAGCCATGGAGCTTCTGAAGTGAGCCGAAAGACAGGAAAAATGACAGATGCCGCCTTAAAGGGCGGCATTTGTTTAAGGTAAAAATATGAAAAAGCTATACAATTTTCTGCGCTCCATGCGCTTTGGAATAATACTGCTTGTAATTATTGCCGCCTTATCCGCTGCAGGCTCGGTCATTCAGCAGGGGCAGAGCGCCGCCTACTATGCCACAACCTACGGCAAGGCTCACGGCGTGATACTAATGCTGGGGCTGAACAACATATACAGGAGCTGGTACTTTGTTCTGCTGCTTGCTCTGCTGTGCCTGAATCTCGTGCTCTGCTCCATCCTGCGCATAAAGAATGTGGTGAAGAGCGCAAAAAATGCCGCAGAGACGGCGTCAAGAGTGCCGGATACGGTGAAACTGACTCCCGAAGGTGTTAAAACCCTCCGTGAGCACCTCAAAAAGAAGCACTGCAGCGAGGAAACGGTGGGCGACGCCATAATCTACAGCCGACGCAATATCGGACGCTACGGCACCTTCATAACCCATGTTGCCATACTGCTCACGGTTGTGTTCGGTGCCCTTGCTCTGTATCTGCCCCGGACAGCGGACAAGACCTGCTTCCCGGGAGAGTATATCACCGCCTTTGACGGCAGCAGAATATATGTGGACAGCTTCCGTATCGAGGACGATACGGGCTCGCTTGACTTTACAAGCAGTATTCAAATAACCTCACCCTCGGGGAAGCTCAGCGACCTTACGGAGATAAGCGTGAATCACCCCTTCAGCTTCGGCAGCCTCAAGGTATATCAGCAGACCTACGGCACGGCGGGCTCGGTTACCGTGCGTGACCCCGAGACCGGAGACGAGGATGTTTTCGTCATGAACGAGGTGAGCTTCCTGTCCATCGACAGCGTCAACGGGCTTTGGTATGAGGCGGTGTATCCCGGCTATATCAAGGACGAAAACGGAGAGGTGACCCTTATAACCTCCAGCTCCGGCAGCTATCCCGACCCGATCTACAAGGTTCAGCTTGCCTCCGACGGAGTGTATACTCCGGTGCTGGCATTTCCCGGCGATGTGCTGAGAGTAGGCGGGCTGGAATTTGAGTTCAACAGACCGGTGGAATACCCCGGACTGCGCATCAAATATACCCCGACCGCTGTGAATGCCCTGCTCTGTGCTGCCTTTCTGCTCATGACTCTGGGGCTGTACATCACCTTCTTCATGCCGCCGGTGCTGGTCAGGACCGATGATAAGGGCTATGCTGTCTGCGGCCCCAAGGGGGAGAGCATGAGGCTCGAGCTGAAGCTGCTTCTGCAGGAATTTGAGGAGGAATAATTGTGGATATTCTGTTTTTTTCGGTTCTGGTGCTGTATCTGGTTGCCGTGGTGCTGCAATTCATAGGAGCGATATTCAAAAAGGAGAAGCTGCTGAAGGCCGCATGGCTGGTATTCCTCGCAGGCTTTATCGGCAACTCCGCCTATATGGTGGTGAGAGGCATTGCGGCTCACCGTCTGCCGTTGTCCAATCAGTTTGAGTTTGCCACGGCCTTTGCCTGGGGTATAGCTCTGCTTCTGATTTTCCTGAAGATGAAGAAAAGCTCTGACTGGCTTGCGACTATCGCCATGCCTGCGGCGTTTCTGGTGCTGTCCTACGCCGCTCTGCAGCCCAAGGAGATTACCGAGCTTATGCCCGCCCTGCGCAGCGCATGGTTCGGCCTGCATATTGGCTCCGCGGTGTTTTCCTATTCCGCCTTCGTTCTGGCGGGCTGCACGGGGCTGAGGCGCATCCTCACGGCAAGGAGGAACGAGGAGAAGGGAGAACTCAAAATTCAGCAGATGGATTTTCTCAGCTACCGCCTGGTGGGCTTCGGCTTTCTGCTGCTGACGGTGGTCATACTCTCCGGAGCTATCTGGGCTGAGCAGGCGTGGTCTGCCTTCTGGACCTGGGATCCCAAGGAGGTATGGGCGCTTATCACATGGATAATCTACGCCGTATATCTGCATCTGAGGCTCAGGGGCAAGCGTGACGGGAACTTCCTTGCGTGGTTTGTGGTACTGGCAGTACCCGTGGTGCTGTTCACCTTTGCCGGTGTCAATACACTCATGTCGGGTCTGCACTCCTATGGCTGATGTAAAAAACAGCATTATTGACAAGGCCGGTGCTTGGTGATATGTTATTAAAGCGTTAAAACTGAACTTAATCTGCGGATCTTGGAGAATAAAAAGCATGTTTAACTGGCTGCCCTTTCTTACCTACGCCACAGTAACCGTCATAACACCCGGTCCCAACAATATAATGTCCATGACAAACGGCAGCCGAAAGGGCTTCAAAAGGGCTCTGCCCTTTAATCTGGGTATCTTCGTGGGCTTTGCCACGGTGATGATATTCTGCACTCTGTTCTGCAGCCTGCTGTCGGCGTGGATACCGAGGCTTAAGACCCCCATGCTGATAGTGGGAGCGAGCTATCTGCTGTACCTGGCGTGGACGACCTTCCGCAGCTCATACGAGGTGGAGGAGAACAGCACCAAGGACGGCTTTACCGCAGGACTGCTCCTGCAGTTCGTGAACGCCAAGATATACATCTACGGCATCATGTCAATGGAGGCTTACGTACTTCCCGTCTACAGCGGTCAGACCGTAAAGCTTCTGGGCTTCGCCTTGCTTCTTGCGGCACTGGGAGGAGCGTGTAATCTGCTGTGGTCTGCCTTCGGCTCGGTGTTCAAGATACTGTTTTCAAAACACGCAAAGGTAGTCAACACCGTGATGTCTCTGCTTCTGGTGTACTGCGCTGCATCTCTGTTTCTGAACTGAGAGGAATAGATAAAAATAACTCCGCACCTTTCGGTGCGGAGTTATTTTTGGCACGCCGCAAGGGATTCGAACCCCTGACCTTCTGGTCCGTAGCCAGACGCTCTATCCAGCTGAGCTAGCGGCGCTTATC
>JABUSQ010000008.1 GCA_021442665.1 Oscillospiraceae bacterium
GCCCACCTGCCCCGCGTGAACACCATCACCGACGAAATGATGCATCAGCTCGAAGCCCGCTTCGGCGTAAAGGCGAGAGACGGATATCTTAACTAATCTTCAGAGCATAATTAAAACCCGCGCGAAGATTTTTATCCCCGCGCGGGTTTATTTTTTTGCACAGCAGGTTAATAGCAGCCTTTATGCTGGTTCCGGTATAGCTTTGCTCTGCCAACGCTCGTGCTCTTTTTGATTATTTGATTACCGCAAAATAAAGCAGTACAACTGCGCCCAGCACTATTCTGTACCAGCCGAATACCTTGAAGTCTTTTTTCTTTATATAGCCCATAAGGAACTTTATGACCAGAACACTCACTGCAAAAGCGACAACACAGCCCACGGCGAGAATTACAGCCTCTGCTCCTGTCATAGCAAAACCGGATAAAGCAAACTTTGCCACCTTGATAAGCGACATACCTATCATGACCGGCACAGCAAGGAAGAAGGTAAACTCAGCAGCAGCAACACGGGATACGCCTATGGTCAGAGCGCCGATTATGGTGGAACCCGACCTGGAGGTACCCGGGATTATGGAGAGCACCTGAAACAAACCGATGATGAATGCCGTTCTGTAGGTGATATCCTTCAGCTCCGTTGTTTTCGGGACGCGCTTTCTGTTCATATTCTCTATGACTATGAACAGTATACCGTAGAATATCAAGGCAAGAGCAATGACCGTGGGGGTCATGAGATGCGCCTCCACATAGTCGTCAAAGAGAAGCGTAATCACAGCTCCGGGTATGCAGGCAACCACCACTTTGAACCACAATGAAAAGCATTCCTTCACTATCACGGGCTTTGATCTGTCCCTGAAATTAAAGGGCCACATTTTATCCCAGAACAGGATAACCACGGCAAGGATGGCTCCGAGCTGGATAACGTAGAGGAACATTTCCTTGAATTCCGGCGTAACATCAAGCTGAATAAATTCGTCCACCAGCAGCATATGCCCCGTGCTGGATATTGGAAGCCATTCCGTGATGCCCTCGACGATGCCGAGGATTATGGTTTTAATGATTTCAATCAACATATCGGATTATATGCGTTCCTTTACAGAAGCATTACTCCCATTTCCCTGCAGAGCTCTATGGTTCTGTTGTCCCAGATGGATGCCTGTACCTCTCCTATATGTGCCTTGCCCAGAAGCAGCATGGAGACACGGGACTGACCTATGCCGCCACCGATGGTGAGAGGCAGTTCTCCACCCAGCAGCATTTTGTGATAGGGCAGTTCTCTTCTGTCATCACAGCCCGCCAGACTGAGCTGTCTGTCAAGAGATTCGGGGTTTACACGGATGCCCATGGAGGATATCTCCATTGCGCACTGCAAAGGCTCATACCAGAAGAGAATATCGCCGTTGAGGTCCCAATCATCATAGTCGGGTGCTCTACCGTCATGGGGTTTGCCGGATTTGAGCTTTCCGCCGATACCCATGATGAACACTGTCTTATGCTCCCTGACAAAGGCATTTTCACGCTGCTTGGGAGTCATATCCGGGTACATATCCTCAAGCTGCTGAGCGGTAACGAAGGTCACCTGCCGCTCAAGCTTTTCCATACATGCAAGCTGGGGATAGATTGCCTGCATGGTATCCTGAGTATCGCAGACCGCCTTCACGATATCCATGACGGTCTCCTTAAGGTAATCGATATTGCGGTTTTCGGGGAGGATTATCTTTTCCCAGTCCCACTGGTCAACATAGATGGAGTGGAGATTGTCCAGCTCGTCCTCATCACGACGGATAGCGTTCATATCGGTGTATAATCCCTTGCCGGGGAAGAAACAGTAGCGCTTGAGAGCAACACGCTTCCATTTTGCCAGAGACTGAACCACCTGTGCCGTAGCATCGGAGCGCAGAATGTCAAAAGATACGGGCCTCTCGTAGCCATTGAGATTGTCATTGAGTCCGGAACTGGATTCAACAAACAGCGGTGCGGAGACACGGTAGAGGTTTAATAGAGCACCGAGCCTGTCTTCAAAAAGGCGCTTTAAAAGACTGATTGCTTTCTGTGTGTCGTAGACACTGAGGATACTTTTGTATCCCTCGGGGATCATTACTTCCATTTTCTCTTTCCTTTCAAAAAAGTATAAATGCCCATCTGAGATGGGCATTAAATCACATTTAATGCTTATCTGTACGGCTGTCCAGCTTCTCAACAAGTTCGCCGTAGAGTGTCTCGGCGTTCTTTTTAAAATACTTCTCCATGCGCTTTGCCTGCTCCTCGTCTGCCACAAGAAGCTCCAGCCGGAGTATCTCACCCTGACCGTCATCCATGGCAAGAATCACGGTGCAGTTGCCCCCGTTGAGCCTGTGCTCTGCGGTCAGCATGGCAAGACGGCGAAGCCTTTCCGCCTCGGGAGCGACAACCTTCTCTGCCTTTTTCCTCACGGAATAGGGCAGACTGCTCTCCACGGTCTCACCGTTTACAGCGCCCTTATCGGTTATGCGGAAGCCGTCCTCCTCCTCGGAAACCTGTCCGGCATCCACAAGCTCGTACAGGCAGTCGGAATAATCGAAATATCCAACGCCGCCGTCGCACTGCTGAACAAGGTCTGACAGAACATTTCTGTCCACAACACCCGGAAGTCTGCGCAGAACAAAGAGTATCAGTATTTTAATGTCCAGCTTTTCGTGGATAAATCCGAACCGTTCTTCCATACCTGCTCCTTATGTGAACACAGCATTTTAACTTCGTAATTATATTACAAATATTAAAGCTTGTAAATATAATTATTTCAGAAAATCAATCTAATACCCTAAACCGAAATAAAGCCCTGCTTAAATTATCTTAAATCTGCTTTGTCTGGTGGCACTTCTTTTCCTGTTGACATGCGGGCAGGAATATTATAAAGTTTAGATACATTAAAGCTTCGGAGGTAAAACAAATGATATACAGTGAATTTCAGGGCGAAAAGCTGTCCCTTCTGGGCTTCGGTACTATGCGTCTGCCCCTTCTGCCCAATGGCAGGGACGCAGACATAGACCAGCAGCAGGTTGACGATATGGTTGATTACGCCATTGCTCACGGCGTAAACTATTTTGACACCGCCATGCCCTACCACGAGGGTATGTCTGAGATTGCCGTCGGCAAATCTCTTGCCCGCTACCCCAGAGATAGCTTCAAGCTCGCCACCAAGTTCCCCGGCCACCAGACCAGCGACAGCTATGACCCCGCCGCCGTATTTGAGCTTCAGCTCAGAAAATGTCAGGTTGAGTATTTTGACTTCTATCTTCTCCATAACATTAACGAGAACTGTATCAATGTTTACACCGACCCCAAATGGGGTATTATCGATTACTTCATAGAGCAGAAGAGGGCGGGACGCATCAAGCATCTGGGCTTCTCCTCTCATGCAGGACTTGAATGTCTCGGCGGCTTCCTCGAGAAGTACGGCAAGGACATGGAGTTCTGTCAGATACAGCTCAATTATATGGACTGGACTCTCCAGCAGGCAAAGGAAAAGTACGAGCTCATAAGCAGGTATGACATTCCCGTCTGGGTCATGGAGCCGGTCAGGGGCGGCAAGCTCTCCGGCTTCGGTGAGGAGCTTGAGGCACGCTTTAAGGCCCTGCGCCCAGAGGACAGCATCTCCTCCTGGGGCTTCCGTTTCCTTCAGGGTCTGCCTGAGGTCAAAATGGTGCTGAGCGGTATGAGCTGCATGGAGCACATGGTGGACAATATTAAGACCTTTGAGGAACGCGATCCTCTCAGCGAGTCGGAGAACGCCCTTGTTCTGGAGACCGCGGAGCTGCTCAAGAATGCCATTCCCTGTACTGCCTGCCGCTACTGCTGCAAGGGCTGTCCCGCAGAGCTTGACATTCCCCTGCTCATCAGTCTTTACAACGACTTCAGAGTCGCTCCCAGCTTCAATATCAGTCAGCGTCTGGACTCCATGGGAGCAGACAGGCATCCCTCTCAGTGCATAGGCTGCGGTCAGTGCGCCGCTATCTGCCCCCAGAAAATTGACATCCCCGAAAAGATGCGGGAGATGACAGAGGCCTTCGGCAAGCTCCCAAAGTGGGACGAAATCTGCAAGGCCCGTGAAGCCGCAATGAAAAAGAGCATGAAGTAATGCAGTACATAACTGACCCGGGCTTCGGACGGCGTACCGTCCGAAGCCCGGGTTTCTTTTACTTTCTTATGACAATATTGTCCTTATCCTTGTAAATACCGTTTTCGGGAATCACTCCACGCACACAGCTTGTAGGATAGACGCTGGCTCCCCTGCCCAGCACTGTGCCGGGATTGAGAACGCTGTTGCAGCCCACCTCAACGCCGTCACCGAGGACTGCGCCGAATTTCTTGCGCCCGGTCTCTATCTGCTCCTCACCGCATTTGACCACCACAAGGGTCTTATCGCTCTTCACGTTGGAGGTTATGGAGCCCGCTCCCATATGGGCTTTATAGCCGAGTATGCTGTCGCCCACATAGTTATAATGGGGCGTCTGCACCTTGTCAAAGAGCACCGCATTTTTAAGCTCAACAGAGTTGCCCACAACACAACCCTTGCCCACCACGGCACTGCCTCTGATGAATGCGCAGTGGCGTATCTCCGCACCGTGATCTATTATACAGGGTCCACCGATATATGCAGAAGGAAATACCATAGCGTCCTTTGCTATCCACACATTCTCGCCCCGCTTTTCATACTCCTCCTCGGGAAGAGTGCTTCCCAGCCTTATAATAAAGTCACTTATATCGGACAGCACCTCCCAGGGGTATTCCTTTCCCTCGAAAAGCGGAGCCGCTATTGTTTTGGACAAGTCCAGCAAATCGCAAATCTTATACATATTACTTCACCTTAATAAGTCTGCCGCAGTCACGCATGGCGCCTATGATATAATCCACGCACTCCTCACATTTTTCGTCCGTGGCGGCCTCTACCATGACACGCAGAACCGGCTCCGTACCGCTCTTGCGCAGCAGCACTCTGCCCTCGTTTCCCAGCTCCGCCTCGATTTTTGCAACGGCGGCCTTCACCTCAGCACAGTTCAAGGTTCCGTCCTTGTCATCGACCACCACGTTCTTGAGAAGCTGAGGATAGGTTACCACGGGAGCAGCCAGCACGGAGAGGGGCTGCTTGGATTCGCACATGGCCTCCATTATCTTTATGGCTGTAAGGATGCCGTCACCGCTGTTGGCGAGGCGTCCGAAGATGATATGACCCGACTGCTCGCCGCCGAGGATATGTCCGTTTGCACGCATATTTTCGGCAACGTACTTATCGCCCACGGCTGTCTTTTCATAGCCGATGCCCTGAGCGTCCAGAGCCTTGTAGAGTCCCAGATTGCTCATCACCGTTGTGACTATCTTCTTGTTGCCCAGCATGCCGCTGTCCTTCATGTACTTTCCGCAGACATACAGGATATGGTCTCCGGTGACGATATTTCCCTTGTCGTCAACGGCAAGGCAGCGGTCGGCATCGCCGTCAAAGGCAAAGCCCACGTCCAGTCCCTTCTCAATGACAAACTGCTGAAGCTTCTCAATATGGGTGGAGCCGCAGTCAACATTTATGTTCAGACCGTCGGGATTGTTATGTATGACATAGGTGTCGGCACCGAGAGCGTCAAACACACTCTTTGCCATCATCCATGTGCTGCCGTTTGCGCAGTCAAGACCCACCTTTTTGCCCTTGTAGGAACGGGTAGCAAGGGAAATAAGGAAGCCGATGTAGCGGTTCCTTCCGGCGGCATAGTCAACGGTACGGCCTATATTCTCCCGCTTTGCATAGGGGATGCAGTCCATCTCGCCTGCGGCGGCCCTGTCCATGTAATCCTCGATGCCGCTGAGCATCTCCTCGTCCATTTTTTCTCCCCTGCCGTTTATGAGCTTTATGCCGTTGTCATGGTAGGGATTATGTGACGCGGATATCATGATGCCGCAGTCAAAATCATCGGAGCGAGCAATGAACGCAACGCTGGGGGTCGTGGTTACGTGGAGCAGATATGCATCCGCACCGCTGGCTGTCAGTCCCGCACACAGGGCAGATTCAAACATATAGCTGGAACGGCGGGTATCCTTGCCGATAACTATCCTGGCCTTGTGCTCTCTGCCGTAGTACCAGCCCAAATAGCGTCCTATCTCAAAAGCGTGCATTACTGTCAGGTCAACATTAGCTTCCCCGCGGAAGCCGTCGGTTCCGAAATATTTTCCCATATCTGATCTCCAATCGTTCAATCGAGTTTTGATGCCGCATCATTATCGAGGCAAAGTGTCATGTTCATATGAAGCTGCAGCATGGCAGCGGGTATATAGGTGTCGGTTCTGCCGTGCACCAGCTTGCGGACTATAGGCGCTTTTTCCTCGCCCAAAGCAAGGAGAATAACACTTTTTGCGCCGAACAGGGTCTTTAAGCCCATGGTAACACCGTGGCTCGGTACGTTTTTCTCGCCTCCGAATTCCTCCGCCTTCATGCGCTTCGTTGCGTCCGTCAGCTGCTGAAGGTGGGTGAGGCTGTCAAATGGCGTGGCGGGCTCGTTAAAGCCGATGCTGCCGTTAAGACCTACTCCCAGAAGCACAAGGTCAAGCCCTCCGCAGGCGGATATCTCCTCATCGTAGCTCTCCGGCTCACTCTCTTTGGGCCTACGGAAGTCGACAATTCCCGTCATTGAATAAAGCTCAGACTCAAGCTGAGCGCCGAGATTATCACAGCCCGCATATTCACAGACGGAAAAAGCACGCACAGCTTTCAATTCTTCGCCCTGAAGCTTCGAGAAAACATCCTTAAAGCTGTTTCCTGCCGAAAACCCGATGACTGCGTCGGGTTTATTCTTCACAAGCTCCCTCACCTTTTCGGCAACAAGACCTGTTATATTCTCTTTTGTATCGGTTATTATTTTCATTTTCTGCCTTCTGACATAATAATGCCTGCCCGGGCTGAAGGACCGACGTCCTGATAGTGACGCTTCCTAATTCGTATGCGCCATGGAGTGTCTCAGCCCCGGAGCTATATTCTGCTCACTTGTCGCTGAGAAGCTTTGAAAGCTCCTCCATGAAGGTATTTATGTCCTTGAAGCTGCGGTAGACCGAGGCAAAGCGGACATAGGCAACCTCGTCGATGTCCTTGAGCTTTCTCATGACCATCTCTCCGATTTCAATGGTGCTGACCTCACGCTCAAGACTGCTCTGCAGCTCCTGCTCTATCTCGTCGGCAATGCGTTCAAACTGCTCATATGCCACGGGACGCTTGTCACAGGCACGGGCAACGCCGTTTATGACCTTTGCTCTGTCGAAGGTCTGGCGGGCTCCGTCACGCTTTACCACCACAAGAGGCATATGCTCAATGGTCTCATAGGTGGTAAATCTCTTCTGGCAGGCAAGACATTCTCTGCGGCGGCGGATGGTGGTTCCCTCCTCTGCGGGGCGGGAATCAATTACCTTGCTCTCAAGAAAACCGCAAAAAGGGCATTTCATAGCTTATTCCTCCAAGTGTGCTTATTTTCTGTTCTCCATATAGTGTGGTTATTTTATTTATTATAACACAATATGTGTAGCATTGCTATATATTTTTACAAATTAAGAAAATCTTCCCGTGTCATGAGCACATTCAGAACCTGAAGCAATGCGTCCGCACTCATTTTTTCCGGCAGCTCCAGTTTCTTCATCAGCTCACGTCGCTTTTGTGAGCTGTCGGGTTTTCCGGACAGTCCCTTGGCATACATATCAGCCTTACTGATCCTTGCCGTCTGCGGAGTGTCCTCACCCTCTATTGTGGCCCCGGCCCTGCGCAGTGCGTTAATTATTATCTCCGGGCTCATGCCCTCCACTCCCAGCTTTCCCTCCTTCGAGGCCTTGCTCTTGCGTTTCTCCTTACCCTCGATATCCGGGATGTAGGCGTGCTTGAGATACTGCGGCGGGACACAGGACTTAATGAAGCTGCGTATTACGAAGCCCGCTCCGTCGGAGTCGGTAAAGACTATGAGTCCCCTCTTTTCCGCCAGTCTGCGGATAAGCTTCTGCTTTTCTCTGTCGTTAAACACTCCGAAGCCCGAGGTCTCAATGATGGCGGCGTCCACTATCTGCGACAGGGTATTTTTATCGTATCTGCCCTCGACAACTATGGCCTCCGCTATCTTATACATCACCCTCACCCACAGCTATACGCATGACACATTCCTTTATAAGCTCTTTTTCCGGCACGCCCGAGCTCTTGAGCTTATAGTCGGTCTCGGCGCATAGCTCCACGGCACGTCTGAGCTGAGCCGGGGAATAGCGCCTTGCCGCATTCATGTACTTGTTGGCGTAGCTTTCATAGGGTATGCCGAAGTTTTTCATCAGATAGTCCTTGCCGCCTCCGCCGTCAATTGCCATCCTTGCGGCATAGACCTTGCGCATCTGAATTCCCAGCACGGCTATTACAAAGTTTTCGTCGCAGTCCTTGTTGCCCAGAAGCTCATCCAGATAGAACATGGCCTTACCCGTCTCACCCGCGCCCAGACACTCCACCATCTCGAACACCACTGCCTCGGGAATATGGTGCGCCACGGCATCCACATCCTCTGTCGTGACAACATCACCCTTTGCATAGCCCGCTATCTTCTCAATCTCCGGAATGAGCATATTCATGAGGTTTCCAGACACAAAGATAAGCCGCTGGATGGCATTTGTCTCAATGCGCTTGCCCAGTGCGGCAAAGCGTCTGCCTACCCAGTTCACCAGTGCGTCGGCTGCCTGAGCGTTCACAAACAGCTCCGTTCCGTCCTTCAGAAGCTTTTTGTATACCTTTCTCCGTTTGTCGGGCTCAAACTCCGAAGGCTCAACGAAAACTACGGTGCAGTAGTCCGGAATATCCTTTACAGCCTCGAAAAGAGCCTCCGTCTCGTCATCGGTGAGCCTGTTCAAGTCTATGCCACGAAGCTCCACCATGGTTCGCTCCGTAAGGAAGGGCACCGAGTCTATAGCGTCGGCAAGCGCACGGGGGGAATAGTCACGCTCGCTGAGCTTATGATAGCTGAAGTCCGCCGTTCCCTCAGGCACGCAGAGCTTTCTTATCTCGCCCACGAACTGGTCAGAGAGATAGTCCTCCGGTCCCCATATGAAATACAGTCTGCGGGGTCCCTCCTGTCTGAGTTTTCTGACCTCGTCACCGTATATAAATTTCGGTATGCTCTTGTCTTTTTTAGCCTTTGCCATATAATCACCGTATATTCAGTTCATTTGCATAATTATTCTTCCGTTGAGGTCTGTACGGAAAAGCTCCGCCTCTGTTGCGGCAAGTCTGTCCAGAGTCTCCTGCGCAGGATGGCCGTAGCTGTTTGTGCCCGTGGAAATGACGGCGGCAACGGGGCTGACCTCGTTTAAAAAAGCCTCACAGCTTGCATATTTTGAGCCGTGGTGGCTCACCACAAGCAGCTCTGTGTCCGTCAAATCTTCTCTGTCGGCAAGCTCAAGCTCCGTGTTTTTATATGCGTCTCCCATAATTAATGCTCTGTGACCGTTCAGCTCCGCCGACACGGCAAGAGCCTCCTCATCCTTCTCAAAGGTATATATATTTATTTTTATTTCTCCGTAATCATACTCCGCATCGCTCTCTGTGAAAAACACCGGAACCCCGTTTTCCTCTGCGGCAAGCAGTATGTCCTCAAGTATTTCCGGAGGCTCCTCCCCCGTCTTCGGCAGTACAAGCAATCCCACCTCCACGGTGTTCAGAAGTCTGCATACACCGTTTGCGTGGTCGGAGTGCAGATGGGTCAGAATCAGCATATCAATGCCATTTCTGCCGTTGGAGTGCAGATAGGAGGACAGCATAGAGCCTGCGTTCTGTGATATTCCGCTGCTGCCGCAGTCTATGACCACAGCGTTCTCACCGCTTGTCAAGGCAATGCACTCTCCGTTTCCCACGTCCATTACCGCAAGCGTCCCCTCATCCTCAAGCATAGTATTGTGCATGGAGTTCAGCAGCAGCCCGAAGCCTGCGACGCAGACGCAGACGGGAATTAGCACAGATATCTTAAATCTGCGTTTTATTGCAGCATAAAGGGCAAACGCGCCGTAGCATACTACGATCCACAGCAGTGTTTTTCTGTTTTCGGTATAGACTGCGGAATACGGAATGTCCGCTATCCATTCTGTCACCGTCTCTATGTATCGCACAAGAAGCGATATTCCCGCAGCAAATAGCTTTGCGGCGGAGGGCAGGATATAGCCTGCCGCACATATAATATATCCGCCCACAAACAGAACGGAAATACTCCACAGACAGAGGATATTCGCCAGTGGTGAGAGAAGGGACACATATCCGAAGTGCAGGGCAATCAGCGGCAGTGTAAAAACCGTCGCCGCCAGTGAGCTTGCCAGAGCACCCGCCACATACTCCCACACTCTGCGGAGCGTACCCCGTCTGATGGATATACCCGCCGTCAGCCGTGCGTATATGGGCTGAGTCAGGAGCATTATGCCCGACATTGACGCAAAGGAAAGCTGGAGACTGATGCTTCCGCAGGCGAAGGGATTTGCCAGAAGCAGTACCGCCAGTGCAAAGGACAGAGTTGTCAGCTCATCGGCTTCACGTCGGAAGAGATAAGCCGACAGCAGAAGGGTCTGCATTATCGCCGCTCTTACAGCCGAAGGCGATGCTCCAACCATCACCACAAACACCCATACAAGGGCTATGCACACCAGTGCAGAGCTTCGCTTCGTGCCGAACACATTCATTATGAAGCCCACAAGAAAGGCAACGTGCATACCCGAGACCGCCACCACATGGGCAAGTCCCGCAAGGCTCATGGAGCTGCTGAGCCTGTCATCGTCGTAGTAATCCGTCCTGTCACCCGTCATCAGAGCCAGCATCAAGGGTGCAGAGCTTTGAGGAAAAATCTCCCGAAGCTTCTCGCCAATGGCATGACCTATCAGTTTCGGCAGGTACCTGAGCTCGTGATCTGCGTGACCTGTCAAGCTTAATTCACCCTTGATGTAGCCCAGCGCATATAGCCCCTTGGAGATATTCACGTCCGTCTCCTCGTTGTACCTGTGCTGTGCCGAACGGAATTTCACCTCCGCACGCAGCTTATCGCCGGGACGGAGCTCTGCGCCCGCACGGGCATAATCAAAGAGCACGCCCTCAACATTGGGAAGAGCCTCGTCCCGAAATCGGACATACAGCAGAAGGCAGCTTTCCCTCTCCTCGGGATACGCCGTAAGCTCCGCCTCCACCGTCATTACCTTATCCGCAAGCTCCTCACAGGGTAAAAGCACGGTTTGCGTCTTATAGCCATAACCCAGAAATCCCAGTGCTGCCGCACAAAACGTCAGCACTATGCGAAGCCGTGTGTTTTTATTGAACAGAAGCCCCGTTGCCGCTGCGGCAAAGCATATCACCGCCGCCGTGACAAGCGTTTCTGATTTCAGCAGATAGTGCGCAATGAATACCGCCGCAGAGTAGCCGAGGCATACCGCAGCCAGCTTTCGCACTCCCATCATATCTATCCCCGCTATCAAAAAAGCAGAAAGCAAGGCTTTCTGCTTTTTCATTTGTCATTTTTGTTTTAATCTTACGCCATTTTTTCGGAGAGCTTTTCGCCGCCGAGAACATGGAAATGCAGATGCTTCACGGTCTGTCCGCCGTCTTCACCGCAGTTATTGATAACACGGTAGCCATTTGTGAGACCCTCCGCACTTGCAATCTTTGCTATCGCCTCGAAGCATTTCGCCACAAGGTGAGAGTTTGTGCCGTCTATCTTATCGGCACAGCAGATATGCTCCTTCGGAAGCACAAGAACGTGTACGGGTGCCTGCGGATTGATGTCACGGAATGCAAAAACGAATTCATCCTCGTAGACCTTGGAACAGGGTATATCCCCTGTTATTATTTTGCAAAAAAGACAATCGTTCATGGTAATTCTCCTTTATTTTGATGCCGCGAAGCTCTCAACAGCCGCAAGAGCCTCGGGAAGCTTTGTTACGTCAGAGCCTCCGCCCATGGCAGAGTCGGGCTTTCCGCCTCCCCTTCCTCCGCAGATGGGAGCCACGGTCTTTATAATGTCGCCCGCCTTCACGCCTCTGGCAACCGCATCCCTGCCGCAGGAGGCAAGGAAGGTGATTTTTCCGTCGTTCACGCCTGCTATGAGGGCTACGATACGGCTTTCCTTATCACGCAGGAAGTCACCCAGCTTGCGCATATC
Organism: Oscillospiraceae bacterium; assembly: GCA_021442665.1. Classification (GTDB taxonomy): domain Bacteria; phylum Bacillota; class Clostridia; order Oscillospirales; family Oscillospiraceae; genus F23-B02. Next base: position 12,161 of record JABUSQ010000008.1, read on the forward strand.
ATCCGGGGAAAGACCCTCAGCGGAGAGCATGACCAGCTTGAGGCCGTTTACGTCCTTTGCGTTTTTCAGCAGAGCCTCGGCGTCGCTCAGTATCGCCTTGGATTTCATTTTCTCTATGGTCTGACGCAGCTCACGCAGTTCAGCATTGACCGCCTCCGCACGTGAAACCAGTTCGTTGGGCTTGGTCTTGAGGATATCTGCGGTCTGCTGAAGTCTGAGGCTTGCCTCGTTTGCCAGCCTGATAAATTCCCTGCCGGTTACAGCTTCGATTCTGCGGACGCCGCTGGCAACGGAGCTTTCGCTGAGTATACGGAAGGAGCATACCTTTGCGGTATTGTCAAGATGAGTACCGCCGCAAAGCTCAACGCTGTGTTCGCCCATGGCAACAACACGAACCACGTCGCCGTACTTTTCCCCGAAGAGAGCCGTGGCCCCGCTGTTTTTAGCCTCGTCTACACTCATCTCGGAAACGCTGATAGCCGTACCCGACAGCACCGCACCGAGAACCTCGTTCTCCACTGCGGCAAGCTCCGCTGCGGAGAGTGCGTTAAAGTGAGTAAAGTCAAAGCGCAGTCTGTCAGGCTCCACAAGAGAACCGGCCTGATGTACATGGTCGCCAAGAACCCTGCGGAGAGCCGCATGGAGCAGATGGGTTGCGGAGTGAGCTCTTGCAATGGCATTTCTGCGGTCGGTGTCGATGCTCGCCACCACCTTTTCGCCCACGTTGACGGAGCCGGACTCCAGCCTGCCGTAGTGCAGGAACTTGTTGCCCTTGTCCTTTTTGACGTTGGTGACTGTGAACTTGGTAAGCTCGCCTCTCTCTATATCCTCAACGCTGAAGCCTATTGTGCCGAAATCTGCCACCTGACCGCCCATCTCCGCATAGAAGGGAGTCTTATCCAGAACGATGATCCCCTCGCTGCCCGCATTTATCTCGGAGCAGAGCTCGTCACCGCTGAAGATGGCAAGAACCTCGGCGGAATCGGTGGTTTTCTCATAGCCCGTGAACAGAGTGGGGGTCGCGTCAAGACCGAAGTCGATGCCCTCCCAGCCCAGATCGCCCAGAGCCTTTCTTGCCTCTCTTGCACGGGTCTTCTGCTCCTGCATGAGTCGGTTGAACTCCTCGCTGTCAAGGCTCATGCCCTCGTCTGCCGCCATCTCAAGGGTGAGGTCAATGGGGAAGCCGTAGGTATCGTAGAGCTTAAAGGCATCGGCGCCGGAGAACACGGTCTCCCCCTTTGCCTTGTGCTCTGCCATAAGAGCCGCAAAAATCTGCATACCCGCATCTATGGTCTTGGCGAAGCTCTCTTCCTCGCTTCTGACCACACGGGTGATGTACTCCTGCTTCTCACGAAGCTCGGGATACTGGCACTCGTTTTCATGTACCACCGTTTCGATGACCCTGAAAAGGAAGGGTTCATTCACGCCCAGAAGCTTGCCGTGGCGGGCTGCTCTGCGGAGAAGTCTGCGCAGGACATAGCCTCTGCCTTCGTTGGAGGGCAGGATGCCGTCACAGATCATAAAGGTGGCGCTGCGGATATGGTCGGTGATAACACGCAGGGAGATATCCCTGTTCTCGCTCTCTCCGTAGTGTGCTCCGGTTATTTCAGAGACCTTATTAGTGATGTTCATTACCGTGTCCACATCAAACAGGGAGTTCACGCCCTGGCATACCACCGCCAGCCGCTCAAGTCCCATGCCCGTGTCGATATTCTTCTGCACAAGCTCGGTGTAATTGCCTGCGCCGTCGTTGTCGAACTGGGAGAACACGTTGTTCCAGACCTCCATGTAGCGGTCGCAGTCGCAGCCCACGGTGCAGTCCGGCTTGCCGCAGCCGTACTCTGCGCCGCGGTCATAATATATCTCGGAGCAGGGACCGCAGGGGCCTGAGCCGTGCTCCCAGAAGTTATCCTCCTTGCCGAAACGGAATATCCTGTCTGCGGGGATACCCACCTCGTCATGCCAAATGCTCCATGCCTCGTCGTCATCCATATACACGGAGGGATACAGCCTGTCGGCGTCAAGTCCCACCCACTCATCGGAGGTCAGAAATTCCCAGCTCCATGCTATTGCCTCGTGCTTGAAGTAATCGCCGAAGGAGAAGTTGCCCAGCATCTCAAAATATGTGCCGTGGCGTGCCGTGCGTCCCACATTGTCGATGTCGCCCGTGCGGATGCACTTCTGACAGGTACAGACACGCTTTGAGGGTGGTACCTGCTCGCCCTTGAAATAGGGCTTCATGGGGGTCATGCCCGCATTAATGAGCAGGATGGATTTATCGTTCTGCGGAACCAGCGAAAAGCTGGGCAGGCGCAGATGCTCCTTGGTTTCGAAAAAGCTAAGAAACATCTCTCTCAGTTCATTAAGTCCGTATGCTTTCATATATATTGCCATTCCTTTACTTAAGTTTTCTCAGTATAGAAAGTCTGCTGCATGCCCGGGGAAGCTTCATTCTGAAGCGCATCATGGCATGGGGTACCGCCGTGATGTTCTCCCCTTCTTCATTGACCAGTTCTGTCACTGTGAAGACCTCGGGCTCAGCGTCATTAGTCATGAGCTCTACGGTATCACCGACGCAGAAACGGTTTCTCTGGGTAAGCAGGGCATTGCCCTCCCCGTCACACTCCTCCACCACGGCACAGACCTCTGCATCCGTGAAATAGGTGGCGTCGCTGTAATACTGTCCCGGGTCTCCATAGTAAAAGCCCGTGCAGTAGGGTCTGTGACTGACCTTATTGACCTCCTCAAGCCACACCGCAGGAAGCTTCTCGCCCCTTGCGGCATAATCGATGGCATGGCGGTAGGCATTGGTTACGGCAGCGGCGTAGTAGGCGGATTTCATCCTGCCCTCTATCTTAAAGCTCGACACCCCCGCAGCCGTCAGCTCCGGGATATGCTCTATCATGCACATATCCCGGGAATTCATGATATGGGTCCCTCTGTCCTCGCTTATCTCGAAATACTCTCCCGGTCTCTTCTCCTCCACAAGATGGTACTTCCATCGGCAGGGCTGAGCACAGGCGCCCCTGTTTGCGTCACGCCCCGTGAGGTAATTCGACAGCAGACAGCGTCCCGAAAAGGATACGCACATGGCTCCGTGAACAAATGCCTCCAGCTCCAGTTCCCGCGGAGTATTCGCCCTTATCTCGTATATGTCCTCCATGGGAGTCTCCCTCGCAAGGACAACACGCTCAGCGCCCATATCGTACAGCACTCTTGCCGTGGCACTGTTTATCACTCCGAGCTGTGTGCTGACATGTCTGGCTACCTCAGGTGCGTATTTTGCCGCCATGTCCATGACTCCGAGGTCGGCGATAATAAAGGCGTCCACTCCCGCAGCCTGCGCATCCTCAAGAAATGCAGGCAGGACCTTAAGCTCATTTTCTCTGGGGAGGGTATTGCAGGTCAGATACACCTTAACACCCTTCTCGTGGCACATTCTGACGGCATTTCGGAGCTGCTCTCCGTTAAAATTCCCGGCTGCGGCACGCATTCCGAAGCTTGTACCCGCAAGGTACACCGCATCCGCACCGTAGTGGAGAGCCATTTCAAGGCGCTCCGTATCTCCTGCAGGAGACAGAAGTTCAGGTTTCACTCTCTCCATGCCTCAGTAATTCTGTTTTGCCACGAAGGCGTCAAACTCGGAGGCGGTCTTGAAGAAACGGTGGGTTCCGCTCTCGACGTCCAGAGCGTAGAACATATAGTTCGTTTCGCTGGGGTCCAGCGCCGCCTTGATGGACACTATGCCCGGACTGCAGATGGGTGTGGGCGGCATGCCCTTGTTGATACGGGTGTTGTAGGGGCTGTCCTTTGCCAGCATATCAGCAGTGGGTGCTCCGTGGTGGTCGGGGTATTCGTAGAGTGTGGTGGAGTCTATCTGCAGGGGCCAATCATTGGTGAGGCGGTTATAGATTACGGAGGCGATGACATATCGCTCGGAATCCGTTGCGGCCTCCTTCTCTATCATGGAGGCAACGGTCACGATCTGCTTCCATGAATAGCCGCTTGCCTTCTGCCAGTCCAGCATCTCTGCCGTGAGCTTGTAGTGGAAGCCCTCGAGGAATTTATTGATGGCGCTGGCGGCGGGCATATACTTGTAGAACTCGTAGGTATCCGGGAAGAGGAAGCCCTCAAGGCGCTTTGCATCGCCCTTTTCAAGCCCTTCAAGGAAGGCGTAGTTGAAGGTGGCGTTGGCGGCAGCTTCCATAAGGTCTTCATATTCGCAGACCTCCTGCTCATCCAGCAGGCGGAATATCTGCTCCATGGTATAGCCCTCGGGGAAGGTCAGCTTCAGAGTAACCGCAGAGCCGGAGCCCGTGCGCATCTTCATAAGCAGGGCACGGTAATCGTATGCGTCACGGAGAACATAGGTTCCGGGGGCAATATTGTCCGAGGCACTGGTGAAGTTGCAGAAGAGCCGAAACAGCCACTTATATCTGATAACACCGGCGTCCTTGAGTTGGTCTGCAACGTAGCCGATATCGGGAATCAGCTTTTTCTGTGTCTTTGTATTACCCTCATCGTCCTTGATCTCTATCCGTTCCTCGGTAAAGCTGCTCTTTGCAAGAGTTACCGGTGCGTCCTCGTCAGAGCCGTTAAAGCCCAGAATGTCGCACGCCGCCATCCATACCAGACAGGTGAGGATGATGCTGCAGCTCAGCACAAAAAGGAAGTACATGAGTCCGCTGCTCTTCTCCTTTTCGGCAACGGGAGGCGGAGCGGGCTTCTTTTTCTGCTTTTCCGCCGCAGCCGTTCCCTTTTTAGGCTTCTTTTTGTCATCGGCATTGCCGAATATTTTGTTGAAATTTGTTTCGTCTGCCATGAGTGTCTCCTTTATGATACAAGGGGTGTAACCACTTATTTTTCGTCGGCATATTATATCACAGACGCCGTCCCGGGCTTTTGTCTTCAGCTATGGGCGCTTATCCGTATCCTTCAGCAGCAATACAGCAGCCGTCTACGGAGAATCATAATTATTTCCGTTCTCTTCTGCGGCTGATAAGCTCTAATACGGCTCCGAGGCTCCTCAGGTATCCTGATTTTCGTTTAATACCCTGCTGACCCTTCTGTCCGTCTCCTCTGTGGGGATGTGTTCTGTCATGAGCTCTGCCCTTATAAGGCAGATGCTACACAGAAAATCATAACGCTCCAGAAATCGGTCGTAATAGCCCGCCCCGTGTCCGAGGCGGTTTCCCTCTGCGTCCGCACTCAGTGCAGGCACGAGGATTATATCGCAACGGCGGGGCTCAGCCTCGGGGCAGCTCTCGTCCGGCTCCGGGATTCCGTAGGCTCCCTCCGTAAAATGCCCAAAGTCACTTATCTCACGGAAAATCATTCTCCCATGGGGAAGGCTTACAGGAAGAGCGACCCTCTTGCCGTCATGGAGAGCATGGGAGATTATTTCACGGGTATCCACCTCTCTGTCTATGGAGCAGTATGCAAATATCCGTTCTGCGCTCAGGTATTCATCGCAGGCAAGAAGCTTTTCCCTGATTACGCTGTCGCTGTAGTCGATATAGCTTTGGGGCAGCTCCCCTATCTTTTTCAATATCTCCCTTCGGAGAGCTTTTTTGGCTTCCCTTATCATAAGGCTTCTGTAATTATCCCGTATATCTCCGCGTGCTTTTCCTCAATACTGCGTTCCTGTCCGTCTTTTATGAACGGAATACGCAGCCAGCCGTAGTAATCTGCGGCTTTGTCCGCCACACGGAGACAGTTTTCGAGATATGCCACGTCCTTTTCGTGTATATCAGCCGTCGTGTTCGTCTTTTCCTGACGGCGTCGCATTCTCGCAAGGGAGGTCTCTATATCCACGTCCAGATACAGCACAAGGTCGGGCTTAGGCAGACCCAGCTTAACATATTCAAGGTCGTAGAGCCAGCGGAAGAACGCCTCCAGCTCCGCATCGGGAAGCTTTGCTCCCTGATGCACGGCATTGGAGGTGGTGTATCTGTCCGAGAGGATGAATCCTCCCCCGTTATAGGTATCTCCCCAGTCAGAGCGATAGGAGGCAAAACGGTCCACCGCAAAGAAGGTGGATGCGGCGTAGGCATTTACGTCATTGGGGTTTGATCCGAACTCTCCTCCCAGATACATACGGATAAGCGCCGAGCTCTCCTTGTCATATCTGGGGAAAACTATGTGATTGTATGCAATGCCGTCATCCTCAAGATGCCTGCATACGCGGCGGTAATGAGCGGATTTTCCGCTGCCGTCTATGCCCTCTATTACGATAAGCTTACCCTTTTTGTCCATTGAATATTTTCCTCAGCCGCTTTCCCATAGCTTTCACAAGGAAGAGCGGAAGCTTATAAACTCTTTTAAATCTCACGGGCTCCTTCATACAGCGGTAGAGCCACTCCAGATTGAGCTTCTGCCAGAAGACAGGCGCTCTCCTGACCGTTCCCGCATACACGTCAAGGCTTCCGCCGAGCCCCGCCATAAGTCCCACATCAAGAGCAGCTCTGTTTTTAGCCATCCACAGCTCCTGCTTGGGCGCACCCAGACATACCATGAGGAAATCCGGTCTTTCAGCATTTATTTTTGCGATGACGGCGGAATCCTCTTTGAAATATCCGTCGTTTGTGCCGCAGACCTTTAAACCCGGGAAGGTATCTTTCATCCTCTCTGCCGCAAGCTCCGCCACTCCGGGCTTTGCTCCCAACAGAAAGACACTTTTTCCGCTTTCGGCAAGGTAGCTGAGTATATCCGCAGATATCTCAATGCCCGGGAGACGCTCCTTCAGAGGAGTACCGAGGATATTTGCCGCCTTTACGACCCCTATGCCGTCAGGTATAACCAGCTCTGCACCGTTTACCGCCGCTCTCACCTCTTCGCTGTCCCAGGTCTGCATGACTATCTCGGGGTTTGGCGTCACCATATACGCCGAGGAATGCTCCTCGATGAGCCTCTTTGCAAATTCAATTGTTTCGCCTCTTGTCAGAGCGTCGAAGCCGACGCCCAGCACGTCTATCCTGCTCAAAGCCCGCCGAACACCTTTCCGATTTTTTCATGTATCACAAGGTCAGCCTCGCCGTCATAGGGAGTCTCGCTGAGATTAACAAGCACCAGCTTGTTTCCTCTGTAGTAGTTGATAAGTCCTGCGGCGGGATATACATTCAGCGACGTTCCGCCGATTATAAGCACCTCTGCCCTGCGGATGAAGCTTATTGCCTCACTCACGATATCGTCGTCCAGCGGTTCCTCGTACAGTACGATGTCAGGACGGATAACTCCGCCGCAGGTGCATCTGGGCACGCCGGTCCCCTTGTTCATCAGCTCTGCGGAATAGGGCTTTCTGCAGGAGGAGCAGTAGCTGCGCAGGATGCTTCCGTGAAGCTCCAGCACCTTCTTGCTGCCTGCCGCCTGGTGCAGACCGTCAATGTTCTGAGTGACCACAGCCTTAAGCTTGCCCTTCTCCTCCAGCTCCGCAAGCTTCAGATGCGCAATATTGGGTCTTACGTTCTCTATCACCAGCTTTTCACGGTGGAAGCGGTAATATTCCTCAGGGAAGCGGGTAAAAAACGTGTGGCTCAGAATAGTCTCGGGAGGGTATTTCCACTTCTGATTGTACAGGCCGTCAACACTGCGGAAGTCGGGTATGCCGCTTTCCGTGGATACGCCTGCACCGCCAAAAAACACCACATTATCACTCTCATCTATCCACTTTTTAAGCGTCGTAAGCTTTTCGTCCATGAGCTTCTCCTCCCTACTTTATAAAAAACTAAATTATCAGCTTATTATACTACACGGCACAGCTCTAATCAAGCAAATATTGCTCAATTATCTTTGCTACTCCGTCGTTTTCGTTATCATCGGTTATTATATCCGCAAGCGCCCTGACCTTTTCCGTGCCGTTTGCCACAGCCACATTGAGCCCTGCCGCAGTCAGCAGCTCCTCGTCATTTTCGGCGTCGCCCACGGCTATGGTCTCCGATATGTCTATTCCGAGGTGACTGCACAGAACCCTCAGTCCCTCCGCCTTGCTCACACCCGGAGCGTTTATCTCAAGGGAAGTCTTTGTCCGTGAGGTAAAGCGCACGGGAAGCTCCTTTATCCGCTCGTATACCTCATCGGCCTCGTAGTCGTTGCCGAAGAAAAGGTTGAATTTTTCCAGCTCTGCGGGATGCTCCATGAAGTAGCTCATGGAGTCGTCCACCAGATTCATGAAGCTTCTGTAGATGGGCGCATAGGCGGGAAGACCGAAATCCTCCAGTCTGTCAACGCACCATGAGCTTCCGAAGGTGGCATTATCGTAAAACAGTATGGGATATGCATAGCTTCCAGATGCGGCGGCGATTATTCTCTTAACAGTCTCAATGTCAATTTTTCTGTGTACGAGATAGTTCCCCGTCTGCGTGTCGATGACGGTGCCTCCGCTGGCTGTGATGGCATAGCGCATACCCTTCACGGCGTCCATATATGGCTTTATCAGACTTATGCTTCTGCCTGTGGTGAACACGATGAATTTCCCCTGATCCGTTGCCTTCTGCATGGCGGCGACAGTTCTCGGGCTAAGTCTTTTGTCCTTTGTCAGCGCCGTACCGTCCATGTCCGTGGCTAAAAGCTTATACTTCATTTTCCGTTGCTCCTTGCATAGTAAAAAATATACTGCTGGGCAAGTCCCGCATAGGCTCCCAGAGATTCAGGGTCAAAACCCTCGGGAAAATTTTCCTTCAGCGCACGCTTCATCCACACATCAACGGGGAATGCCTCCATGTGGGACAGTCCGAAGAGCACCACGCAGTTTGCCACCTTTTCGCCTATACCCTTAAGCTTTCGAAGTTCTTTTACCGCATCCCTGCAATTCATCCTTTTAAGTGCCTCAAGGTCGAGGCTCCCGTCCGATACAGCTTTTGCGGCGGTGATTATGTACTCCGCCCTGTAGCCTGCTCTCAGCGGTGCCAGTTCCTCCGGAGTGAGGTCGGCGAGCCTCTCCGCCGAAGGGAAGCCATAGCAGACCACGTCCCCCGCTTTCAGCTCATCGCCGAAGCACCGACAGAGCTTTTCCACGATGCCCTTTATTCGGCTGATATTGTTGCACTGGGAGATGATAAACGAGCACAGCGCCTCCCACGGCTCCTGCCGCAGTATGCGTATACCGCAGCCGAACTGTCTGCAGGTTTCAAGATACTCCCCGGTAAAGGCGGAGCTTATCTCAGCATAGTCCGTGCCGAGATCAAAATAATCCCTCCAGAAGCTCTCATCCGCATCTGTTGTTATGTAAACTAAGCCGTCTTTAGTTTCAAGCTCGGCATAATTTCCCGAGGCAACGCCGTGATAAACGCCCCTGTCGTCTGCGTTCCAGCGGAAGCATTGACCGCACTCGAAGGTTTTGACTATATCCAGTTCGTCGGCACTGCAAAGCTTTATTCTTTTCACAATAATCACCCATCATAATTATAATGCAAAAGTCCCCTTTTGACAAGCTTATTGCCATGTCGCGAAAAATATGCGATAATGCCTTATCAAGCTATCAGAGGTACGACATGAAAATATCAGAGCTTTATAAAGGCAGACCTGCAGATTTTGCGAGCAGACTTCCCAAGGAACGGAAATGCTACGAAACGCTGGACAGACTGGGAATCGAGTATTTCCGCACGGATCACGATTATGCGGACACCATAGAAATGTGTCACGAGGTTGAAAAGGTTCTCGGTGCCGATATATGCAAAAATCTCTTCCTCACGAACCGTCAGCAGACGGAGTTTTATCTTCTGCTCATGCCTGGGGACAAGCCCTTCAGGACGAAGCTGCTTTCAAAGCAGATTAACACGGCAAGACTCTCCTTCGCCTCTCCTGAGCATATGGAACGATATCTCGACATCACTCCGGGCTCTGTCAGTGTGCTGGGGCTGTTGAACGACAGCGGCAGCGTCCGTCTTGTTATCGATGAGGATCTGCTGAGCGCAGAGCACATAGGCTGTCACCCCTGCATCAACAGCTCTACTCTGAAATTCAGAACGTCTGAGCTGTTGGAAAAGCTTCTCCCGGAGACAGGCCACAGCTATGACGTAGTCCGGCTTCCGTGGGTCATTGAGGAATAAGAGGAATAAAAAAATCCTACACCCTCCGGTGTAGGATTTTTTATGAGATCAGTAGTATCTCTTGTTCTTGTTCTTGCGTGCTGCCTCGCTCTTTTTGCGGCGACGAACGCTGGGGCTCTGATAATACTCTTTCTTTCTCAGATCCTGCATAACGCCTGCCTTAGCAGTTGCGCGCTTAAATCTTTTAAGGGCGTTGTCCAGAGACTCGTTTTCCTTTACATAGATTTCAGACATTTATTTCACTCCCTCCATTAACGTCTTCCGACGCTTTAAGGGCCAAATCCTTGGCTTAACGAATGACATTATACTTGTTTTTTTCGGTAATGTCAACAATTAGTTTATTACTTTATTATGAGATTTACAAGCTTATTCTTGACAACTATGGTCTTGAAGAGCTGCTTCCCCTCCATAAGACGCTGGACCTTTTCATCGGCGCATGCCGCCTCAATAATGACCTGATCCTCGGAATCTGCGGGGACAATGACGGTAGTTTTGAGCTTGCCGTTGACCTGAACCGCCATCTCACGCATGGTGTCCACGGTCTTGCTCTCTTCAAACTCCGGCCAGCTCATCTGCATTGCCATCTTACCCTCGGCGGCCGCGAAGCCCATGAGTTCCCACATTTCCTCGGCAATATGAGGTGCGAAGGGGCTAAGCAGGAGGATGAGAGTTCTGAACTCACCCTTGGTGCAGCCGTTTGCGTAGAACTCATTGACCATGGTCATGAGTGCCGCTATGGCGGTGTTCATCTTCAGCTCGTCTATATCGCCGCCAACCTTCTTGATGGTCTTGTGGACGGTGCTCTCGTTTTTAGCGGAGTAGCCCATGTCGTCGCTTGCCTGCTCCATGAGGTTCCAGCAGCGGTCAAGGAAACGCTTGGAGCCCTTGACAGCCTCGTTGGACCAGGAAACAGCCTTCTCGAAGTCGCCTATGAACATGATGTGCAGACGCAGGGTATCGGCTCCGTACTGGGCAACGATGTCGTTGGGATTGATGACATTGCCCCTGGATTTGCTCATCTTTTCGCCGCCCTCTCCGAGTATCATGCCGTGAGAGGTACGCTTTGCGTAGGGTTCCTTGGTGTGAGCAACGCCGATGTCGTACAGGAACTTGTGCCAGAAACGGGAATACAGCAGATGCAGGGTAGTATGCTCCATACCGCCGTTATACCAGTCAACGGGTCCCCAGTACTCCTCTGCTTCCTTGGAAACAAGAGCTTCGTCATTGTCGGGATCCATGTAGCGCAGGAAGTACCAGCTTGAGCCTGCCCAGTTGGGCATGGTGTCCGTCTCACGCTCTGCCTTGCCTCCGCATTTAGGGCAGGTAGTCTCAACCCAGTCACGCATCTTTGCGATGGGGCTTTCGCCGTTATCCGTGGGCTCGTAATTCTCCACATCGGGAAGCAGCAGAGGCAGCTCCTCTTCGGGGACGGGAACCCAGCCGCATTCCGGACAGTTAACCATGGGGATGGGCTCACCCCAGTAACGCTGGCGGGAGAACACCCAGTCACGGAGCTTGTAGTTTACCTTTTCTACACCGAAGCCCTGCTCCACCACATATTTCTTCATGGCGGGGATGGCCTCCCTGACGGTCATTCCGTTGAGGAAGCCTGAATTGACCATGACCGCATTGTCGTCCTTGGAAACAAAAGCCTCCTTGGTCACGTCGCCGCCGGCAACGACCTCGATGATGGGCAGACCGAACTTGGTGGCAAAGTCCCAGTCACGCTGGTCGTGTCCGGGAACGCCCATGACTATGCCGGTGCCATAGCCCATAAGCACATAGTCGGAGACGAACATGGGCAGCATGGCTCCGGTAACGGGGTTCTTTATCTCCACACCCTGAAGCCTAACGCCGGTCTTATCCTTATTCAGCTCACCGCGCTCGAAGTCGGACTTCTTGCCCGCTTCCTTCTTGTATGCCATGACCTCGTCCCAGTTGGAGATATGCTCCTTCCACTCGTCAAGACGGGGATGCTCGGGAGATATGACCATATAGGTGGTGCCGAAGAGGGTATCCGCACGGGTGGTGTAAACGGTTACGGTGTCGCCGATACTGGTGTCGAAGGTTATCTCGGCGCCGGTGGAACGTCCTATCCAGTTCTTCTGCTGAATCTTGACACGCTCGATATAGTCCAGCTCGTCAAGGTCGTCAATAAGGCGCTGGGCGTACTTGGTGATAGCCAGCATCCACTGGCTCTTCTCCTTGCGCACTACCTCGGCCCCGCAGCGCTCGCAGACGCCGTCCACGACCTCCTCGTTTGCAAGCACGCACTTGCAGGAGGTACACCAGTTTACGGGCATGGTGGTCTTGTAGGCAAGACCGTTTTTGTACATCTGGAGGAATATCCACTGAGTCCACTTGTAGTACTTGGGGTCGGTGGTATCCACGCAGCGATCCCAGTCAAAGCCGTAGCCCAGCATCTTGAGCTGGCTTGTGAAGGTGGCAATATTGTCTGCGGTGACCTTGGTGGGATGGATATGGGTCTTGATGGCGTAGTTTTCCGTGGGCAGACCAAAGGCGTCAAAGCCTATGGGGAACAGAACATTGTAGCCGTCCATTCTCTTCTTACGGGTTACTATGTCGATGGCGGTGAAGGGTCTGGGATGGCCGACATGAAGTCCCTGTCCGGAGGGATAGGGGAACTCGATAAGTCCGTAGAACTTGGGACG
>JABUSQ010000188.1 GCA_021442665.1 Oscillospiraceae bacterium
ACCGGAAAATTTCAGGAAATCATGCTCCTCCGAAGAGAGGAGGACCTCCGACAGTTCCTTCAGGAATACGGAGTAGAGGAGTCGGAACTCCGGAAAGAGTGGTAATCAGCATAAAACTGGGCGGCCCGCAGGCCGCCCGGGGATATTTTACTCGGTGGTGTAGTTGTCGAAATAGCCCTGGATATAGACGATGGGAGTTCCCTTGTCACCGGAGCCAGAGGTCAGATCACACAGAGAGCCAATCAGGTCGGTGAGGCGGCGCGGGGTAGTGCCCTCGGAGGCCATCTGACCCTTGAGATCAGCATCCTTCTTTCGAATGGCACCGGAAATGGCGTCCTTCAGTTCATTGCCGCTGAGTTCAGCAAAGTCGTTATCTGCCAGATACTTCAGCTTCAGCTCGTTGGGAGTGCCCTCAAGACCCATGGTGTAGGCGGGGGATACGACGGGGTCAGCCAGCTCCCATATCTTGCCCACGGGATCCTTGAATGCGCCGTCGCCGTAGACCATGACCTCCACCAGCTTGCCGGTGGCTTCGAGAATGTTGCTCTGGATCTTCTCAACAAGACCCTGGCAGTCTCTGGGGAAGAGCTTGACCTTGTCCTCGGTGGCCTTGTTGGTGCCCAGCAGACCGTACTTCTCGTTGAAGCCGCTGCCGTTCACGGGGGCGGTCATGATGTCGTCAAGGCCGAAAACCTTCTCTGCGCCGGCTGCTTTGAGGATGCGCTTGGTGCGTGCTCTGGTGTGGATGTCGCAGGTGATGACGTTCTTGGTGTAGTCCAGAATGGCCTTGGGGCTGTTGGCGAACACGATCTCCACCTCTGCGCCCATCTCCTTGATAAGCTCGGAGTAATATTCGACGTAGTCAACGCCGGTAAAGGGGTGCTTGCCGTAGCCGAAAAGCTCACGGTACTTCTCAAGAGTCAGCACGTCACGGTAGGGGTCAACGCCCTTCTCGTCCATCACGTCCACGTCGATAAGATGGTTTCCGACCTCATCGGAGGGATAGGAGAGCATGAGAACCACCTTCTTGCAGCCCTTGGCAATGCCTCTCAGGCAGATGGCGAAGCGGTTGCGGCTGAGAATGGGGAAGATAACGCCCACAGTCTCACCGCCGAGCTTTGCCTTCACGTCGGCAGCGATGTCATCCACGGTGGCATAGTTGCCCTGAGCACGGGCTACGATAGCCTCGGTCATGCAGACGATATCACGGTTGCGGATGGGGAAGCCCTCCTGCTTGGATGCCTCCAGAACGGTCTCGGTCACGATTTTTTCAAGGTCGTCTCCCTCACGGATAATGGGAGCGCGAAGACCACGGGATACAGTACCAACCATACGACTCATAAGTAACACCTCATTCAATATTTTGTGGTTGCGGGGGTTTTATCAACGCAAAGGATTATACAGCATAAGCCGGCGCATTGCAAGGTATGCGGAGCGGTTCGGTATACTCCCGGGCTATAACTATAATACAAATTATGTATAATAGCCGACGAATTATTGAAAATGACGGCACATAAGGAAAAGCCGCTGAATTTATGTTTAAAATGTACAACGAGCCTGTTTGCGGAACGGAATAATAAATAAGGCTTTCCGCCGTGCTGCTTCCGAACCGCATCTTGAAATCGAACGCTCAGTGTGCGATAATGTAGAAAAACTTCAGTGAGGTACAGCCATGCCGAGATTTTTCATGCTGGGAACGAATATCAAGGGAGGCACCGCCCTGATACGGGGGCGGGATGCCGAGCACATAAAGGTACTGCGTCTGCGTCCGGGTGAGAAGCTCACCCTCTGTGACGGCAGCGGCACAGATTACAACTGCCGGCTTGTACGGTCGGACAGGGATGAGGCAGAGGCAGAAATCATCGAGGTCGTGCCCTGCAGAGCGGAGCCCTCGGTGTACACATGGGTACTCTGCGGGCTTCCCAAGGGTGACAAGACCGATTTCATAATCCAGAAATGCGTGGAGGCAGGCGCCTCGGAGATAGTCTTCTTCCGTTCCGAACGCTGTATCGCCAAAACGGACGCCGTGGAAAAGAAGCTGGAGAGATGGCAGAGGATTGCCGAGGAGGCCGCAAAGCAGTCCGGCAGAGGCATTATTCCGCAGGTGAGCTGGCTTCCCACTCTCACGGAGGCAATAAACTGCGCCATGCAGACAGAGCTTCCTGTATTAATGTATGAAACGGGAGAAAGGGAGAGTCTTTCCCACGCTCTGAAGGGCGCAGAGAACGTTAAATCCGCCGCTGTTATCACGGGACCCGAGGGCGGCTTTGAGGCCTTCGAGGCGGATATGGCAAGGAAGTGCGGACTTCACATCTGCTCCATGGGAGAGCGCATACTTCGCTGCGAGACAGCCCCCCTAGTTGCCCTCACAGCTCTGATGTACGAGAGCGGAAACCTTGATTAAATCACAGCTTTGGTGATTTAATCAGCTCAAAATATTCTTAATACAGTAAAAAGGCTCCGATAAGGAGCCTTTTTTGTCATATTCGGTCACCATTTGTTTTCGACCTTCTCGGCAAAGCCCGGGAAGTCCCTGACCTCTGTCACCCTGCCGTCATCAAGCACAGCCCTTCCCGTGAAAAGTCCGAACACCTGATGCTGGTCGCTCTTTATGAGCTTTATATCTGTGCAGGAGGCCCTGTCCAGTACCGGGACAAAGTCCATCTCAAAGCGTCCGTCGTCGGAGGTGAAGGTCCAGGGCGACATGAAATCCCGCTCATTTCCCGGGATATTGAATTTCACTTTCCCCAGCTTATGGGCCTTGCCGTCATAGAACAGCATATTCTCACTTGCGGCGGAGGTATCTCCGAAGCCGTAGCCGATATTCCAGCCGAAGGGAACGCCGTCCACGGTGCCGGAGCCAGAGCCCCAGTACCAGGTATTGCGGTAGGTCCACACGCCTCTGCCCCAGTCCAGCACGGCGAAGCTGTCCTCGGGGCTGAAAACGTAAGTTCTGCCGCCGTAGCTGACCTCGCCCCTTGCCCGCAGGCAGTTTATCTTCTGATTATAGTAAAAGCGTCCCCGCTTTGGGAAGGGAGTGCATATCACCATGCTGTCCTCCGGCTCCCCGGTAAGCTCCACCCGGGCACTGAGCTCGCCTCCGTCACCGAATTTCTTCATTCGGGCGGTGAGTATGCGCTTTGAGTCCTCATGTCTGAAGCTCATGGCATAGCCCCTGCCGGACACTGAGATATCCCCCGCAGCACTGGTCTCGGGCATTTTTCTCCTGCCCAGCGGCATGAAGCACATGGGGCTTTTCGTTATCTCCCAGCCCTCTTCGAAATTCAGCAGGCTTACGGAGTCAAGACCCATGTAGCCGTTGTCGTCGATGGTGAGGGCAAGGGCGAAGCGTCCGTTATTGATGAGGTAGTAGTCCCACTCCTTGATGCGGAGAGGGCTTGCCTTTATATCGCTTCTTCGGTACACCGGCAGGAGGCTTCTGGCGAAGCCCGGCTCCGTGAGATTTCCGTCTGCGTTCAGAAGCGGTATCCTCTCTGTTATCTCGTGCTGCATCTCATAGCTCCTTTTTTATCAGTCTGATGTCCTGTCCGGAAAAGGGCAGAAGGGTAAATTCACCCTGTATGCGGGAGATTATCTGAGGTGTATAGCGTTTTTTCAGCTCCTCATCGCTGAGGTTAGTGCTGATTATGGTGGGTCTGCCCTTCAGCAGACGGCTGTTTATGAGAGTGTACAGGGCGCTTAAGGATACGGAGGTTATCATCTCCGTGCCCAGATCGTCCAGTATCATCAGGTCGCAGTCCAGCATGCGGCTGACCCTGAGGTCTGCTGCCTCCGCTGCGGCGGGGTCTCTGCTGAATTTCCGAAGCTCAAAGGCCTCCAGAGCGGACACCGCAGTATCGTAGCACAGGGAGAAGCCCTTTTCCGCCACCACTCTTGCGATGCAGGCGGAGAGATAGGTCTTGCCCAGCCCCGTTCTGCCCTGAAACAGCAGGTTCATGCTGTTCGGGGAAAAATCCGCGGCATAATTTCTGCAGGTGCCGAAGACCAGCTCCATTTCCGGGCGGTGCTGTCCGTAGAGGGAAAGGTCGAAATTCTCAAAGCATTCCCCTCCCGTCTGAAGCAGCACTCCCAGTTTCTCCGTGAGCTCACGGTTGTACAGAGTTTTCAGGCAGGAGCAGAGCCTGCCCTCCATATAGCCCGTGTCACGGCATTTTCTGCAGGAAAAGACGGGCTCCAGCCAGTCCGGGGCATAGCCGTGCTCCGCCAGCAGGCGTTCTCTGTCCGCCTGAAGCCGGAGATTCTCCCGCTCCAGAGCTTCAAGACGCTCTCTCAGCTCCGGGTCACGGCTTACGGTCAGCTTCACCAGCTCCGACATCTGCCGGCGCATTTCAAGGTCGATTTTTTCAATTTCCGGGATGCGCAGATAGATGCTGCGGAGGCGTCTCTCCTCCTCTGCCCGGTTTTCCTCACGGATAAGGGCGAGCTTTTGCCTTGCGCTGCCCAGAAGCTTTCCGTCAAGCGCCATGTTCATCATCCTTTACCTGATTCTTAACTTTCTCGTACACCGATCTGAGATAATCGAGGTTGGAGGCCCTGTCTCCCTCCGGAAGCTCCGCTTCCCTTCTGCCGTCCTTTTCGTTTATCTCCTCAGGGGTGTGCAGACCCTTGCCGTGCCAGGACTGCATTATCTTATTCATATAGTTCCACTTGAGAGCGCCGGTATGGGTCACAGTGCGGTCGTAGGCGATGGCGGCGGCTCTCTCGTCAAAGCCCATATCCAGCCACGAGCTCACATATCTGCTCTCTGTGGCAGACAGCACCCGCCCACGGATGCCCAGTGCGTCCTTTATCCTCTCGGCGGCGGAGCGTCTGCGGGAAGCGTCTGCTATATATTCCTCCGCCTGCTGAGCGGTGAGTATCTCCCGGTTTGCCCAGGCGTAGGCCTCCTTCTCTATGCTGCGCATGGTGGGGAGCCGCCCCGCTCCGTATTTTTCGGCGAACAGCTCCCTGCAGTAGTTCAGCAGCAGACACAGCACCTCAGGTGAGAAGCCCAGATGGTCGTAGATGCCGAAGAGAGTCTTCATATCCGCCGTGGACAGCATTCTGCCGAATACCTGCTGAGCCTCCTCGATTACCGCCTTGAAGCCCTCATCCGAGGAGCTGCGGCGGAGGATATCCTGCGCCGTGTACTCGGGAAGCTTTTCCTCCGGCTCGGGTATCACCTCAGAGCCTCGCCGTGATGCTCCGGCGAGTCCCAGCCGTGCGAGCTTTTCATATGCCGCCTCTATCTCAGACGAGGTCCTGCACAGCTCGCGGGCGGCATTATCGGCGTTGAAGCCGCCGTTCCGACACAGCCATATATACAGCAGAGCCACGTCTCCGTCGTGGGCGGCGATGAGTCTGTCCGCTATTGAATTGTCAAAGACTTCCGTTGACATGAGCACGCACCCGAGTTTAACAGATTATTCAAACAATATTTACAGGGAAAACAATTATAGCATTAATTTTGACTTGTAGCAATAGCTTTGTCTGTGCTATAATACATTGAATTATTATTTCAATGTATGTCAGAGGTCTGAGTATGCTCGAACTGCTTTCTCCCGCAGGCTCTCCCGAATCGGTGATTGCCGCCGTGCAGAACGGTGCGGATGCCGTCTATATGGGTCTGGGGGATTTCAACGCCCGCCGCGGCGCAAAGAATTTCACTCCCGAGGATTTTGAAAAGGCCGTACGCTACTGCCGTGTGCGGGGCTGCAGGGTGTATGTCACCATGAACACCCTCATCGGCGACAGAGAGATGAAAAGCGCCGTTCAGCAGGCACGCCTTATCTCCGACGTGGGAGCCGATGCCATTCTGGTGCAGGATCTGGGTCTGCTGTCGGTGCTGAAAAGAACAGTGCCCGACATCCCGCTCCACGCCAGCACTCAGATGAGCATCCACAGCCTTGCGGGCGTGGAGGCCGCCGCCGAAATGGGGCTCAGCCGTGCCGTTCTGGCGAGAGAGCTGTCCTTCGAGCAGATAAAGTATATCACTAAGCACTCCCCCATCGAGACGGAGATATTCGTCCACGGCGCTCTGTGCTTCTGCCATTCGGGGCAGTGCTATATGTCCTCCCTCATCGGAAAGCGCAGCGGAAACCGGGGAATGTGCGCCCAGCCCTGCAGACTTGAATACAGCATGGGCGGCCGCATGGAGGATACCCATCCCCTGTCCCTCAGGGATAACTGCCTTGTGGAGCATCTGCGTGAGATAGAGGACGCAGGCGTGGCCTGCGTGAAGATCGAGGGACGCATGAAGAGGCCCGAATATACGGGCATCGTCACCGGGGTGTACTCCAGGGTCATAAAGGAACGCCGTGCCCCAACTCCGGACGAGCTCGCCTCGCTGGCGAACGCCTTCTCCCGTCAGGGCTTCACTCAGGGATATTTCACCGGAGATAAAAAGGATATGTTCGGCGTCCGCAGAGAGGCGGATAAGAGCACGGAAAAATTCTACGAGGAATTCCGCAAGACCTACACGGACAGTGAGATAAACCGTGTTCCCGTGAGCTTCAGATGCAGGATAGTCGCAGACGATCACGCCAAGCTCATCGCCGATGACCTTGACGGCAATCAGGTGGGTGCTCTGGGAGCGATACCCTCCGGAGCCATACGCAAGCCCATCACCGCAGAGGATATCAACGCAAGGCTGAGCAAGACCGGAGGAACGCCCTATTACTGCACCGGCATCACCACTCAGGTGCAGGACGGACTTTACCTGACGGCGTCACAGCTCAACGACCTGCGCAGGAACGTGCTGGAGACTCTCAGCACCGCCAGAGCAAAGCCCCCCGAGAGGAGAAGCCTCCCCATGCCGGAGAAGCCCGAAGCAAGGGCAGCCTCTGCTCCCCCCGTGAGCATATATCAGGTGCGCACCGCAGACCAGCTCTCCCCCGCTCTTGCGGAGCTGAGCCCTGAGCTTCTGTATATGCCCCTCACGGAAATGTACGGCAGCTTCGACAGTCTGAAGCCCTTCACCGACAGGGGTACGGTGCCCGTTGCCGTCCTGCCCAGAGTTATAACGGACAGCGATACCGTGGAGGTATCCCGTATGCTGAAGGAGCTTTACAGCCGGGGCATCAGGCAGACTCTCGTCGGCAATCTGGGTCACGTCCTTCTGTCCCGCAGGGCGGGCTTTGAGACGAGGGCGGATTTCGGACTTAACATCTTTAATTCCTTCTCCATGGAAATGACAGAAAGGATGGGCTTGCTCTCCGCAACGGCATCCTTCGAGCTGCGGCTTGCTCAGGTGAAGGATATGGCAAAGCGGGTGGATACGGAGCTTATAGTCTACGGACGGCTTCCGCTCATGGTTTCCGAGCAGTGCATCATCAGCCGCAATGCAGGCAGATGCAGCTGCAGCAATCCCAATCAGCTCTCCGACCGCAAGGGCAAGCTGTTCCCCGTGGTTCGGGAGTTTGACCACCGCAACGTCATCTATAACGCCGACAAGCTGTATATGGCGGACAGGCTGGAGGATGTGGCGGAGACGGGAGTCTGGGGACAGAGACTGATGTTTACCACAGAGAGCGCAAGAGAATGTCTCGAGGTGGCAAAGGGCTACAAGGGTCTCGGGGATTACAGACCCGCAGTTTTCACAAGAGGACTTTATTACCGGGGCGTGGAATGATATGAGAATAGTGCTTGCCTCCGGCTCTCCCAGAAGGAAGGAGCTTCTGGAGATGCTGGGGCTGGAATTTGAGATATGCCCCGCAAGGGGTGAGGAAAGCGTACAGGAGGGGCTGAGCCCGGAGGAGACCGTCATAAGCCTTGCCTCGGAAAAGGCGAGGGAGGTCTCGGCTAGGTTTCCCGGGGATACCGTTGTCATTGCGGCAGACACCGTCGTCTGTGCGGAGGGCGAGCTTCTGGGCAAGCCCCGGGACAGAGCCGATGCCGTGAGGATGCTGAAGCTCCTCTCCGGCAGAAGCCATTATGTTTATACCGGCGTCTGCGTCATGTACGGCGGTGTGTCTCTGGCGGAGGCGGAGGCTACGGAGGTTCGCTTCCGTGCCGTGTCCGACGAAGAGATAAACGCCTATGCGGATACCGGCGAGCCTATGGATAAGGCGGGAGCCTACGGTATCCAGGGCAAGGCCTCGGTGCTTATCGAGGGCATAAACGGGGATTACTACAACGTCATGGGTCTGCCCCTTTGCAGACTGGGCGGGATTCTGAAAACCATTGGAGTGCATTTATTGTGAATGTAAAGCAATATCTGAAGAAAAACGGAATAAAGCTGGGCGTCATCGTTCTGGTGCTGGCTCTCATACTGGGTCTTGGCTCATTTTTCCTCAAGGGCAACGCCGGACTGCTGAAGAATGTCACCGGCATCGTGAAGGAGCCCGTCCAGAGGGTCGTGTCCTCCGTTGCCGAATGGCTGGAGGGCGTCTACGGCTATATGTACGAATACGATGAGCTGGTGGCTGAAAACGAGCGTCTGCGAGCCGAGCTTACCAAGGCTCAGGAGGAGGCGCGGAACGGCTACGAGGCCAGAGAGGAGAACCAGCGTCTCCGTGAGCTGCTGGATTTCAAGGAAAAGCGCAGCGATATGGTGCTGGAATCCGCCAAGGTGGTCTCCTGGACAAGCTCCAACTGGGCAAACTCCTTCACCGTCAGCAAGGGCAGCTCCGCAGGCATTGAGGTGGGCGACGCAGTCATAACCGAGTACGGAGTTCTCGTGGGTAAGGTCACAGAGCTGGGCACCAACTGGGCCGTGGTCAGCACCGTCATCGACATCAATGCCAACATAGGCGCCTACGTCGCTCAGACCGGCTCTGCGGGCATGCTCATCGGCGACTTTGCCCTCATGCAGGACGGCTATGTCAAGCTTACCTATCTCGCCGACGGCGTGCAGGTCTTCACCGGTGACGAGATACTTACCTCCGGCTCCGGCGGCGCCTTCCCCCAGGGGCTTGTCGTCGGCACCGTCGCCGCGGTTCAGGCGGAGGCGGGCGGTCAGATAGAGTACGGACTGGTGAAGCCCAACGTGGATCTGACGAGCCTTGTTCAGGTATTTATCGTCAAGGAATTCGAAGTTATAGAATAAGAGGAAGCTCCCTTGCTTAAAGAATTGTTTGAATGGAAAAAGATACGGGGCGCCGTGCAGTGTGCGGTCTATCTGATAGCCGTCATGTTCCTGCAGGGCGTGCTGTTCACCCGATTGAGCGTGTTCGGGGTCAAGGGCATCATAACACCCGCCGCCGTGGCTGTGATGGGAATGCAGATGGGCGGTGTCAAGGGTGCCGTGTTCGGCATATTTGCGGGCATTTTCTCGGATATGAGCTTTTCCGAAAACACCGTGCTCTTTACCCTGCTGTTCCCCGCCATGGGCTTTCTTGTGGGCTTCCTGTCGGAATTCTACATCAATAAGAACTTTTTCACCTTTATGGTCATGAGCGTGGCGTGCAGTATACTCACGGCACTGGCTCAGGTGTTCAGAGCCGTGCTGCTCAGCGGAGCGGAGCTTCTCCCTGCCCTGCTTACGGCACTGCTGCAGATACTGGTATCGCTGCTGCCCATGGCAGTGCTGTACCTCCCCTTCAGAAAGAGAAACGCCAATGAATAACAAGCTTATCAAAAACGGCAGGCTCATAGCTCTGGCGTCGGTGCTGGTCATCCTCACCGTGGTCTTCGTTGTGGAGCTGTACAAGCTTCAGATAATCGAGGGCAACAAATACTACGAGGAGTCCAGAAACAGCGTGGTCACCACGGAGACGGTGGTGGCTACCCGCGGAAACATCCTCGACCGCTACGGCAGAATGCTGGTGACCAACACCTCCTGCTACAACCTCATGATAAACACCGGCGAGCTGTTTCCCAGCGACAACAGCGTTGACTCCAACGCCGTCATACTGGAGCTTGTGAAGCTGGCAAGAGAACACGGCAACGACTACGGCGACTGGCTGCCCATCACGGACAAGCCCCCCTTTGAGTATACGGACATGAGCGCCACGGACGAGGCCCGCCTCAACGCCTACAAGGAGGCCCGTGGGCTTGCCCAGGGCTGCAGCGCCGTTGAGGTGCTGTCGGATATGCGCAACAGATACAAGATAGACAGCAACTACTCCGCCGAGGACGCAAGGATAATCGCCGCCGTGCGCTACGCCGTGAACGTCCGCTACCTCATCAACACCTCGGACTATATCTTCGTCGAGAATGCCGACATGAAGCTCATAACCGCCATCAAGGAGAACAATCTGGTGGGCGTCAGCATCAAGGAGTCCTTCGTCCGTGAGTATCAGACGGAGGCTGCGGCGCATATTCTGGGTTATGTCAACTGGATGAACGAGGAGCAGTACGAGAAGTACGTCATCGGCACGGATGAGTATACCGGTGACACCAAGGTTGGTCAGGAGGGTGCCGAGAAGGCCTTCGAGAGCTATCTCCACGGCATAAACGGAACCGTCAAATATACCTCCGCCGAGGACGGCACGGTCATCAGCACCGAGTATACCAAGGAGCCCGTCCCGGGAAACAACGTGTACCTCACCATCGACCTTCAGCTTCAGGAGGCCGCGGAGCGCGCTCTGGAGACCGGCGTGAAGGATATAAAGGCGATCCTCGACAAGCAGAGTCAGGTCACCTATGTTAACGGTGAGCTGGTGGAAAAGGACATGGAGATAACCGGTGCCGCCGTGGTGGCGGTAGACGTAAAGACCGGTGAGCCCCTTGCCATCGCCAGCTACCCCACCTACGACCTGTCGGAGCTTCTGAATAATTATACGCAGATTGCCTCTGCTCCCAACGCCCCTCTGTATAACCGTGCGCTGCAGGGCGAATATGCCCCAGGCTCCACCTTCAAGCCCTGCGCCTCCATCGCAGGGCTGACAGAGGGCATACTCAACACCGAGGCAAGACTTCCCTGCGGCGGAATCTACACAAAATACGCGGAATACGGCTATTCGCCCAGCTGCTGGATATACGGAACCGGCTCCTACCATGGGCCCGACAACGTAGCCGAGGCTCTGCGAGATTCCTGCAACTGCTTCTTCTACGAGGTGGGACGTCTCCTCGGTATCGACAGAATGAATAAATATGCATCTCTTCTGGGTCTCGGTACCAGCACGGGCATAGAGCTTCCCGAGAACAGGGGCAATATGTCCAACAGCGCCACCCACTACGAGTGGGTCGGTGAGGACTGGACCATCGGCGATACCCTGCAGGCTGCCATCGGTCAGTCCGACAGCATGTTCACCCCTCTTCAGCTTGCGGAATACTGCGCAGCCATCGCAAACAACGGTCAGCGTCACTCCGCCTCCATCCTCAAGTACGTCCGCAGCTACGACTACAGCCAGAAGCTTTACGAGCGTGAGGATGAGGTGCTCAGCGAGATAAAGAGTGCGGATTACAACTGGGACGCCATCCACTACGGCATGTACCTGGTGGCAAACGAGTGGTCGGGCTCCGGCTACAACGTCTTCCTTAACTATACGGCCTCCTCCGTTGCCTGTAAGACAGGCACGGCTCAGAAGGGGCAGACCGTCTCCAACGACGGTATCTTCATCTGCTACGCGCCCTACGAGGACCCCGAGATAGCCATCGCCGTGGTGGTGGAGCGAGGCGGAGCCGGTGCAAACTGCGGCAGCATCGCAAGAGATGTTCTGGAGGCATATTTCGGACTCAAGACCTTCAGCGACATAAATGAGACCGAGGGCAATCTGCTTCGATAAAAATTTGACCGTTCGCGAAAAAAGCATTGAAAAACGCCGAAGCTTTGTTTATAATAGTAATGTTAAAAAATCAGAAATAACGGAGGAGCATTATGAATATTGCACTTATGGCACATGACAGAAAGAAAGAGCTTATGGTTCAGTTCTGTATAGCCTACTGCGGTATCCTTGCCGAACACTCCGTGTGTGCAACAAACACCACCGGAAAGCTTGTGCAGGAGGCGACGGGGCTTCCCGTGACCCTGTATATGCACGCCGACCAGGGCGGAGCCCAGCAGATTGGCTCAAGAATATCCTTCAACGAGATAGACCTTGTGCTTTTCTTCTGCGACCCCTCCAACAAGAACGGCTTTGACGATATAAATAAGATAGAGCGTCTGTGCGACCAGTATCAGATACCCTTCGCCACCAATGCGGCAACCGCCGAGGTGCTGGTGCAGGGACTGCGCAGAGGCGATCTTGACTGGCGCAATATCGTAAACCCCAAGAGGAGATAACTCCGAATACCGTTTAAAATGCTGCTGCCGCCTATGTCAGCAGCATTTACCCATGTTGAAAGGAACTTTTCGTTATGGCAAAGGTTGAACCCCGCACTCTCTCCGGCTTTATGGAGCTGCTTCCCGCACCCCAGATAAAGCTGGAAAAGATGATGGAGACCCTGCGGAAGTGCTATTCCGTCTACGGCTTCACCCCCCTTGACACCCCGATAATCGAAGCCTCCGAGGTGCTTCTTGCCAAGGGCGGCGGAGAGACGGAAAAGCAGATATACAGATTTAACAAGGGCGACAGCGACATCGCCCTGCGCTTTGACCTCACCGTGCCTCTGGCAAAGTACGTAGCTCAGAACTACGGTCAGCTCAGCTTTCCCTTCCGCCGCTATCAGATAGGCAAGGTCTACAGAGGCGAGCGCGCCCAGAGAGGCCGCTTCCGTGAGTTTTATCAGGCGGACATCGACGTTATCGGCGACGGAAAGCTGGACATCATAAACGAGGCGGAGATCCCCGCCATAATCTACCGCAGCTTCTCCGAGCTGGGTCTTAAGCGCTTTAAGATAAAGGTCAACAACCGCAAGGTCTTAAACGGCTTTTTTGCCCTTGCCGGCATGACGGAGAAGGCCACGGAAATAATGCACACCATCGACAAGCTGGACAAGATAGGCGCAAACAAGGTGCGGCAGATTCTCATGGACGAGCTGCATATGTTCTCCCACAAGGCGGACGACATCATGGACTTCATGTCCATAAACGGCAGCGTGGCGGAGGTCATCTCCGCTCTGGAGCGTTACCGGGGCATGGACGCTACCTTCGACGCAGGACTGGAGGAGCTGAAGACCGTGACCCGCTACCTCTCCGATTTCGGCGTGCCCGAGGAGAATTTCGCCATCGACCTGTCCATCGCCAGAGGCCTTGACTACTACACCGGCACCGTCTACGAGACGGAGATGACGGATCATCCCGAGATAGGCTCCGTCTGCTCCGGCGGCAGATACGACAATCTGGCGGAGTATTACACGGACAGACAGCTCCCCGGTGTGGGCATATCCATCGGGTTGACAAGGCTTTTCTACGTTCTCAGCGAGCAGAACATGCTCTCCGACGAGATAGTCTCCGCCCCCGCAGATGCGCTGGTCATCCCCATGACGGAGGAGCTGGGCTATGCCATCGGTGCCGCCACCGTTCTGCGCAGCGCCGGAGTGCGGACTCAGCTTTACTGCGAGAAGAAAAAGTTCAAGGCAAAGATGAGCTACGCCGACAGGCTGAAAATCCCCTACTGCGTCCTCATCGGCGAGGATGAGATGGCCGCGGGCGTCGTGGCTGTGAAGGATATGGCCAGCGGCGAGCAGAAGCTCATGAGCCCTGCGGAGGCAGCGGCATACATTAAGGAAGATATGGACCGCAGAGCAAACACGGCGGTCATCAGGGAGGTCAGATGATATGACACAGATGCGTACTCATAACTGCGGACAGCTCCGCATGGAAAACGTCGGCGAGAAGGTAAAGATCGTCGGCTGGATGGAAAATTTCCGTGAGGTCGGCAGCAGCTTCGGCTTCGTGGTGGTTCGTGACTTCTACGGCACCACTCAGGTGGTGGTGGAGACCGAGGAGATGATGAAGACCTTCAAGTCCATCACCAAGGAGAGCACCGTCTCCGTCGAGGGAACCGTCCGTGAGCGTGACAGCAAGAACGCAAAGCAGGCCACCGGCGACATCGAGGTCGTCCCCGAAAAGGTGGAGGTACTGGGACGCTGCCGCTATAACGAGCTGCCCTTCGAGATAAACCGCAGCCTCGATGCGGACGAGACCGCAAGACTCAGACACCGTTATCTCGACCTGCGCAATCCCGAGGTAAAAAAGAACATCGTGCTGCGCTGCAACGTGGTGGCGGCTCTGCGTCAGTCCATGATGGAGCACGGTTTTCTGGAGATAACCACCCCCATCCTCACCGCCTCCTCTCCCGAGGGTGCCCGTGACTATCTTGTTCCCGCAAGAAAGCATCCCGGCAAGTTCTACGCTCTGCCTCAGGCTCCCCAGCAGTTCAAGCAGCTTCTCATGACCAGCGGCTTCGACCGCTATTTCCAGATAGCTCCCTGCTTCCGTGACGAGGACGCGAGAGGCGACCGCAGCCCCGGCGAGTTCTACCAGCTCGACATGGAGATGTCCTTTGCAACGCAGGAGGACGTTTTCGCCGTTATCGAGGACGTTCTGCCTCCCGTATTTGCCAGATACGGCACCTACGATATCGCCTCCGAGGCTCCCTTCAGACGCATCGGCTTCAACGAGGCCATGGAGAGATACGGCTCCGATAAGCCCGACCTTCGCATAGACCTTGAGGTTCGGGACATTACCGAGCTCTGCTCCGGCACTGAATTCCCTCCCTTTGCCGAGGGTAATACCGTGAAGGCCATCGTGGTCTCCGACTGCGACATGACCCGCAAAAACATCGACAAGCTCTGCTCCGCCGTTGAGGTTCAGGCAGGCGTGAAGCCCTACTGGTTCCGTCTCGACGAAAACGGTGAGCTGGTGGGCGGCATCGCAAAGTTCCTGCAGGACAGAAAGGATGCCGTCATCGAGAAGCTCTCTCTCAGCAGAGGCAGTCTTGTGGGCGTCACCGCAGGCGCAAAGCTCACGGCTCAGAAGACCGCGGGCGTCATGCTGAAAATGCTGGGTGCCGCCGTCCCCTCCCACATGGATAAGGAACGGTACGAGTTCTGCTGGATAGTGGACTTCCCCATGTACGAGATCGGCGAGGAGTCCGGCGAGCTGGAGTTCTGCCACAACCCCTTCTCCATGCCCAACGGCGGTCTGGAGATTCTGGAAAAGGCGCAGAGAGGTGAGGTCGACCCTCTGTCCATCACCGCCTTCCAGTACGATCTGGTGTGCAACGGCGTGGAGCTGTCCTCCGGTGCCGTGCGTAATCACGATCCCGAGATCATGATAAAGGCCTTCGAGATGGTACGTCTGGGCGAGGAGGACGTGAAGGCAAAGTTCCCCGCCATGTACAACGCCTTCTGCTACGGTGCGCCTCCCCATGCGGGCATCGCACCGGGGGTAGACCGCATGGTCATGCTCCTCAGCGGGGCTCAGACCATCCGTGAGGTAATCCCCTTCCCCATGAACAAGAACGCTCAGGACGTCATGATGGGAGCGCCCTCCGCAGTGGAGCAGAAGCAGCTTGACGAGCTTCACATCGCCGTTACCGGTGTCGAGGCGTAATTAAAACTAAAACGCACACAGGGACTGCCCGGGGCAGTCCCTTGTTATAAGGGTGATAAGATGTTATCAAGGATACGTTCTCTCGGCGTAAAGGGCATAGGCGGCTATGAGGTCACCGTGGAGTGCTATGTGACCAACGGTCTGCCGGGCTTTGATATGGTGGGACTCCCCGATGCTGCCGTGAAGGAGGCAAGGGAGAGGGTCCGCGCCGCAATAAAGACCAACGGCTTCAAATTCCCCGCCTCCCGTGTCACGGTCAATCTGGCCCCTGCAGATACCAAAAAGGCGGGTACGGTCTACGACCTGCCCATATTTCTGGGGCTGCTTGCGGCAACCGGCAGCCTGCGTCAGCCCTCGGCCGGCTGCGCCTTCATCGGTGAGCTGTCCTTAAACGGCGACCTGCGTCCCGTAAACGGGGCTCTGCCCATGGCAGTGGCAGCCGCCAGAGCAGGCATCGAGGAGCTGTACGTCCCCGCCGACAACGCTGAGGAGGCAGCCTTCGCCGGAAATATCGAAATATACCCCGTGGGCAACGTCACGGAGCTGATCGCTCACCTGAGAGGTGAGGCGGAGCTGACCCCCGTTAAGCACTGCGGCATATCCGCCGATGCTCCGAAATACCCAGATTTTGCCGACGTAAAGGGTCAGGAGAATGTGAAGCGTGCCATGGAGATCGCTGCGGCAGGCGGTCACAATATCCTGCTGGTGGGGCCTCCCGGCAGCGGCAAAAGCATGATGAGCAAGCGTCTGCCGGGTATTCTCCCCGATATGAGCAGGGAGGAAATGCTGGAGTGTACGGAAATATACTCCGTGGCGGGACTTACGGGAAAGCATAATCCCGTCATCGCCGCCCGGCCCTTCCGCTCCCCCCACCACACCGTATCCGGCGCAGCCATGAGCGGCGGCGGAGCAATACCCCGCCCGGGCGAGATAAGCCTCTCCCACAACGGTGTGCTGTTTCTGGACGAGCTGCCGGAATTCAACAAGGCCGTTCTGGAGGTGCTTCGCCAGCCTCTTGAGGACGGGGAGGTCACCATATCCCGTGCCTCGGGCAGCATCACCTTCCCGTCGAATTTCATGCTGGTCTGTGCCATGAACCCCTGCAAGTGCGGTTGGCACGGTCATCCCTCGGGACGCTGCCGCTGCTCTCAGAACGAGGTACGCAGCTACCACGGCAGGATATCGGGTCCCCTGCTGGACCGCATCGACATCATCGTGGAGGCTCCGGCTCTTGAATACGAGGAGCTTAAAAGCCGTGCTCCTGCTGAAAACTCACAGAGCATCAGACAGCGGGTAAACGCCGCAAGAGCCGCCCAGCAGAGACGCTTTTCCGGCAGCAGCATCACCAAGAACGCCGACATGGATACACGGACGCTGAACCGCTGCTGCGCTCTCACGCCCGAGTGCGAGGCGCTTATGCGTCAGGCCTTTGATAAGCTGGGCCTCACAGCCCGAAGCTACGACCGCATACTGAGGGTCGCCCGCACAATTGCGGACATCGAGGGCGAGGAGGGCATAGGCCCCATGCATATCGCCGAGGCGATACAGTACAGAACCTACGATTTCAGGGAGACAGACACATGAACGACATCATTCTTCTGAAGCTGGGTGAGATAGTCCTGAAGGGACTGAACCGCCGCAGCTTTGAGCAGAAGCTCATGAACAACATAAAATTCCGCCTGCAGAAGATTGGCAGCTTCCGAAGCTATCTCATGCAGTCCACGGTGTATATCGAGCCTGCCGACGAATTCGCCGACATGGATGCGGCCTTTGAGGCAATGACCAGGGTCTTCGGCATCGCCTCGGTGAACCGGGCTGCGGGCTGCGAGAAGGAGCCGGAGGCCATTGCCCGGCTCGCCATCGAGTATCTTAGGGAGGATATGCTCAGCGCCGCCAGCTTCAAGGTGGAGGCCAAGCGCTCCGACAAGCGCTTCCCCTTGACCAGCATACAGCTCTCTCAGTATGTGGGCGGCGAGCTGGCGGAGGCATATCCGCAGTGCAGGGTGGACGTGCATGAGCCGGAGCTTACCGTCCATGTGGAGGTTCGTGACCTTGCGGCCTACGTCCACGCCGCACCCACTCCCGGGGCCGGCGGCATGCCCGTAGGCTCCAACGGTGTCGGCGTGACCCTGCTCTCCGGCGGCATCGACAGCCCCGTCTCCACCTACATGATAGCAAAGCGCGGCGTTCGCCTCATACCCGTACACTTCTTCTCCTTCCCCTATACCTCTCAGCAGGCAAAGGACAAGGTGGTGGAGCTGGCCGAGCTTCTCACCGCCTACTGCGGAAGAATGACAATTGAGGTGGTGCCCTTCACCCATATTCAGGAGGAGATACGGGACAAGTGCCCGGAGGAGTACTTCACCCTCATCATGCGCCGCTTCATGATGCGCATCGCTCAGCGCATCGCCGAGGCAAACGGAGCCCGTGCCATCGTCACCGGCGAGAATCTGGGTCAGGTGGCAAGCCAGACCATGGAGGCCATGGCGTCCACTCAGGCAGTGACGGAGCTGCCCGTGCTCCAGCCCCTCATCGGCATGGACAAGGAGGAGATCGTCCGCATCGCAAGGAAAATCGGCACCTTCGAGACCTCCATCCTGCCCTACGAGGACTGCTGCACCGTGTTTACTCCCAAGCACCCCAAGACAAAGCCGAAGCTGCACGAGGTGGCTGAGATAGAGTCCGCTCTGGATATCGAGGCTCTGGTGGACGAGGCCTACTGCGGTATTGAAAGGATAAGGGTCGGCTATGACGAATAAGACATACGATGCGGAGATAATCTCCGTGGGCACCGAGCTGCTGCTTGGTCACACCACCAACACCGACGCAAGGGATATCTCCCTCATGCTGTCGGAGATAGGCATAAACGTGAAGTACCACACCGTGGTCGGGGATAACCCCCGCCGTCTGCGGGAGTGCATAGACATCGCAAGGTCCCGGGCGGATATCATCATCTCCACCGGCGGTCTTGGCCCCACCTGTGACGACCTCACCAAGCTGATACTGGCGGAGAGCTTCGGTCTTGAGCTTGAAATGAACGAGGAGGAGAAGCTCTGCCTCTATGATTATCTCACCAACAAGGGCTACTCTAAAGAGATGACGGAGAACAATCTCCAGCAGGCTCTGCTGCCCGTGGGCTGCACCGTGTTCCACAACAACTGGGGCACCGCTCCCGGCTGTGCCTTTGAGGCTCAGGGCAAGGTGGTGGTCATGATGCCCGGCCCTCCCAAGGAGTGCAATTCCATGTTCCGTGCCTGCGCCATGCCCTATCTCCGCTCCCTTTCAGACGAGAAGATAGTGTCCCACTCCATCCGTGTCTTCGGCATGAGTGAAAGCGCCCTCGACCAGAAATTCCGTGACGAGATGAACGCCATGACTAACCCCACCATGGCTCCCTATGCCAAGGAGGGCGACTGCCTCCTGCAGATCACCGCCAAGGCAAAGACCGAGGAGGAGGCAGAGGCCATGATGGAGCCCGTGATACGGCATGTCATGGAGGAGCTGGGCGAGGTGGTCTTCGGCGTGGATATAAACTGCGTGGAGGAACGGGTATTCAGCCTCCTGCGTGAGCGCAAAATGACCTTCGCTGCCGCCGAAAGCTGTACCGGGGGCGAGTTGGCAAAGCGTTTCACCGATATCCCCGGCGCCAGCGAGTTCTTTGTCGGCGGCGTCACCACCTACACCAACGAGGCAAAGTCAAGGCTTCTGGGCATCGACCCCGCCCTCATCGAGGAGAAGGGTGCGGTCAGCAGCGAGGTGGCAAGGGAGATGGCGGAGCGTGTGAGACTCCTGCTGGGCGCCGACCTGGGCATTGGCGTCACGGGTCTTGCGGGGCCCGACGGCGACGGTGTTCACGAGGTCGGAACGGTGTTCGTCGCCCTCGCCGCTGAGGACGGAAGCTTCGTGCGGGAGCTGAGACTGGGCACCCGCCGCACCCGCAGCTACGTCAGACGCTGCTCCGGAAACTACGTCTTTGACATGATGCGCAGATACATGACCGGACTCAGAGTTACGGAGGACTGAGGTATAAACGCAGAAAAACCACTCATTTGAGTGGTTTTTCTGCTGTTTTGCGCCTTAATTGCTCCTGATGGAGAACCTTTGGCTGTATTCGCTGAAATATTCGTCGAAGGCCTGAGTATGCACAGCGGTGAGGCTGCTTATGTACTCGTGGGTGTCGAAGGAATCCGTCTCCAGCTCTATCATCGCCACGGCAATATTGGAGCAGTGGTCGGATACCCTCTCAAAATTCGTCAGAAGGTCGGTGAACACGAAGCCGTGGCTAAGGGTGCATTTGCCCTTCTGCAGACGGTCTATGTGGTGGTGCTTCATCTCGTCGCAGAGATTGTCGATAAGCTCCTCTAAAGGCTCGATGCGGTAGGCCGTGGCAAGGTCATTTTCGACAAAGGCTCTGACCGCAAGGCTTACCACCTCCGTGACGGCGGCAATGAGCACGCTCAGCTCGTGCCTTGCCTCATCGGAGAAGTCGATGTTCTTATCGTGCAGCTCCTTTGCGCACTCCGCAAGGTTCAGGGCATGGTCGCTCATGCGCTCGAAGTCGTTTATGGTGTGGAGGTACTTGCTGACCGCCTCGCTCTGCTCCGTGCTGAGCTCCCGGCTGGTGATGTTCATAAGATAGGTACCCAGCTTGTCCTCGTAGCGGTCGATGATGTCCTCGGTCTGCTCCACCAGCTCGAAGCCCTGCTGGGAGTAGGAGCCGATGAGGGCGAAGGCGTCGTACAGATTGTTCATGGCACGCTCCGCCATGGAGTTCACCGTGAGACGGCTCTGCTCCACCGCAAGGGCGGGATGCTGAAGGAATCTCTCCTCCAGCCTGTCCATATCACGCAGAGCCTCGGAATCCTCCGTCTTCTCCTTTGCAAGGAAGGAGCAGACACGCTCAATGACGCCGATGAAGGGTGCTGTCAGGATGATGTTTATAATTCTGAACACCGAGTTCAGCAGAGCAATGGAGAAGGCGTTCATGACTATGCCCATGAAGGGGAAGTCAACAATGGCGTTCACGGTGTAGAAGATGGCGGAGAAGAGCGCAACGCCGATGACCGTCACCACAAGGTAGGACAGCGCCGTGCGCTTGCCTGCGGTGTTAGCTCCCAGAGCCGACAGCAGAACGGGTACGGCGGCGCCGATGGCGATGCCCATGACCAGGGAGAAGGACACGGAAAAATCTATGGCTCCCGTCACGGACAGAGCCTGAAGTATACCCACGGCGGCGGAGGCGCTCTGCAGGATGCTGGTGAAGACTATGCCCACCAGAATACCCACGGCGGGATTTGAGAAGGTGGTCATGAGCCTTATGAAGGCGGGATCGGTGCGAAGCCCGGATACTGCTCCGCTCATGGCGCTCATGCCGAACATCAGCACGGCAAAGCCCATGAAGATGTCGCCCAGATGCCGTCTGGAGGGCTTTGAGGAGAAGAGCCTCATGATTATGCCGGTAACGGCGACCGCTGCGGTGAGGGTGTCCGTGGAGAGCAGCTCCGTCCAGCCCGCAGATTCTCCGCCCCCCAGATAGGAGAGGCAGATTATCCAGCCGGTGACGGAGGTGCCGATTATGGAGCCCATGACCACGCCTATGGCCTGCCGCAGCTTCATCATGCCGGAGTTTACGAAGCCCACCACCATGACGCTGGTGGCGGAGGAGGACTGGATCACGGCGGTCACTCCCGTACCCAGAAGAATGCCTCTCAGGGTGGTGCCGGAAAGCCGGTAAAGGATAAGCTCAAGCTTGCTGCCCGCTACCATTTTAAGACCGTCGCCCATAAGTGACATGCCGTAAAGGAACAGGGCAACGCCTGTCAGCAGAGTGAAAATGTCAGTTATACCCACGATATGTATCTCCCGATGTCAGATGAAGGCTTTTGCCTCCTTGTAACTATATCCCCTTGGGGATACAATGTCCAGCGGTTTTTAATAATTTGTCTGTTATAATATAAATCGGGTTTACGCAGAGGAAAAATCGTGCTAAAATAGTGGAAAACGCAAAAACGGGGGATATATTATGAGCACGTCAATAGCTTTGGGGCTGAAAAAATACACCAAAGGCACTGTGGAGACCGTGGGCCGGGGGCTGGAGCTGCTGGCGGCGTCGTCGGATAAGCTGGAGCCCTTTACTGAGCTTCCCTTCATCGGCGACACGGTCTGCGATATTCGGGACACCGTGTGCATGCTGAACGACTATTTCAGCGGCCGCTATCGGAATATGCCCAAAAGCGTTCTCATAGGCTGCGGAGTCGCGGTGCTGTACGTCGCTCTGCCCTATGACCTGATACCCGACAACATACCCTTCTTCGGCTTTGTGGACGACGCCTTCGTGGTAAAATTCATCATGAGCACCTGCATCAGCAGGGAGCTGGACACCTACAGAAGGTGGAGAGCGGAGCAGGCAGAATGAAGCGGAATATAAACAGCAGGGCTGCGGGACTGCTCTTCGGCGTGTTCTTCGCCGCCGTCGATATTGCGGTCAAGCTGTCCTACGGCAGCCGTGACCTTTCCGGACTTATCGTACACGGGCTCATAACGGGTGCAGTGGTGGGGCTTGTCTTCGGACTGTATGCCCACCGCTTTACAAAGCGTCAGGCGGAGGAGTTCGAGTCCCTGCGCAGCAGGCTCTCCCAGGAGGGTGAGATAGTGTACGAGGCCCCGGCAAATCATTTCTACGGCGACGAATTTGTCGGAGGCTGGCTGTTCCTCACGGAAACCTGCCTGTATTTCATGGCAAACCCCATGAATGTGCTGAGCCACAGCCTGAGGCTTGAGCTTGAGGACGTGGAGGAGGTGCGCATCCTGCGTCAGCTGGGCTTTAACAACGGCGTGGCGGTGGAGACCTCAGACGGCGTACACAGGTTTTCTCTCAGCCGTCCTAAGCTCTGGCAGGAGCTGATAGATAAAAAAACGACCTCCGAAGTCTGAAGCCTCGGAGGCCGGATTTTTTCTCAGCATATATATAGTATACCACAAATGACAGCATTCCGCAAGCACAAGCTTCGCGGAACGCCTCCAAAGTTTTCGGCGGCCGGAAAGGCAATTTTATGATAAGCTACAAACCTGCGGAAAAGCTCCCCGTTTCCTTGACAGCGGTGCGGAATACTGATATATTGCACTTATAGGCAGTCAAAAATTTTAATATGGAGGTAAAAAGTTATGAAACATGTCATGCAGCAGTTACCTCACGCGGAGGTATACTTACTTTGATTCAGCTCTTCTTTATGTTTTGCTGATTCTTGCAGCGCTCATTGTTGCCGTCTTTGCAGCCCTCAGATTAAACCGAAGCAAGCCTAATAACAAAGCCGCTGTGGATTTCGAAATGACCTTCAGCCTGAAGGGATGCCGTGTGAAATATCACAGCGAGCCCGCAAAAGCGAACAAACCCGAACCATAACCTGAAGCTCCCGGGATAAACCCCCGGGAGCTTCAGACTGTCAAAAAAGCCTCGCAGAGTTCGCGCCGTCAGGCGCGAATAGAGTTTAAT
>JABUSQ010000115.1 GCA_021442665.1 Oscillospiraceae bacterium
TTTCTGGTGCTTATTTTAGCATAAGCTTTGTTCTTACATTATCTAATTTTCAAGGTACACTCCCGCCGACCTTCAACGGGTCAGCTTTTACACTTTAGCACAACTTATTCTCTTTGTCAAGAACTATTTTCAAATTAATCTGAAATTTTTCAGTTCCTGTCGGAATTCGTCATTCCTCAAGTGCTTAGTAAGTATACAACCGCACGGTCTCTTTGTCAACTGTTTTTTCGAGTTTTTTCAAACTTTTTTGAGGCAGATTTTACGCATCAAAATGTAGTATATCTGCCTCAATCAAGTCACTAAATATTATGCTACAGGGTTCTCAAGCGCACCTATTCCGTCGATCTCGCAGCGTATTACATCTCCGCTCTTAAGATAGATCTGCTTGTCCTTGTCCATGCCGAGTATAACTCCGCTGGGGGTTCCGGTGGCAATGACCGTGCCCGCCTTAAGGGTCATTCCGGCAGATAATTCCTCAATGACATAGGGTATATCGAATATCATCATTCTCGTGTTGCTGTCCTGACGCTTTTCGCCGTTTACATAGCAGCGGATGTCAAGCTCGGGGTATGCACCGAATTCGTCTGCCGTGACAATCCACGGGCCGATGGGAGTAAAGTCATCAAGACTCTTACCGAAGTACCACTGCTTGTGGCGGGTCTGGAGGTTTCTTGCTGAGACATCGTTCAGGATTGTGTAGCCGAAAATGTACTCAAGGGCATCCTCCGCCTTGACGTTTCTGGCATCCTTGCCGATAACTACGGCCAGCTCAACCTCATAGTCCAGACTGTCGCAGATGTCGAAGTGACCATCGATGGGCTTATCTGGTGCGACTGCCCTGGCAACACGCTTTGCAAAATACACGGCATCACCCTTCTGAACGTCAAAGACCTTGTCAGCCTTTGTTGCTTCCTCGGCGTGGTCACGATAATTCAGTCCGAGGCATATCACATCCTGCTTAGGTTCGGGAATCGCCGCATCCAGAATTACCTCGCTCATGGGCAAAGCTTCAGCTGAGCCGTTTACCGCGGGAATAGAACCACCGAGCTCTTCAATGAATTCGTTCATGCTGTCGGACTTGTAGCCGAGAGTTTTTACGGGGATGATGCTCTGACCGTCTTCGCTTACGATGCCTACTGCAGATACACCGTTGAGGAAATATGTAGCTACTTTCATCTTTCTACCTCACTTAAATATTTCTATACTGAATTCACCCACATAGGGTACGGGTTCAAGCTTGTTGGCGAAGGCATTTCTTGCGCCCAGAAACGACAGCAAGGCAACTCCCGTTTTTGCGACTTTCTTCGCCACCTTTCCGAACAGAGGTATCTTCTCCAGTGCATCGCAGGCAAAATTCAGCACCAGCAGAGTCAGCGCCTGATTTGCATGGTACCGCACCAGTTCGGAGTCCTTTGCCTTATACATTGAGAACAGGAACATAGGACCAAGGTAGCCCAAAGCGGCAAGCTCGCACTCTCGCTGTGGTTCGTCCTGTTCTTCGGCGGTATTTCCGTTTTTGCTCAGTTCGTTGAAAGCATCCTGCATATATCTGAATATGGGGTTGTCGTCCGAAAATATGTCTTCACGTTCCGGTTTCCAGCCGCAGGCTATGCACATTTTTCCTCCATCCGGGATATATTTCCCGCACTTAGGACATTCTGTCATACTTTTCTCCCCTTTTATGTACGGCGCAGAGTGCCGATAGTGCTTACATTATACATTATGATTTCAGATATTTCAAGTCATGCGCATAATCTGTGTCTGCCTATGGTCATG
The DNA here is from genome assembly GCA_021442665.1 of Oscillospiraceae bacterium. Taxonomy (GTDB): domain Bacteria; phylum Bacillota; class Clostridia; order Oscillospirales; family Oscillospiraceae; genus F23-B02. The sequence continues at coordinate 1,777 of JABUSQ010000115.1, forward strand.
ATGTAGGGGCGTGACCATATACATGAGATCGTTCTGCTGCGGGGGTGAAAAATTGTATTGCTCCACCGATGGGGACACAACCGCTGAGAACCTCCCTGAAGCAATGGTTTCCTCATCTGTCGTATGCATTCGGCCGGCAGGGCAGTATCATAAAAAAGAGGAGTTCCGTAATCATCGGATTACCGGGAATCCGGTGCCGTGAAAAATACGGACGTAATAATAACGGTACAGCCCTAAGGCTGCACCGTTATAGTTGCAATTAACTTTGTTACGAATCCTTTACCATGCTCGGTAATTCTTCGTTTTTCAGTTGAGAACCTTGATTATCTTGCGGGGGCAGATGTCGGCGCAGTGTCCGCACTGGACGCACTTGGAAACATTGATTCTTGCAAGATTGTTTTCCACAACAATGGCGTCGGCGGGGCATTCCTTCTGGCATTTCATGCAGCCGATACAACCTGCGTCGCATGCCTTCATGACAACAGCGCCCTTATCGCAGCTTGAGCAGGCAGGCATAACGTGCTGAGCGTAAGGAATCAGCTTGACTATCTTCTTGGGGCAGGCGTTTACACATGCTCCACAGCCCACGCACTGCTCGGAATCTGCCTTTGCAACGCCGTCGACTATGTGCATCGCGCCGAACTGGCATGCATTGACGCAGTTGCCGAGGCCGATGCAGGCGAAACGGCAGTCCATATTGCTCTTGCCGCCGAAGAGCATGGCGGCCTGACAGTTCTGGGGTCCCCTGTAGTTAAATCTCTTGACGGCAACACCCTCGGTGCCGGAGCAGGGTACGAAAGCCACCATCTTGACGGCTCCGTCCGCGGAAACGCCCATAATCTCGGCGATTTTCTTTGCGGCCTCTTCACCGGCGGCAACGCACTTGTTGGTAGGAGCCTCACCTTTTGCAACCGCAGCGGCATAGCCGTCACAGCCTGCAAAGCCGCAGCCACCGCAGTTTGCGCCTGCAAGGCACTCACGGACAGCGGCCTGCTTGGGGTCGACTTCAACATAGAATATCTTGGACGCAAATGCAAGGATGGCGCCGAAAATTCCGCCCATGACGCCGAGGACAACAATAGCTAAAATAACGTATTTCATGTTCGTCCTCCTATCATACGGGAATACTCATGCCGCTGAAGCCCATGAATGCCAGAGCAAGCAGGGAGGCGGTTACGAGGCAGATGGGGAAGCCCTCGAAGCTTTCGGGGTACTCCGCAAACTGAACACGCTCACGAACGGAGGCAAACAGCACGATGGCAAGCAGGAAGCCGAGACCGCCGGTGATGCCGTAAACGGTGGACTCGATGAAGTTGTAGTTGTTCTGAACGTTCAGAAGCACAACACCGAGAACGGCGCAGTTGGTGGTGATCAGGGGCAGGTAAATGCCCAGAGCGGAATACAGGGAGGGGATGGACTTCTTCAGGAACATCTCAACGAACTGAACCAGAGCGGCAATGACCAGAATGAACGCCAGCGTCTGGAGGAATTCAAGATGCAGAGCCACCAGAATGTAGGTGTTGACCACATAGCAGATGGCAGAGGCAAGACCCATAACGAAGGTAACGGCAAGACCCATACCGATAGCGGTGTCCACCTTGGAGGAGCAGCCCAGGAAGGGGCAGCAGCCGAGGAACTGGGAGAAGATGAAGTTATTTATCAGGATAGCTCCCAGAGATATGGTAATAATACTTGATAACATTACTTATTCTCCTCCTTCTTCTTTTTCTTTTCTTCGGACTTTTTCAGAGCAAACTGCATTGCTGCAATGAGGCAGCCCAGCGTGAGGAAGCCACCGAAGGGCATGGTCAGAAGCATTGCGCCCTGAAAGCTCTCGCCGAAAATGGCAACGCCCTCTCCACCGTTGAGGAGACCGCCGCCGAAGGTGCCCTTGCCCAGCAGCTCGCGGATGATGCACATGACGGTGAGAACGACGGTGTAGCCCAGGCCCTGGAAGATACCGTCCAGTGCGGAGGCTCCCACTGAATTCTTGGCTGCGAAGGCCTCTGCACGTCCGATGATTATGCAGTTAACAACGATAAGGGGAATGAACACGCCCAGAGATTCACTCAGCGCAGGGAGGTATGCCTTCAGGACATAGTCAACGATGGTGACGAAGCCTGCGATGATAACAACGAACACAGCAATACGAATGTCGTTGGGAATGATCTTGCGGAGTGCGGAAATAACGATGTTGCAGCAGGTCAGAATGATAAGTACGGAAATGCCCATGCCCAGACCGTTGAACAGGCTGGTGGTGATGGCCATGGTGGAGCACATACCGAGAAGCTGCACCAGAACGGGGTTATTGGTAATAAGTCCGTCCTTGAATTGCTTTTTAACGTTCATAAGTCAGACCCTCCTTAACCCAGATTTGTAACGAAGTCGATGGCAGCGGCAACGCTGCGGGTGACTGCCTTGGAAGTGATGGTGGCGCCGGAAATGGCCTCGACAGTACCGCCCTCCTTGGTGATGAAGCAGGAGACATTGTCTGCGCCCACAAGCTGATTGCTGAAGGCGGGCTTGCTTGCCTCAGCACCCAGACCGGAGGTCTCGGAGCTGGAGACGATGGCGATGCCGGTACAGGTGCCGGTCTCCTTGTCAACGCCCACGGCGATTACAATGTTGCCCTGCGAGCCGGAGGTCTCAGCCTCGACAACATAGGTCTTGCCGTCGTCTGCCGCAGTGTACTTGATGAGGCTGATGCTTGCGCCGTTCACAGAAACGGTCTCGCCCACATCAACGGAATTCATGGGGTCTATGCCTACGCCCTCCGGCATAACTGCCGCATAGGCTTCTCTGGTGACCTTCGCATTGTTTTCGGCAATGGGCTTCTCGGTTACTATGTACACGCCGCCCAGAACACCTGCAACAACTGCGGAAACCAGGAACAGAATGAGGGTAAGCTTCAGAATCTTGTTCATGCCTTTGCCTCCTTCTTTGCTGCCTTTGCAGCCTTCTTTGCAGCCTTGACGTCAGCCTTGGTCACGCCGAACTGAGGCTTGCGGGTGGCCTTATCTATTGCCCATGCACAGAGGTTCATGATGAGTATCGCAAAGGTAACACCCTCGGGGAAGCCGCCGAAGTAACGGATAAGCACGGTGAGAGCACCGCAGCCGAAGCCGTACAGAAGCTGGCCGTTGAGAGTTACGGGGCTGCTGGAGTAGTCGGTAGCCATGAAGATGGCGCCGAGGAAGAGTCCGCCGCTGAGAAGATTGCACATCATCCAGTCAACATTGGAGTAGCCTGCCTTGCCGAATACTACGGTGAGCACGGCAACAGTGCCGATGTATGCCACGGGGATGCGCCAGCTTATGACCTTCTTTGCCAGCAGGTAGATACCGCCGATGAGAAGAGCAAGCGCGCTGATCTCTCCGATGCTGCCGGGCATTCTGCCGATGAACATATCAGCATAGCCGTAGCTTGCGCTGACCACCTCACCTGCCTTCATGAGGCTCAGAGGAGTTGCCATGGATACGCCGTCCACTGCCATGCCTGCGGGCAGAGCATTGGGAATTGCCCAGTCGGTCATGAGCTTTGTCCATGAGAAGAACAGGAAGGCACGACCTGCCAGAGCGGGGTTAACGAAATTCTTTCCGAGACCGCCGTAAAGCTGTTTTACGACGACGATTGCGAAGAAGGTTCCCACAACGGGCATCCACAGAGGGGCCGAGGCGGGCAGGCAGAGCACCAACAGGATGCCGGTGATGCAGGCGGAGAGGTCTCCGATGGAGTCGGGCTTCTTCATGAGCTTGCGGTAAGCCCACTCGAAGAATACGGCGGAGGCGACGGAGACAGCCAGCAGCGCCAGAACGCGTGCGCCGAACTGCCATACGCCTACGGCCATGGCGGGGACAAGAGCGATGATGACATCAAGCATGATGTTGGAGGTCCCGGTCTTTGTCCTTACCTGAGGCTGGTAGGAAGCGTCAAAGGTAATTTCTCTTGCTTTCACTTGTTTTCAGCCTCCTTCTTTGCAGCTTCCGCACGGGCCTTCTCCTCTGCTGCCTTGGCGGCGAAGAGAAGCTTTGCGGTTTTAAAGGAGTGTGTCAGCGGCAATCTGCCGGGGCAGTTGTAGGAGCAGCTTCCGCACTCAAAGCAATCAAGAATGTGGTACTTCTTCATATTCTCGAAGTCACCCTTCTTGAAGTAGTTATGCATATACACGGGCTCAAGACCCATGGGGCACACGGTAATACACTTACCGCAGCGGATGCAGACGGGATTTTCAACGGTTCTGTCCTCTTCCTCGGTGAAGAACAGGATGCCTGCGGTACCCTTAACGTTCACAGCCTCAAGACCGGTGCAGATAAGACCCATCATAGGTCCGCCCAGAACAATCTTTCTGGGGGTCCTTACAAAGCCACCGCACTGCTCGGCGATGTACTGGAAGGAGGTGCCGATACGGCACTGAAGGTTATAGGGCTTATTAACTGCGGTGCCGCCCACGGTAAGGATACGCTCATAGCAGGGCACTCCCTCATAGCAGGCTCTGTAAATAGCGTAGGCAGTCTGAGTGCTGATTACATTGCAGCCCACGTCGGCGGGGAGCTTTCCGGGGGGTACCTCACGGTTTGTTATAGCCTTGATCTGCATTTTCTCAGCTCCCTGAGGATATTTCACATCCTCGGGAACGATTTCCACACCGTACTTGGCGGGATTAAGGGAATTGAGCAGGTCAATGGCGTCCTGCTTATTCTTTTCGATACCGTAGTAGGCCTTGTCCAGACCGCAGGCAACTCTCGCTATCTCGATGCCCTTGAGAATCTCTTCGGGATGGAGCTTCATGGTCCAGTGGTCGCCGTTCAGGTAAGGCTCGCACTCTGCGCCGTTGCAGATGAGGGTATCAACCTTGCCGATGCCGCCCTTGAGCTTGAAGGCGGTGGGGAACATTGCGCCGCCCATGCCCACGATACCGGCCTCCCGGAGTCTGGCAAAGATGGCGTTGGGATCCTTCAGCTCCTCCTCGGTAAGGGGAGCGAGATCCGTGCAGGGGGTGTCCTGAAAGTCGTTTTCAATGACGACAGCAGGGATAAGATCGCCCAACGGATGAAGTCTGGGCTCTATCTTAATGACCTTGCCGGACACGGGAGAATGAACGGGAGCACAGAGAGGAGCGGTATTATCGCCGACCTTCTGACCCATTTTCACATAATCACCCACTGCCACAATGGGCTGGCAGGGAGCACCGATGTGCTGTGCCATGGGCACAACAACCTCTTTGGGCGGTGTAATTACGACTACCTCTTCCTGAGGAGCCTTCATGTAATTGGGATGTACGCCGCCGCGGAACTTATATGGCATTTGCATCACCTCTCTATTATTTGACAACCCTAAATATAACATAAACTATAGGGCGTGTCTACGGTTAAAACTTGCGTTTTCGTCATTTTTTACTATAATTTTCCCCAAAATCGCTGTCAAATGATTAACAAACTGTGCAAATTGGTGAGTTTTTTAACAAACTGCATTCTGCAGCACTTTTGGTATTGATTGGCATTTTCAAAATAGGTCTTACCAAAACGCTACGGCTGTAGTATACTGTAAAGTAACAAATATGTACGGAGGTTTGTCTTATGCTTACAGTGTGGGGCGAAGAGCTTGACACGGAGAAGGTGCTTACCGAATATCCCCGGCCTCAGATGGTTCGGGGCGGATATGTAAATCTCAACGGGCTCTGGGATTATGCCATCGGCATAGACGGAATGGAGCCGAGCCAGTGGGACGGAAAGATACTCGTTCCCTTTTCACCGGAATGTGAGCTGTCGGGAGTTGGCAGGTCTCTCCTGCCAGGACAGTATCTGTGGTACCACAGAGAATTTGAGCATCCCGGGCATGGAGGCAGAGTCCTTCTCCATTTCGGAGCCGTGGATCAGATATGTACGGTATATTTAAATAATGTAGAAATATGCAGTCATGTGGGCGGCTATCTCCCCTTTGAGTGCGATATAACCCACGCTTTGGCGGAGAAGAACAGCCTCCTTGTCTGTGTCATGGACGACACCGATACAGCCTTCCACTCCCGGGGAAAGCAGCGCAGCAAACGAGGCGGTATCTGGTACACACCCCAAAGCGGTATATGGCAAACCGTATGGCTGGAGTGCGTGCCGGATTGCTATATCAAGGCTCTGCGCATCACTCCCCGGTTTGACGACGCCGCCGTGGAGGTTTCTGCGGATATCATCGGCTCCTGCCCCGCTCATGCGGTGTTCGGTGGGCGGGACTATCCACTGCCCGCAGTCATTCCCGTCCCCGGCTTTGAGGCATGGACGCCGGACAACCCGAAGCTCTACGATTTTTCCGTTGTCTGCGGCGATGACCGTGTGGAGAGTTATTTTGCCATGCGGAAATTTTCAGTTCAGTTGGATGAAAAGGGTGTCCGACGGCTGTTTTTGAACAACGAGCCTCTGTTTCACAACGGCCTGCTGGATCAGGGCTACTGGTCTGACGGAATGTACACCGCTCCCGGCGATGAGGCAATGATATTCGACATACAGACCGCCAAGAGCATGGGCTTCAATATGCTCCGCAAGCACATAAAGGTGGAGCCGCTGCGCTGGTACTATCACTGCGACAGACTGGGCATGCTGGTGTGGCAGGACATGGTTAACGGCGGAGGCAGATACAAACCCGCCGTCATCTCCGCGCCTCTTGTGACGGGTCTGCATCTGAAGGACAGCCGCTACAGACTCTTCGCCCGGGAGGAGGAGGCGGGCCGAATCCAGTACGAGCGTGAGCTCAGGCAGATGATAAAGCATCTTTACAACTGTCCCTGCATCGCCATGTGGGTACCCTTCAATGAGGGCTGGGGTCAGTTTGACTCCGAGCGCATCTGCTCCGTCATCAGGGGACTTGACTCCACCCGCACCGTTGACCATGCCTCCGGCTGGCACGATCAGGGTATAGGCGACATCAGGAGTCTCCATGTATATTTTAAAAAATACGTCTTCAAGCCCGACAGACGGGGTCGAGCCGTGCTGCTGACGGAGTTCGGCGGCTACAATTACTACTGTGAGGGGCATTCCTTCGGGGCAAAGAATTTCGGCTACCGCAGGCTGAAAAGCCTTGAAGAGCTTACGGAGGCTCTGCGCAGGCTCTATGCGGAGCAGATAAGACCCGCTCACGAAAAGGGGCTCGCCGCCGCCGTGTATACTCAGCTTTCCGACGTGGAGGACGAGGTGAACGGCCTTGTCACCTACGACCGCAGGGTAGTGAAGATAGCTCCCGAAATTGTGCGGGATATCATTGGAATATAACAAAAAAGTGCTATGGCATCCATAGCACTTTTTCCGTTAAAACATATAAAGCTGATCCTTCTGGCTTCTTATCCTGTCCGTCCAGCACTTGTGACACATAGCGATATAGCTGTCATTACCGCCGAGAAAAACCTGATCACCCTCGGTGATTACCCTGCCGTTTTCATCAATCCTAGCGTTCACTGTGGCCTTTCGTCCGCAGGCGCAGACTGTTTTAATCTCCGTCAGGGAGTCCGCAAGCTCCATAAGCCTCCCTGAGCCGGGGAAAAGGTGAGTAAGGAAGTCCGTGCGCAGACCGAAGCACAAAACGGGAATATCCTCGTCGTTGACCAGTTCCCTGAGCTGGTCTATCTGCTCCGGCGTGAAAAACTGAGCCTCGTCGGCGATTATCACATTGTGCCTGCCCGCACGACGGTACTCCTCCACGATGTTCTGTTCGGGGGTTATAACCTGTGCCTTTTCCTGCAGTCCGATGCGGCTTTTGATTATCTCCGCACCGTCTCTGGTGTCGATACTGGGCTTTATCAGCCACACGGTCATGCCTAGCTCCTCATAGTTAAACTTGGTTATGAGCGCCTGAGCGGATTTCGAGGAGCCCATAGCTCCGTATTTAAAATATAACTTTGCCATATTCGTTTCCGTATTATTTCGCAAGATGTGCTCTTACTCTCTGGAGCACCATCTCAAGTGCCACCAGATTATGACCGCCCTCGGGGATTATCACATCCGCCTTGCGCTTGGAGGGCTCGACAAACTGCTCATGCATGGGCTTTACCGTGCTGAGGTACTGGTTAACAACGCTTTCGAGACTTCTGCCCCTGTCACGCACGTCACGGACAACACGGCGAAGTATTCTAACGTCGGCATCGGCATCCACGAAGATTTTTATATCCATGAGTTCGCAGAGCTCTTTGTTCTCAAAGATAAGTATGCCCTCCACCACGATGACCTTCGCCGGCTTAATGGTGACAGTCTTTGATGAACGGTCACGGGTCGTGTAGTCGTACACGGGGCACTGCACCGTCTCCCCCTTTTTGAGCTTTTTGAGCTGCTCTATCAGAAGCCCCGTTTCGAAGGAATCGGGATGGTCGTAGTTGAGTCTTGACCTTTCCTCATAGCTCATGCTGTGATGTTCTCTGTAGTAGTTGTCGTGATAGATAACGCTGACGTCACTCCCGAAGTTCTGCATTATCTTCCTTGTGATGGTGGTTTTTCCGCTGCCGCTTCCTCCGGCAATGCCGATAACCATGATTTCACTCATATCCTAACCCCCGTATTTTGTTTAAATGCATTTTATCATATTTTTTCCTTCCTTGCAATTTGACATTTAAACAAATTTTGATATAATTGCATCAAATACATTTCAGGAGGAAGATATATGTCTGTTCCCACTCCCCATATCAACGCAAAACCGGGTGATTTTGCAAAAACTATACTGATGCCCGGCGATCCTCTGCGTTCCAAAATGATTGCCGAAAAATTTCTCGAAAACGCCGTTCTCGTCAATAATGTCAGGGGCGTTCAGGGCTATACCGGTACATGGAAGGGCGTTCCCGTCTCCGTCATGGCCTCCGGCATGGGCTTGCCTTCCATCGGAATATACAGCTACGAGCTGTTTAATTTCTTTGATGTAGACAATATTATCCGCATCGGTTCCGCAGGTGCTCTGCAGGATGAGCTGAAGGTCATGGATGTTGTGGCGGCTCAGGGCGCCTGCACCGACTCCAACTTCGCCCACCAGTTTGAGCTCAACGGCACCTTCGCTCCAATAGCCGACTACACGCTGCTCTCCAAGTCTGTGGAGGCGGCAAAGGAAAACGGCGTGGATATGAAGGTTGGCAACATCCTCTCCGTTGACAACTTCTACGCTCCCGCCGGCTGCGACAGCAGCGATAAATGGAAGATCATGGGCGTACTTGCCGTGGATATGGAGGCTGCAGCGCTGTATATGAATGCAGCTCGCGCAGGCAAAAGAGGTCTGTGCATCTGCACCATTTCAGACCACCTCTACCGTGACGAATACCTCCCTGCCGAGGAGCGTCAGACCTCTCTCACCCGTATGATAGAGATAGCTCTTGACACTGCCGTAAAAATGGCGGAGCTTTAAGGTTTATATTTTTACATTTAATGCAAAAATATAATTTTCTCTTGCTTTAGCTTGATATTAGGTGATATAATAGCCCTGCTATGGATATTACCATACATATTTGTTGTAAAAAACAAAAATTTTACGGAGGAAAAAACATGAAAAGATTTCTCGCACTGATTCTCGCACTCTGCATGGTCTTTGCTCTCTGCGCCTGCGGCGGCAACCAGGAAGATCCCAAGCCCGAAGAGAGCGGCGAGCCCGTAGGGGCAGAGATGAAGGTTGCAATGGTTACCGACTACGGCGATATCACCGACCAGTCCTTCAACCAGACCACCTACGAGGCATGCAAGCTCTACTGCGCAACCAACGATGTTGCCTTCAAGTACTACAAGCCCACCGATGACTCCACCGCAGCCCGTGTGGAGATGATTGAGATGGCAGTTGCAGAAGGCTACAACGTAGTCGTGCTTCCCGGCTATGCATTCGCCGGCGCCATCGCTGCCGTTCAGGACAAGTACCCCGAGGTTAAGTTCGTAGGCCTTGACGTTTCCGAGTGGGACCTCTTCGACTCCTTCTACAACCACGACGAGGCAGGCAACCGCACCGACCTCATCGACGCAAACAATCCCGAGCACATTGCAGACAATGTATTCTGCGCTGTATATCAGGAAGAGCTCAGCGGCTACATGGCAGGCTACGCAGCAGTTAAGCTCGGCTACGAGAAGCTCGGCTTCCTTGGCGGCATGGCAGTTCCCGCAGTTATCCGCTACGGCTACGGCTTTGTTCAGGGCGTTGACGCAGCAGCAGCAGAGCTTGACAAGCAGGTCGAGCTGAAGTATGTCTACGGCGGCCAGTTCTACGGCGACGGCGACATCACCGCTGTTATGGATACCTGGTACAATGCAGGCACCGAGATTGTCTTCGCTTGCGGCGGCGGCATCTTCACCTCTGTCGGCGAAGCCTGCTCTAAGGTTGACGCCAAGGTCATCGGTGTTGACACCGACCAGGCAGGCGTTATCAACGGCCTCTACGGCGACGGCATCACCCTCACCTCCGCAACCAAGGGTCTTGCAGCAACCGTTAACACCCTGCTCAGCGAGATCGCTGCAGGCAACTGGGCAAACTACGGCGGCCAGATCCAGACTCTGGGTCTTGTTTCCGAGAACCCCGTTGAGAACTATGTACAGCTTGCTGAGTCCACTCAGTTTGCCGAAGGCTTTACTGAGGAAGACTACGCTGCACTGGTTGCCGCAATGCTCGCAGGCGACGTCGTTGTCTCCAACAGCACCGACGCAATGCCCGCAGTCACCAACGTCACCATTGACGATCAGGGTCAGATCAAGTAATTCAATCAGCACTAAAGAGACAGGCACTGCCTGTCTCTTTTTTTATTCAAAATTTCTTCAAATATTAATTTTTTTGTTTGAAATATGTCGCTGTTTATTGTATTATAATTTCGTAAAATTATGAAACGGGGAGGAATCAAGCTTGGAAGAGCAATACACCATAGAAATGCTTAACATCACAAAAGTATTTCCGGGTATAATCGCCAATGACAACATCACTCTTCAGCTCAAAAAGGGCGAAATACATGCTCTGCTGGGAGAAAACGGCGCTGGCAAATCCACTCTGATGAGCGTTCTTTTCGGTATGTATCAGCCGGAAAAGGGCATCATCAAAAAGGACGGTAAGGAGGTCAAGATAAACGACCCCAACGACGCAAATGCACTGGGCATCGGCATGGTTCATCAGCACTTCAAGCTGGTCGAGTGCTTTTCCGTTCTTGACAACATCATTCTGGGCGACGAGCCCACCACCAAGGGCGGCTTCATCGTAAAAAGCGAAGCTCGCAAGAAGATTGTTGAGCTTTCCGAAAAGTACGGTCTTATGGTAGACCCCGATGCCATCATCGAGGACATCACTGTAGGCATGCAGCAGAGAACTGAGATTCTCAAGATGCTCTACCGTGATAACGAGATTCTTATTTTTGACGAGCCCACTGCAGTTCTCACACCGCAGGAGATTGACGAGCTCATGCAGATCATGAAGAATCTTGCCGCCGAGGGCAAATCAATCCTCTTCATCTCCCATAAGCTCAACGAGATAATGGCCGTCGCCGACCGCTGCACCGTGCTTCGCAAGGGCAAGTACATCGGCACCGTGAACACCAAGGACTCCACCGTGGAGAGCCTCTCCGCAATGATGGTGGGACGCAACGTCAACTTCCACGTGGAAAAGGAAGAAGCAAACCCCGGCGAAGTCGTTCTCGAGGTTCAGGGGCTCACCGTTGCCTCCAAGGCTCATAAAAACGACGCTGTAAAGAACGTATCCTTCAAGGTTCGCAAGGGCGAGATCGTCTGCCTTGCCGGTATCGACGGCAACGGTCAGACTGAGCTTGTCTATGGTCTGACAGGTCTTGAGCCTGTGAAGAGCGGAAAAATACTGTTCAAGGGTAACGACATCTCAAAAGCGTCCATCCGCAAGCGCAGTGTCTCCGGTATGAGCCATATCCCCGAGGACAGACACAAGCATGGTCTTGTTCTTGACTACTCTCTGGAGTATAACCTCATTCTTCAAACCTACTTTACCGAGAGCTTCACCTCTAAGAGTGGCTTCTTAAAGCGCAAGCCCATTCGCGATTATGCAAACCGTCTGATTGAGATGTATGACATCCGCTCCGGTCAGGGTCCCATCACCGCCAGCCGCAGCATGTCCGGCGGCAACCAGCAAAAGGCTATAATAGCCCGTGAGATAGACAAGAATCCCGACCTGCTGGTGGCTGTTCAGCCCACACGCGGTCTTGACGTAGGTGCTATCGAGGGAGTTCACAAGCAGCTTATCGCTCAGCGTGACGCAGGCAAGGCCTGTCTGCTGGTATCCCTCGAGCTGGACGAGGTCATGGACGTTCCCGACCGCATCCTTGTCATGTACGAGGGTGAGATCGTGGGCGAGCTCGACCCCAAGAAGACTACTCAGGAAGAGCTCGGTCTTTATATGGCCGGCGCAAAGAGAGATGAGGTGGCGGAATGAAAAAGAAAAATATTCTCAAGAGCAATGCCCTCCAGTCTCTGCTGTCCTCCCTGATATGCGTCATTCTGGGCATGCTCATCGGCTATATCGTGCTGCTGTTCATTAATCCCGACGGCGCATGGAAGGCCATAACCGACGTTATCAAAAACTTCTTCTTCTGGCCCGCAGGACCTATGCGCGCCAAGTATTTCGGCACAACTCTGGTCAAGGCTGCACCTCTTGCAATGTGCTCCATGTCCATTCTGTTTGCCTATAAGGTAGGTCTGTTCAACATCGGCGTTGCCGGTCAGTATGTCGCAGGCGCAGGTGCCGCCATCTACGGTGCCCTGGCATGGAACTGCGGCTGGCTCACCTGCCTCATCCTCGCCATCGCCGCCGGTGCCGTATTCGGTGCTATCTCCGGCGCTCTCAAGGCATACTGCAATGTCAACGAGGTCATCTCCGGCATCATGCTCAACTGGATAGGTCTTTACTCCGTAAACATGCTGCTTACCAAGGTCAAGGAGCCCTCCAGCCCCTATACCAACAACATCACCAGCTTCAACACCAAGGCTATCCTCCCCAACATGGGTCTGGATAAGCTTTTCGGCGACAACCAGTATGTCACCATCGCCATTCCCCTTGCCATTATCTTCGCCGTAGCCATCTCCATTATCCTCAACAAGACCCGCTTCGGCTATGAGCTCAAGGCCACCGGCAACAACAAGAATGCCGCTAAATACTGCGGTATGAAGGAAAAGCGCAACATAATCATCACTCTCGTCATCGGCGGCGGTCTTGCGGGTATGGGCGCAGGTCTCCTGTACCTCACCGGTATCGAGCAGTGGTCCTGCTCTCAGTCCTCCGTCCCGAGCATGGGCTTCAACGGCATCGCCGCAGCCTTCCTTGGCTGCCTCGATCCTCTGGGCTCCCTGCTCTCCTCCTTCTTCATTCAGCACATCACCAACGGTGGCGGCTACGTTGACAAGACAATGTACTGCTCCCAGATATCCGACCTTATCTCCTCCATCATCATTTATCTTTGCGGCTTCGTGATGTTCTTCAAGGTATTCATGAATTCCCGCATCGCAAAGAGCGAGGAACGAAAGGCCGCAAAAGCCAAGGCCGCAGAAAACGCCTTGCCTGTTTCCGAAAATACTGACGGAGGTGACAAGAAATGATATTACTTCTTCAGTACACTCTGATTTTCGCTTCCGTTCTTATACTTGTCGCTCTGGGCGGCTGTATCTCCGAGCATTCCGGTGTCATCAACCTCGGTCTTGAGGGCATCATGGTCATCGGCGCTCTCGGCGGTGCTCTTGCCATGAAATACATGTCTCCGGAAGTCAGCGCACTCTCCATGATACTCGTCACCGTGATATCAGCAGTTGCGTCCGGCATGCTTTATTCAGCCCTTCTTGCCGTGGCGTGCATCAATTTCAAGGCAGACCAGACCATCGTCGGCACGGCCCTGAATATGCTTGGCGTGGCTGCCGCGACGGTCATTGTCAAGGCTATCAACACCGCCGAAAATCCCGACAACGTGTCCTCCGAGATATCCTATATTGCCGAGAAGAAGGCGTTTCTCGTAAACATCGGCGGCTTCGAGTTCAACTGGTTCATGCTTATTGCTCTTATCGCACTGGTGGCAGTGGCAGTCATGCTGTACAAGACCCGCTTCGGTCTGCGCCTTATGGCATGCGGCGAGCATCCTCAGGCTGCGGCGTCCGTCGGCATCAACGTCATAAAGATGCGCTGGGCGGGCGTTCTCCTCTCCGGTGCTCTGGGCGGTCTGGGCGGCATAGTTTATATCACCGCAGGCGTCAGCCAGTGGAAGTTTGAAAACGGCGTTGCGGGCTTCGGCTTCCTCGCTCTGGCTGTCATGATCTTCGGTCAGTGGAAGCCCAAGCACATCGCATGGGCAGGTCTGCTCTTCGGTCTGTTCCGCGCACTGAGCAATGTTTACTCCGGTTTCCCCGTCCTTGCTCAGATGAACATCCCCAGCGGCGTATACAACATGATGCCCTACATTATCTCCCTTCTGGTGCTTGCCCTCACCTCCAAGCGCTCCCGTGCTCCCAAGGCTGAAGGCATCCCCTACGAAAAGGGCATGCGATAATACAAGAAAGCCTCCGTTCCTGTCCGGAACGGAGGCTTTTCATATTCAATAGCCGCCGTTTTTTCGGAATGGCGGTTATTATTACATGCCTCCCACGGTAATTACGCCGAAGGTAACGGCAAGAACTATAAGCCCTGCGATAAGTACGCCCAGAAAAATTGCGGGGAGTGCGTCCTTCAGACGCATATTGAGCAGTGATGACACCAGCGCTCCCGTCCATGCTCCTGTTCCCGGGAGGGGTATCGCCACCAGTATGAGCAATCCCCAGAAGCTGTATTTTCTGACCTGCTCCGCCTTTTCCTCACCCTTGCGCTCCAACCACGAGGCAAAGCGCACAAGGATGTTGTGCTTTTTCAGCCATCCTATGACCTGCCGGGTCAGCAGAATGAGGATAGGGATGGGCAGCATATTCCCAATGACGCCCACGGCATAGGCAAGCCACGGGTCAAGTCCCTTCGCCACACCCACGGGAATTGCTCCCCTTATCTCCAGCACCGGCAGAAGCGCTGTGCCGAAGGTGTACAGAATTGCTTTCAGCATATATGTCTCCGATATCAGTAATTCGCCATTGCCTCACGGCAGTAGTAATTGAAGCGCCGCTCCCGCTCAAGGGTGGTGCTGTCCATGTGTCCGGGATAGACCTCATAGTCGCCGGGCAGCATGCACAGCTTTCTCAGAGAACGCATCTCCTCCTGCATGGAGCCTCCGGGAAAATCCGTTCTGCCGCAGGAGCCTCTGAACAGGGTGTCGCCGGTGAACAGCACGTCCTGCTTTGACCTGTCGTCGCCGCATAGCAGGGTAACGCTGCCGGGAGTGTGCCCGGGGGTCGCAAGAACGCCGAAGCGTACGCCACCGACCCTGACGATATCGCCCTCATCGTAATATTTACCGCCCTCGGGCATCTTGAATTTCATGCCGCTCATGCCCACGGCATGGCCCTCGTCTCTTGGATTGACGTAGAGCTGCGCACCGGTCTCCGCAAGAACTCCTTCCACGGCTCCCACATGGTCAAAATGGCCATGGGTAAGCAGCACAGCCTTGCAGCTGAGCCTGTTTCTCTCGATATAGTCCATAATGGTATTGCTCTCATCGCCGGGGTCGATGACCGCACACTCCAGAGTATCCTCATCGGTGACGATATAGCAGTTTGTCTCCAGCTGTCCCACGGGCAGGGTCTTAATAAGCATACTTACAGCTCCTTTGTATCAAGAATTATAGTCACTGGGCCGTCATTGACGGACTCCACCTTCATCTCGGCGCCGAACTCACCGGTGCCCACCTTAAAGCCTCTTGCCTCGCACTCAGCGATGACCTTTTCGTAAAGGGGTATGGCTTTGTCGGAACGTGCCGCCTTGGAAAAGCCCGGTCTTCGTGATTTGCAGTCGGCAAACAGGGTGAACTGGCTTATTATCAGAAGCTCCGCTCCGGCATCTGCGGGGTTTACGTTCATTTTGCCCTCGTCATCATGGAATATGCGGAGCCCGCATATCTTGTCCGCTATCTTTATTGCCTCCTTCTCCTCATCCTCCTGATGAACGCCCAGAAGCACGAGAAAGCCCTTGCCGATGCTGCTTTTAACCTCTCCGCCTATGGATACGGAGGCGTTGTCTACTCTTGTCAATACTGCTCTCATTTTTATTCCTTTCTCAGTTGCCGTTTCGGCTTACCTCGCTGACGCCTCTGATGGAGGACAGCTTGTTTATGACCATGCGCAGCTCCTCTATGCCCTTGATTTCAAGCGTTATGTTAACTATAGAGCGGCTGCCCTCTATATCTCTCGCATTCAAAGTCCTGACCTTTGAGTTCAGGGAATTCAGCACCGTGGCGATGTCCATGACAAGTCCGCTGCGTTCGTGGGAAACCACGGTGATGCCTGTGGTGTAGCGTTCGGTAATGTTGTCAGCCCAGTCCACCTCTATCCAGCGTCCCAGGTCTGCCGGGTTTTCCGCATTGCGCTTATAGTTCCTGCATTCCCTGCGGTGTATTGACACACCCTCCCCCCGGGTTATAAAACCGATGACCTCGTCGCCGGGCACCGGAGTACAGCAGCGGGAGAATTTTATAAGGCAGTTGTCCAGTCCCTCCACCAGTATTCCGTGTACGGGACGGGCATTTTTCTTTGCATTGGTCTCTCTGCGCTCGGCTGCCTCCGTCACCTTTTCCAGAGCGGTCTTTTTCTCTGCGGAGTGGTGGATGCGTGCCAACTCGTCCTTCATGCGGTTGACCGTTCTGGTGGCGGTGATTCCTCCGTAGCCGATGGCTGCGTACATCTCCTCAAGGTTGGCATAGGCGACCCTTTTCAGCAGGATGGGGAGTACCTCCTCGTCGGTGATATCCTCCATGCGCATGCCTCGGTTGCGAAGCTCGTTTTCGAAAATATCGTGGCCCCGGGCGATATTCTCCTCCCGGCGTTCCTTCTTGAACCACTGCTTTATCTTCGTTCTTGCAGAGCCGCTTTTTGCGATGCTCAGCCAGTCGCGGCTGGGTCCGGGGGCGTTTTTCGCCGTGCGCACCTCCACAATGTCACCGTTCTGCAGAACATGGTCAAAGGTCACTATCCTGCCGTTGACGGAGGCTCCCACCATGCTGTTGCCTATGGCTGAGTGGATGGAATAGGCAAAATCTATAGGTGTTGCTCCCGCCGGAAGATTTATAACGTCGCCCTTGGGTGAGAATACGAAGACCTCGTCGGCGAACATATCTATCTTCAGGTTGTGGAAAAAGTCCGTGGCATCGGATTCCTGCTGGCTTTCAAGAAGCCTGCGCACCCATGCGAATTTATCCTCGTCACCGGCGCGGACATTTCCGTCACCCATCTTATATTTCCAATGGGCGGCGACGCCGTATTCAGCAGTGTGGTGCATATCCCAGGTCCGTATCTGCACCTCAAAGGGAATTCCCTCGGAGCCGATGACCGTTGTATGCAGGCTCTGATACATATTTGGCTTGGGCGTGGAGATATAGTCCTTGAATCTGCCGGGCACGGGCTTGAACATATAGTGTATCACGCCGAGAACGTTGTAGCAGTCGGAGATATTATCTACGATGACCCGAAAGGCGCAGAGGTCGAAAATGCCGTTCAGATCCAGCTTCTGAGTGTACATCTTGCGATAAATGCTGTAGATGTGCTTTATGCGGCTGGATATGCTAACCTGCATACCCTCTTCCTCAAGGCGTGTCTTTATCTTCAACTCCATCTTGGACATGAAATCGATGAGGGTGGGCATACGGGAATCCAGCGCGTCGGTTATCTCTCTGTAGCCTGTGGGGTCGAGGTACATGAGCGCCAGATCCTCCAGCTCCCACTTTGCCCTCTGCATACCGAGACGGTGTGCAATGGGAGCATAAATCTCCATGGTCTCAAGGGATTTTGACCGCTGCTTTTCCTCGCTCTGATATGCCATGGTGCGCATATTATGCAGGCGGTCGGCAATCTTTATCAGGATAACACGGATGTCCTTGGCCATTGCCATGAGCATCTTCCGCAGATTTTCCATCTGCTCGTCTTCCTTGCTGGTGTACTGCACACGGGTGAGCTTTGTAACGCCCTCCACGATATCCGCAACGGGCTCACCGAACTGGCGGGCGATGTCCGCATAGCCCAGCTCCGTGTCCTCGATTACATCGTGGAGCAGAGCAGCCACCACGGAATCCTCATCCAGTCCCATATCCACGGAAATATCCGCCGCCGCCACGCAGTGGGTCACATAGGGCGAACCGTCTCGGCGCAGCTGACCGGAGTGGGCGAGGCAAGCGGTATCGTAGGCGGCTCTGATCCTGCCCATGTCCATTTCGGGACAGCTTGTCCGTATTTTGCTTATGAGATTTTCATACATCAGTTGGGGGTCTTTTATCCCGCCGTCCCCCACCATTGCTCTGTTATCGTCCATAATTCAGCCTTGCCCTCAGTTTTTTAATAAGCTCCGAATCCTCAAGCCTGACCTTCTGTGAATTCTTCGTCATCCTTGCGCCGTAGACGAGACCCCGTTCCGGCTCACCCAGAAGCCCAAGTTCACTCAGAGCCACAAGGCATATGCAGAATTTCTCGGGCTCCACACCGTATGGACACTGTCGCATAACTCCGTCCAGGTCTCTTGCCACTCTTCCACCCTCGGACTCCAGTCTCCGCCACACCTTAACAAAGCTGGGGCGGTCCGGGCAGAAGGCAGCAGCCTCCCAAAGCTCAGGGCTTCCCCCTAAGATTTCACCGCACAGCTCTCTGCCGTCGTGCCTTTTAATGGCGGAAAGCTGAAGCTGAACGCTTTTTCTGAATCGGAATTCGTTTATCTGCGGTGTGAAGGCCAGATCTACGCAGTCACCCTCTCTGACTCTCACGTCGGACTCCGTATGGGAGAAGAACACGCATTCAAAGCCCTGCGTTCTGAAGCTCACGGAAATTCTCAGATGCTTCCCTCCGCCTATGGGGGTGAGCTTATCCAGTCTTGCGCCCTTGATGCACAACAGGGGTCGGGGATTTCCGCTGCCGAAGGGCTCCAGTATGCTCAGCGACTCTACATTCTCAACGGAAAGCATTTCAGGCTCTCTGATACAAAGGTCGCAGCTCAGAGTGGGAAGCTCCCGGGGTCTGTTTATTCTGTAGTATTCCGCAAATGCTCTGCAGAAGGCGCCCAGCTTGTCTCTTTTTATGTTCAGTCCCGCAGCCAGAGCATGACCGCCAAAGCCCTCAAGATGCTCCGAGCAGGCAGAAAGCGCGTCGAAGATGTTGAAGCCTCCGTAGCTTCGGCAGGAGCCCTTGCCCTTGTCTCCGTCAAGGCATATCATCACAGTGGGCAGAGCGTACTGCTCGGCAAGCTTAGATGCGGCGATACCGATAACACCCTGATGCCAACGTTCGCTGGACAGGACAATGGGAGTATCCTTCTGCTGAGCTTCCATCATGTCGCAGGCCTCCTGCCAGATATCCGTTTCAAGGCTCTGCCTTCGGCGATTCAGTTCACACAGCTCAGCGGCAAGCCTTTCGGCCGCCGCGGGCTCCTCCGTCATCAGCAGCTCCAGCGCCACATCCACGCATCCCAGTCTGCCTGCGGCATTAAGTCTGGGTGCAAGGCTGAAGCCTATGGTGGAGGAGGACACCTTCCTGTCCGCCGCTCCCGACTCCTTCAGCAGAGCCTCGATGCCCAACCGCGGGGAGTCCTCCAGCTTCGCAAGACCTCTCCTGACGATGTATCGGTTTTCTCCGGTCAGGGGCACCACATCGGCAACGGTACCTATAGCGGCAATATCCGCATAACGATCGATGACCGAGCTGCTGTCACCTTCAACTGCGCAGGCAAGCTTCAGGGCAACTCCCACGCCCGCAAGGTCCTTATTGGGATATCCGCAGCCCTCCTGCTTGGGGTCGATGACTGCGCACGCTACAGGCAGGGTCTGTTCACGGCACTCATGATGGTCGGTAATGATAAGGTCAACGCCGAGTCTGCGGGCAAAATCAGCCTCCTCCGCGGCGGTGATACCGCAGTCCACGCTGATTATAAGGCTTACGCCCATATTTTTCAGTTTTTCGATGGCTCCGCAGTTTAAGCCGTAGCCCTCCTTAATGCGGTCGGGAATGTAGGAATGGCAGACAAGTCCCATGCTTCTGAGCCAGTCTGTCAGCAGGCAGGTTGAGGTAATGCCGTCCACATCGTAGTCACCGTAGACCGCAAGGCACTCCCTTCTCTCAATGGCGGCTCTGATACGCTTCACCGCCTGCGGCATTCCTTTCATGAGTAAGGGCTCCTCGAGAATCTCCGCTCCACCGTAAAGGAATCGCTCCGCTTCTCCGGGCTCGCTTATCCCACGCAGATTAAGCAGAGACGCCAGCAGCGGATTATAGCCCGCAGCAAGCAGAGCCGAGGGTCTTTCAGCCTCCGCCTCTGCAACTTTCCATTTATTGTAATTCATACACAAACACTACTTTATTTTAATTTATTATTAAATTATCATATCAAATTATGTCACATTGTGCAAGACTTACGGAAGCATTTCCGAAATTATTGACATTGCGGAAACGAGGTGCTAAAATATCATCGGTATGCCGGTGTGGTGGAATGGTAGACACGGCGGACTTAAAATCCTCTGGGGGTTTCTCCGTACCGGTTCGAGTCCGGTCACCGGCACCAA
>JABUSQ010000194.1 GCA_021442665.1 Oscillospiraceae bacterium
ATATATATATTATATAGGCTTGGCGATTGTATTTAGCCTACTATTTATTGGGGCTGGCAGACACGGAATAATTCAGCCGGTTTGTGCGATTGTGTTTTCGCTGATGAGCTATACATATACTGCGTTTTTCAGCATAAAAACAAGGTTGTTTTCGTGGATAGGAAACAATAGCTTTGAGTTTTACTTGATTCATGTTGTATGTGTACAGTTGCTTAGAGGACTAATTGATAATAGTCAGTACCTATACGCTATGTGTGTGCTAATATGTAGTGCAGTGGTAGTACAGTTTTATTTGAAATGCAAGTTAGTGAGGTCGAGACTACCCAAACTATGATTCAGCTTTTTATATACCAGTAGGAGTGGAAGCCGCTGAGATAGGTCAGAGCGTTCTCAGGCACTTGAGTCAGGGCGTTATACACGTTTATGAAGTCGCCGAAGCCCATACCGGTGCAGAGTGCGCCGAATACGCCGAGCAGGACAAGCTTAGGGAATATCAGCCCCAGCAGCGTGGGAATAAAGCCGAATACGATGTTTGGAAGAAGACTTAAAAATACAAAGCGTGATCTGCTCATGTCCTCGGTGCCTATGACGAAGAGCATGCCCTTCTTGAGATTGGTGTACATATACACAATCCCCCGAAAGCAGACGCCGTGCAGAAGCTCATGAGGGAGCATGGTCAGCAGGGGAGCAAAGCATGCGGCTATCAGAGAGATGGGGCTCCGCAGCAAATAGGCATGTCCTCGAAGAATGACAAGGGCAAGAAGAACGACGGTGACCACCGCGGCGCCTATATTTGCAATAAGGACAAAGCGGTTCATTTCAGGCTCCTTAAACTGAACCGCACCCTCGGGATGCTCCCTGCGGGGCAGAGTGTCGGGATTGCCGTTATATTTTCCGGCATATATAAACTCTTTTATAGTATAATCCTCATAGCACGGACAGCTGGATTATTTCCTTGTCCTTATCCGTGGCGTATTTTATAGTGTTCCGTGTCCCGCCCGATTCGCCGCCGTAGCAGGCTATGAGCACCGATGAATGGTCTACCATGTAGCGGTTGCGCTTCATCATGCAGTCGGGGCTGTAGCTGTCCCGAAGGAGGGTCACGGTATTGCACTCGCAGAGTATGCGCCTATATCTCTCCTGCAGGGCAGAGTTCCACCTTGCTTCCTGCCCGTCGTAGGGTACGGCGGCCTCCAGCGTTATATCCGGGTGCCGACGGCGTAGAGCGATGACCGCCTCGGCACAGTACATATCACAGCCTGCGGCCATGCCTGTTATGAAATGGCTGATGCCGGATTCGTACACTGCCTCCGTGACGGCAGAGAGCTTCTCCTTGAAGGCTATGCATCGGGGATCGGCTTCGTTATATTTCCATGGCAGCTTCGAGGGACGGTGCCCGGTGAAGCAGCAGCTTTTTCCGTATTCCATGAGATCACCTCAGTTGGATTGTAGACCATGATAATAAAAATGTCAAATGGGTATTGACATTTTGGCCTGCTGCGCTATAATAATGCCAACCGAATAGATATCTTCAGGGCAGGGTGTGATTCCCGACCGGCGGTAAAGTCCGCGAGCCATATGGCATGAACCGGTGTGATTCCGGTACCGACAGTATAGTCTGGATGGAAGAAGATGTTCAAAGAATGATTTTTGAGCGCCTGAAAGATATTTCTTTCGGGCGAATTTCATTTTTTCGGAGGTATAAAAATGCAAAAACCCAAAATGACCACAAAGTACATAACTGTTGTGGCAATGTTCTGCGCGGTGAGCTTTATTTCGGTGCTTATCGCCAAGGTCATCCCCAATGTGGCGGGCTTTCTGAGCTATGAGCCGAAGGACGCCGTTATTGTAATTGCGGGCTTCATCATGGGCCCCGCCGCAAGTGCCATCATAGCGCTCATCGTATCCTTCATTGAGATGATATCCATCAGTACCACAGGACCTATCGGCTTCCTCATGAATGTGCTTGCAAGCTGTGCCTTCGCCGTTCCTGCGGCATGGCTGTACAAAACAAACCGCTCCTATAAGGGCGCTATAGTGGGCCTCGGCCTCGGCGTGGTGCTCATGACCGTATGCATGCTGCTGTGGAACTACATCATTACCCCCATGTACATGGGAGTTGAACGTGAGGTCGTTGCAGGTATGCTTGCCGGTGTGTTTCTGCCCTTCAACCTCATCAAAGGCGGAATAAATGCAGGTCTTGCCCTGCTGCTGTATAAGCCCATTGTCGGCGCTCTCCGCAAGGCAAAGCTGGTGGAGCCCTCCACAGGCGGTCAGAAGGGTAAATTCTCTCTGGGAGGAACCGTTTTTGCGCTTGTGGTGCTGGCGACCTTCGTGCTGCTGTTCCTCGTCCTTGCCGGAGTTATCTGACACAGGACGGAGTGAAAAAATTCGTCAAAGAAGTCGTTTTGGCCTCTTTGACGAGCAAAATTAAAGCCCGTGCTTTGCACGGGCTTTAATTTTTATTTCTCCGGCCATGGGATAAGCTTCTGACCTCGGGAGACTACCTTATAGGCGTGGTTTGCAATCTCGGCTACGGGAGCGTCACGCATGGCATCGGAATAGAAGTTCTCTATTACGCCATCGGGATACTCCTCATAGAAGCGGCGGACCTTTTCCCTGCCTGAGCAGGTCAGACCGTGGGTGACTGCCGTGTGCTTGTCCAGAGGGGAGGCGATGAGCTTAACCCCCAGCTTATCGCAGACGGGCTTCAGGAGCCATTCGGGGGATGCGGATATTATTAGATCGTCCGGAGTCTTCTGCCTGAGATACCAGTCGCAGAAGCCGTCTGAATGGGTCTCCCAGAAACGTTCAACCTCGGCATCAATGTCGTCTATGTGGCGCACCACACCGAACAGCGCCCATTTGAAGCGCTCCTTTGTGCCGATGCGCAAGAGAAAACCGAGTCCGAACAGTATTACTGCCGGAGCCCAGAGGAAAAACAGCCACGGACGCTTTGCGAGGCTCCATCTGATGAAGGAGTAGGAGGAATCGGGATAGTAAACTGTTTCGTCAAAATCGTATACGTTCATAACACTTAACCGTCGTATTCGGGGATTATCATGGCACGGGCGGCGTTGAGCAGCGCCAGTATCAGCACACCAACGTCGGCAAACACTGCCATCCACATGTTTGCAATGCCGAAAGCCCCTAAGATGAGCACTATAAGCTTGACCGCCAGAGAAAACCACACGTTCTGCCGTGCTATTCTCATGGTGCGCTTTGCGATTGTGATGGACAGGGGGAGCTTGCGGATATCGTCATCCATGAGGACAACATGGGCTGCCTCAATGGCGGCGTCGGAGCCCATTACGCCCATGGCGATGCCCACATCGGCATTAACGATTACAGGTGCGTCGTTAACACCGTCGCCCACGAAGACAAGCTTGCCGCCGCTGTTTTCACGCATAAGCTCCTTCACCGCAGTGACCTTGTCCTGAGGGAGAAGCTCCGTCATAACGTCGTTTACGCCCAGGGCATAGGCGACAGCTCGCCCGGTGGCTCCGTTGTCACCCGTGAGCATGACGGTTTTTTCCACGCCGAGGCCGTGCAGAGCCTTTACGGATTCCTTGGCGCCCTTCTTGATGCGGTCGTCTATGACGATATAGCCCATATAATCACCGTCGGCAGCCACATGGACTACGGTGGCGTTTACTTCGGGGTTAAGGCACCTTATGTTGTTGGTTCTCATGAGCTTTTCATTGCCCACCAGCAGCTTGCGGTCGTAGACCGTGGCAGAGATGCCCCGCCCGGGTATTTCACGCACATCGGAGACACAGCCCGGCTCTATGCGCTCCTTGCAGGCTCTGCGAAGAGACAGGGCGATGGGGTGGTTAGAGTAGCATTCTGCGCAGGCGGCAAAGAAGAGAAGAGTGTCCGAGCTTACGCCCACCGGCTCGGTATGAGTGACGGAGAAGCTGCCCTGAGTCACGGTGCCCGTCTTGTCCAGCACAACGATATTGGCATTAGACAGACTTTCAATGTAGTTTGAGCCCTTTATAAGGATGCCCACACGGGATGCTCCGCCTATTCCGCTGAAGAAGGTCAGAGGCACACTGATGACCAGAGCGCAGGGGCAGGATATGACGAGGAAGATGAGGGCACGGCGTATCCACTCCGCCCAGTCTCCTGTTATGAGGGAGGGTACGACGCCCAGCAGCAGGGCAAAGCCCACCACCACCGGGGTATATACCCGTGCAAAGGAGGTGATGAATTTCTCCTGCTCCGACTTGTTGGCGGCGGAATCCTCCACAAGCTTCAGTATCTTGGATACGGTAGATTCGGAGAAAATGCTGGTTACCCTCACACGGATGAGACCGGAAATATTTACACAGCCGGAGGTAACGCTGTCACCCGCCCGGGCTCTTCTGGGCATGGATTCTCCGGTGAGGGAGGAGGTATCCACGGTGGTACTGCCGTAGGTTATTACGCCGTCAAGGGGTATTTTCTCGCCGGGGCTGACGATTATCTCCGTGCCGACACGGATTCGTTTAGGGTCAACCTTGACGATCTGATTTCCCTGCTCCACGCAGGCGTAGTCAGGACGGATATCCATAAGGCGTGATATGGAGCGGCGGCTTTTATCCTCGGCTCTCTCCTCAAAGGCCTCGCCGATACGGAAAAACAGCATGACTGCCACGGCTTCGGCATATTCCCCGAGGCACAGAGCGCCTATGGATGCGACGGACATCAGGAAATCCTCGTCCAGCAGCTCGCCCCGAAAAAGCTTTTCACCTGCTTCAAGGAGAACCTCTGCGCCGCAGACAAGATAGGGCACAAGGAAGATGGCCAGCTTCAGCCACATGTTCAGGTGCCCGTATGTATTCGTAACTGCCATGGCGGCGATAAGAAGCGCAGAGCCCGGAAGGATAACAAGCAGATCCTTGTTTATTTTAAGGGCTCTTTTCTTTTTCTTCTTGCCGCCCTTTTTGACAGCCCGCTTACCGTCCCCGGACGGCGGTTCGGTTTTTTTGACGGGTTTTTTGTTTTTGGAAAACTCCTGTGCCATGCTTTTCTCCTTCTGAGCTTATTTACAATATTTATACTTATATGAAAATGTTACCCTCCCGGACAGCATATGTCAACTATGCAATAACATAAATGACACTACAGGTGTTATTCCTTGACATAATATTCGGGCTGTGATATTGTTAAGTCGGAAAGGTTGGTGCGAAATGAGAGGCTCAACATTGAAGGATATTCTAAGCGAACGGGGCGTCTCCGTAAGTGAGCTTGCCCGCAGAGTGGAGATACCCCAACAGACCCTGTACAGTATGCTCAAGCGTGACAATCAGAAGGTGGATTTTGACCTGATGGTGAAGATATGCCGTGAGCTTGGCGTTCCCGTGGAGAGTATGATAGAGGGAGAGGCACTGCCGGAGATGCCCGATACCGAGGAGCTGGAGCTGATTCTCCGCTACCGCAGGCTTGACGGTCAGGGAAGAAGCCTTGTGCGGCTTGTTCTGGAGCACGAGCTGGAGCGTCTTAAGGAGAGCCTTCCCTCCGAGAGCGGGAAGATGAAGGTTATTCCGCTGTACACGACGCCCGCCGCCGCAGGCTATGCCTCGCCAGCAGAGGGTGAGGATTTCGTCGATCATATCGTTCCAGCAGACTGCAAAGCGGATTTTGCCGTGAGGATAGACGGCGACAGCATGGAGCCCTACATCGAGGACGGTTCCGTGGTACTCTGCAAGCGTGGGGCTATCATAAAGGACGGGGACGTGGGTCTGTTTTTCGTGGACGGACACATGAAATGCAAGCAGTATTGCCAGGACTATGCCGGCAATGTGTATCTCTTCTCCGCAAACCGCAGGCGAAGTGATGCGGACGTAGAGATAAAAGCTTCCTCAGGCATCATGCTCATGTGCTTCGGAAAGGTGCTGCTGGAAAAGAATATTCCGCTGCCTGTATAAAATACCGAGGTCAGGTGACCTCGGTATTTTCACTTTCCGGAGGGGGAGAAGGCTCGGGAGTGACCTCCGGGGAAGCGGGCGTATCCGACGGCGTCGGCTCCGCAGGCTCCTCGGTGGGCTTGGGACGGAGAGAGGAGTAGTCCACCACTAAATCAGGACCCGTGTAGGTTCCAAGAAGCTTGCTCATTGCCCGGTCATATTCCGTGGTGCCCTCCTCATAGGGGGTGGGGCAGTAGTCATTGTAATTTGCAAGGCTGCTCATGCGGCAGGGGATAAGCGTATAGCCCACTACGGATACGATGCCGTCTGTATCGCGCATGACGTTGAGCTGCAGTATCGCAGTGTCCATATCGGCCGGGCGGGAATTTCCCCCGAAGCTCCAGTTGGACAGGCTGTAGATTATCAGCCCTCCGCCGTATTCCTCCAGCGGCTGCAGCACATGGGGATGGGAGCCGTAGACAAAATCCGCACCCGCATCTATGGCGGCGTGGGCGATGGCGGTCTGGGCGGCGGTGGGTCTGTAGGAGCCCTCGTTGCCCCAGTGGAAGGCACAGATGATAAGATCGGGATTTTCCGCCTTGAGGGCCGTCACCGCAGGCTCTACAGATTTTATGTTAACCGTATTAGACGCACAGTAGATGCCGAGCCTTATGCCGTTTGCCGTGGTGTATACTGTGGTTCTGTCATGGAGACCGTAGGCGATGCCTGCGGCATCAAGGGCTGCAAGAGTATCCTCCAGACCTCTCTGACCGTAGTCCATGGTGTGATTGTTGGCGGTGGTGACAAAATCTATACCCGCCCATGTGAGCATTTCCGTAAAGCGGGTGGGAGCCTTGAAGTGGAAGAGAGAGTCCGAGTACAGGGAGGAGTCCGAGATGATGCACTCGAGATTTGCAAAGTTGAACTCACCGCCCTCAAAGTATTTTTTAGTGTTGGCATAGGGAAAATCCGCTCTTCCCTCGGTGGTTGCGGCGAAGCCCGCACCGTCAAGGGTGTTGTCCCCCACAAAGTTAAAGGTGAAGTATTCCGGCTGTGGCTCCGTTTCTTCCGAGGGAATGGGAGAGGTTTTTGGTACGGGCGTCTCCGCAGGGGCAGACAGCTCCGTCCCGGACAGGCGAGCGAATATAATAACAATCAGCAGAAGGCTGAGAATGATAAGCAGAGCTGGCTTAATGATTCTGCGCATGTGTAGAGGCTCTCTTTCACGAATATACAAAATTATTATAATCTGCACATACAATTTTGGCAAGAATTAAGGTTGACTTTATCGCAACAGAGTGCTAAGATACAGTAAACCGATGAACAAGAGTAGTAGTTCTGCTTTGAAGAACACAGAGAGCCGCAGTTGGTGTGAAGCGGTTTCGGATGGCAGAGTGAATGGACTTGGGAGGGCAAACCGAAAGCTTGCGAGTAGGGGCGACGGTGTGACGAGCCGTTATTCTTGTCGGCGTATGAAGTACGCACTGAGTGGGCGCAAAAGCGTCAAGCCGGGTGGCACCGCAGGATTTATCTCCTGTCCCTGCAAATTTGCAGAGGCAGGAGTTTTTGTTTGCCTTTTGTCTCTGGCTGAATTAAATTATATGAAAGGAGCAAACAAAATGAGTAACATTCCCTACAAAATCTTTCTCGAAGAGGACGAGATGCCCAAGGCTTATCTGAACCTCAGAGCCTTCATGAAGGAAAAGCCCGAGCCTATGCTGAATCCGCAGACCTTCGAACCCGTAACCGAGGAGGAGCTCAACGCTGTGTTCTGCTCAGCCTGCGTGGAGCATGAGCTCAACGTCACCGACAAATACATCGAGATTCCCAAGCCCGTGCAGGATTTCTACAAGATGTATCGCCCTTCACCTCTGGTGCGTGCCTACAATCTGGAAAAGCTGCTGGACACTCCCGCAGAGATATATTACAAGTTTGAGGGCACCAATACCTCCGGCAGCCATAAGCTCAATTCTGCAGTACCTCAGGTCTATTACGCCAAGGAGCAGGGACTCACAAGGCTGACCACCGAGACCGGAGCAGGTCAGTGGGGTACGGCTCTTGCTATGGCAAGCGGATTTTTCGGTATGGATACCACTGTGTACATGGTCAAGGTCTCCTCTCAGCAGAAGCCCTACCGCAAGGCGGTCATCGAGACCTACGGCGCAAAGGTCGTCCCCTCTCCCTCTGAGACCACAGAGGTGGGCAGAGCAATAAACAAGCAGTATCCCGGCACCGGCGGCAGCCTCGGCTGCGCCATTTCCGAAGCTGTGGAGGTTGCTCTCAGCACCGAAAACTGCCGCTACGCTCTGGGCAGCGTGCTGGACCATGTGCTTCTGCACCAGAGCATTATCGGTCTTGAGAGCAAGACCGCACTGGACAAGTACGGTATTACTCCCGATGTGGTCATCGGCTGCGTCGGCGGTGGCTCCAACTTCGGCGGACTTATCGCCCCCTACATGGCTGACCGCCTTGAGGGCAGGAACAATGTGGAGTTTGTTGCAGTTGAGCCCGCAAGCTGCCCCACTCTTACCCGCGGCAGATACGCCTACGACTACGGCGATATCGGCAAGGTCACTCCGCTGATGAAAATGTACACGCTGGGCAGCGGCTTTATGCCCTCTCCGAACCATGCAGGCGGTCTGCGCTACCACGGCATGAACGCCACCGTGTCCAAGCTCTATCACGACGGCTACATCAAGGCAGTGAGCTATGAGCAGACCAAGGTCTTTGAGGTGGCAAAGGACTTTGCCCGTGTTGAGGGCTACCTCCCCGCACCCGAGAGCAGCCACGCCATCAAGGCTACTGTGGAGGAGGCGCTCAGATGCAAGGAGACCGGAGAAAAGAAGAAGATACTCTTCGGACTTACGGGCACGGGCTACTTCGACCTTTCCGGCTACATGAAGTACAACAGCGGCGAGATGACAGATTACATCCCCACCGACGAGGATCTTGAGGCAGGCTTTGCCTCTCTGCCCGAGGTGTGATATTAAAAAATCCCTGACTCTGTCAGGGATTTTTTAATATCATTTATCATCTATAGTATAATTATATCATACATATCTTAATTGGATAATATTGCCAAGGGATGAGGCGCTAATTTATGTAAATAGCAGAAAAACAAGATTTTAGATTTCAATTGTTGACAAATATAACAAAATAATGTAAATTACAACCAAACAACCACGTGGTTAGAATTGGAGGGGTGATTCTAATGTGCTTAGCAGCTTTAATTAAAGCGTTATATGTTGGTGAAAGCAGACTGGATAATAATGTGGAGGATTATAATGAGCACAATTACTTTTCATGAAAGGACGGAATAATGATGGACGAATTGCTTGTTCAGACAAGAAAAACTGTAATAAGTCTTATCGGGACGGCTGTGGGTGCCCTGCTTTTTTTGGCCGTGCCGGTGGGAATTCACGATATTAATGGCTTCGACTATTTGAGCTTCTGGGATAAATACCAGGCTGTTCTGTTCGGACTGCTGGGCTGTATGATAGCACAGGGCTCTGTATGCTTAGGTAATATACGTAAAATAAAAGGAATCATCTCGCCATCTCTGGAGGAGAATGCAGAATAAAAACCGGAACCGTCACAGACGGTTCCGGTTTTTTTTGATTTCATCTGAAATAGCTCATGGGGTCTACGCGGTTTCCGTTGTTCCACACCTCAAAGTGGAGATGAGGGCCGGTGGACGCTCCGGTGGAGCCCACATAGCCGATGACCTGTCCCTTGGAAACGGTCTGTCCCACAGACACCGCTCTGGAGCTCTGGTGAGCATAGAGGGTCTGGACGCCGTTGCCGTGGTCGATGATTATGTAGTTGCCCCAGCCTCCGTTCCAGCCGTCCTGAGAGGTGACGACCTTTCCGCTGTCTGCAGCCCAGATGGCTGTGCCGTAGGAGGCGGAGATATCCACGCCGCCGTGCATCTTATAGGTGCCGTAGATGGGGTGAATACGGTAGCCGTAGGGACTGCTGACGGTGGTGCAGTAAGAGGGCCACATGAGAGAACCGGTGGCGATGACGGTGCCGCCGCTTCCGCCCGACTGC
This sequence comes from Oscillospiraceae bacterium, assembly GCA_021442665.1. Classification (GTDB taxonomy): domain Bacteria; phylum Bacillota; class Clostridia; order Oscillospirales; family Oscillospiraceae; genus F23-B02. The sequence continues at coordinate 9,942 of JABUSQ010000194.1, forward strand.
TGTTGCTGCTGCCTGCGTTCCTCCTCCTGCTGCTTGGCGAGCTCCTTACGCATGGCGGCAAGCTCCGCATCAGCTTCGTTTCGCTGAGCGGCGATGGCGGAGAGCTGGCTTGCGTTGGCGTTTATATCGTTCTGCAGGGAGGCGATAAGAGCCGATGCCTCGGCAATGTCCGCTTCAAGCTGGGCAGAAAGAGTTTTCAGCTCGTCGTTTCTCGCTTCAAGCTCCTTTTTTGCCTCCTCGTATTCAGCCTTCAGGGTCTTGAGGTCCTGAACTGCCTGACGGTATGCCTCCTCCAGCTCCTTATCACTTTTCATGATATCGCCGATATCGTCGATAAGACTGAGAAATTCACCGATGGAGCCTGCGCCGAAGAGAACCTCGATGTAGCCGAAGCGTCCGTTCTCCTCCATGTTGCGGAGGCGAACCTTATAGCGGCGCAGCTGCTCGTCGGCAACCTTCTGAGCTTCGTCTATCTCCTCGGTCTTCTGAGCGATAAGCTCCTTGTGCAGGTCTATCTGCTCCTCAAGATTCTGTATCTGCTGAAGAGTGAGAGTGTTCTTCTCGTCCAGAGCGGTTTTCAGCTCCACAAGAGAATTCTGTTGGCTCTTCAAATTACTGATAGTATTCTGCAGACCGCTCTGCTGCTGCTTTAGCTGGTCACGCTGTGCCTGCAGGGCGTCTATCTGTGACTGGGTCACTGCCTGTGCGGCAGGAGCCGCCATAGAGAAAAATGCCGTAAATACAAGCACAAATGCCAGCAGAACAGAAATCGCAGATTTTTTGCGTTTGGTGAACATTTGATGTCTCCGTTCGTGGTAATAACAATTTTTACAACTTCCTTGACATTATACCACGGCTGTCAAGTCCTTTCGTTAACTCCGTGTAAACAAAAAAACCACGGAAACCGTGGTTTTTTAAATATTCTGTTGTCAGCCGCCCCATGCGGTGGGGGAGTAGGAAAAGCTGATGCCGGGATAGAAGCTCTGGGGGTCTTTTCTCACGCCATTCACATATACCTCAAAGTGCAGGTGCGGACCGGTGGACGCTCCGGTGGAGCCGACATAGCCGATGACCTGACCTGCGGAGACGGTCTGACCCGACTTCACGGAGCAGACGCTCATGTGAGCATAGAGGGTCTGGACGCCGTTGCCGTGGTTTATGATGCAGTAGTTGCCGTAGCCGCCGTTGTAGCCGCTGTCGTTGTAGGCGGTGACCACTGTGCCGCTGCCTGCGGCATAGATGGCGGAGCCGTAGCTTGCGCCGATGTCAGTGCCGCCGTGGGTTCCGGTCTTGCCGGTAATGGGATGAACGCGGTTGCCCTGAACGCTGGTGATATAGGTGCTGTTGGAGGGCCAGACGGTGAGTCTGCCGTTTCCTGCGGAGGTGGAGCCGCCGGAGCTGCTTCCGCCGGAGGACGAACCGCCGGAGGAGGAACCGCCGGAGCTAGGCTTGCTCTGCTGCTCGGCCTTTTGCTGGGCATTGAGCTCGGCAAGCTTGTTGTATATCTGAGTCTGAAGAGCCTTGTCCTGCTTGGCAAGGTCGGCAAGCACTGCGGAATTGGCGTTTATATCACTTTGCAGGGAGTTTATTACTGCGGTGGCCTCTGCAATATCTTCCTGAAGCTGCTTGGAGAGAGCTTCAAGCTCAACCTTCTTGTCCTTAAGCTCCTTCTGAGCCTCCTCATACTCCGACTTCAGAGTCTTGAGCTCCTCCACAGCCTCACGGTACGCCTGCTCCAGAGCCTTGTCGCTCTTCATAATGTCGCCGATATCGTCGATAAGACTGAGGAATTCACCGATGGAGCCTGCGCCGAAGAGAACCTCAATGTAGCCGAAGCGTCCGTTCTCCTCCATATTGCGCAGGCGGAGCTTATAGCGGCGGAGCTGCTCGTCTGCAACCTCCTGAGCCGCCTTGACCTCCTCGGTTTTCTGAGCGATAAGCTCCTCATGCAGCTCGATCTGCTCGTTGAGATTCATTATCTGCTGCAGAGTTATGGCGTTTTTCTCATCCAGAGCAGCCTTCAGCTCATAGGTGGTGGTCTGCTGACTTTTCAGCGAATTGATGGTGGACTGCAGACCGTTTTCCTGAGTTTTAAGTCCCTGCTGCTGCTGCTTGAGTGCGTTTATCTCTGCCTGCGTAACCGCATATGCAGGAGCTGCGGGCAGAATTGCGGCTGCGGCCGTGAGCACCAGTATTAAGGCGAGGACGGTTGAAAGAAGCTTTTTGAATTTGATGCGCATGATGATCTCCGTTTCCCGAGTAAGCAAAAAATATCATTCATGCTATTATAGCATACTTGAAAGCGGAAGTGTTAATAAAAAATGAAAAACTCCTCCGATTTTTTCGGAGGAGTTTAATCACGTATTGTCAGATTATCAGAACAGACCGCCGACGGAGAAGATTCCGGCGAAAACGGTGGAGACAACGGTCATGAGCTTGATGAGGATGTTGATGGAGGGACCGGAGGTATCCTTGAAGGGGTCGCCTACGGTGTCACCGACGACGGCTGCCTTGTGAGCATCGCTGCCCTTACCGCCGTGGTTGCCTTCCTCAATGTACTTCTTGGCGTTATCCCATGCGCCGCCTGCATTGGACATGAACATTGCCATCATAACGCCGGTGACGAGTGCGCCTGCAAGCAGACCTGCCAGAGCTGCGGAGCCGAGGATGATGCCCACTGCCAGAGGAGCAACGACTGCCATGATGCCGGGTACCAGCATCTCCTTGAGAGCTGCGGTGGTGGAGATGGCGACACAGGTCTTGTAGTCGGGCTTGCCGGTGCCTTCCATGATGCCGGGGATCTCACGGAACTGACGGCGAACCTCTTCAATCATCTTGTTGGCTGCCTTGGAGACGGAGTCCATGGTCATGGCGGAGAACACGAAGGGAAGCATACCGCCGATGAGCAAACCGATAACTACCTTGGGGCTGGTAAGTGCGACCTCTGCCTCGGCAAGGCCGGTGGCCTGTGCGAAGGCAACGAAGAGTGCCAGTGCGGTGAGGGCTGCGGAGCCGATTGCAAAGCCCTTGCCCATTGCTGCGGTGGTGTTGCCGACGGCGTCCAGCTTGTCGGTAATCTCACGGACGGAATGATCCAGACCGCTCATCTCGGCGATACCGCCGGCGTTGTCGGCGATGGGGCCGTAAGCGTCAACGGCAACGGTGATGCCGGTGGTGGAGAGCATGCCCACTGCTGCAAGTGCAATACCGTAAAGGTCGGCACAGGCGTAGGCAACGAAGATTGCAACGCAGATGAGAACCACGGGAATCCAGGTGGACATCATGCCCACGGCAACGCCGGAGATGATGGTGGTGGCGGAGCCGGTCTCGGACTGATTGGCGATCTTCTTGACAAACTTGTAGTCGCCGGAGGTGTAGACCTCAGTGATGATGCCGATGACAAGACCCACTGCCAGACCTGCTATGATGGCAAGTGCCTCACCCATGCTGCCCAGCATGGACTTGCTGAATATCAGAGAAGCGATAACGACTAAGAGTGCGGAGACATAGGAGCCCATCTTGAGAGCCTTGTGGGGGTTTGCACCGTCCTTGCCTCTGACGAAGAAGGTGGCGATGACGGAGGCTGCAATACCGCATGCGGCGATGACCAGGGGGAAGATAGCATAGACGCCGCCCATGACAGCACCCAGAGTCATTGCGGAGATGATAGCACCGACATAGCTCTCGAAGAGGTCTGCGCCCATACCTGCAACGTCACCCACGTTGTCGCCCACGTTGTCGGCGATAACTGCGGGGTTGCGGGGGTCGTCCTCGGGGATGCCCGCCTCGACCTTGCCGACCAGGTCTGCACCGACGTCAGCAGCCTTGGTGTAGATACCGCCGCCGACACGGGCAAACAGAGCAATGGAGGATGCGCCCAGAGAGAAGCCGAAGAGAACCTCGGTGTTGTAGCCGGTGAGTATGTAGAGCAGGGATGCGCCCAGAAGGCCCAGACCCACAACGCACATACCCATGACGGAGCCGCCGGAGAAGGCGACAGCCAGAGCCTTGTTCATACCGCCGAGACGGGCGGCGTTTGCGGTGCGGACATTTGCCTTGGTGGCGACATTCATGCCGATGTAGCCTGCGAGAATGGAGAAGAGTGCGCCGCAGAGGAAGCACAGTGCGGTCATAAAGCTTCCCAGTCCCAGGCCGATGGCGATAAAGAGAACGACGATGAAAATCGCAAGGATCTTATACTCGGAGAAAAGGAAGGCTCTTGCGCCTTCGTTGATGCTGTGAGCAATCTCCTGCATACGATCGTTGCCTGCGTCCTGCTTGCCGACAAAGGATATCTTCCAGAAAGCGAAGATAAGCGCAACAACGGCAAGAACGGGAGCAAGGAAAATGAGTTTGTCCATTATACAATCACTCCTATTAAAAATAGATGCCCAAAATTTTTTGGAGCGTTATGTATTTTACACTATTGAACACCGAAAATCAATTCGATTTTTCGCAAACTTAGTACATATTTACCAAATTCATCACTATTTACTATTGAAATGGTTTTTTCGGGAAAATGGTGTGCAATTCGCACAAAAATATTCACATCTTATGTTACCCTGAAAGGTAAATGATAATTTTTTGTCAAAATTATACGAAACGGAGCGGATAGGTTTATAAAATGTTAACAAATCTTTAAATGCTTCGAAGTTTTAAAATATCTATTGGCTTTTAGTAAATATATGTTATAATTACTTCTGTTGTACATTATTTAATAAACTGTTCAAAGGAGCCCCGATATGCTGGTTAAAATAATGGCTGTGCTCAGCCTTGTGCTTACTGCACTCACAGCCTCGCTTACCGGTATCGCCGGAAGCGGAGCCGCTCTTATATGGATTATCCCGCTTATGCTGCTTGGCTTTTTCCTTGCGGCAAATGTGGTTTACGCCCTTGTAATGCTGATTGCCACCGAGCTTCTGATAAACCTTAAAAAGCCCAACGACAATCCGAAAAAATTCTGGAACTGGAATCTTGAGGCCATTGCCGACTGGCTGAAGTTCTGGGGAAGGATAAAGGTACACTGCATAGGCTTTGAGAAGCTGCCGGAGGGACGTTTCCTCATGGTATGCAACCACAGGTCGTTTTTCGACCCCATTGTGAAGATACCCGAGCTCAAGAGTATGGGTATGAACTACGTTTCCAAGCCGGGGAATTTCAGGATACCCATCGCAGGCAAGCTCATGCACGCCTACGGCTGTCTCAGCCTTAACCGTGACAACAACAGAGAGGCTCTGGTAACCATCAAGAGAGCCACGGAGCTTATCACCGGCGATGTCTCCTCAATCTGCATCTACCCAGAAGGTACGAGAAGCGTTAAGAACGAGATGCTGCCCTTCCATGCGGGCTCCTTCAAGTGCGCACAGAAGGCGGGCTGCCCTGTGGTCATGGCTGCTGTCTTCGGAACCGACCTCATTCAGAAGAATTTTCCCTTTAAACCTTCGCATGTCTATATTGAGATAATCGATGTTATAGACAGCGAGTTTGTGAAGAGCCATAAAACAAACGAGGTGGCGGAGCTTGCTCAGACCGCCATTCAGAAGAAATACGATGAGCTTGCAAAAAGGAGCAGCGCCAATGCTTAAGCTTATTAAATACATAAAGCTCCGGGAGTGGCTCCTGTTCCTGCTTAGCCTTGTGTTTATATTTGCACAGGTGTTTCTGGATCTGAAGCTCCCCGACTATATGTCTAATATAACAAGGCTGGTGAAGACTGCCGGAAGCGATGCGGGAGACGTGTGGCGCGCCGGAGGCATGATGCTGCTCTGCTCACTGGGCAGCCTTGCCTCTTCCGTGATGGTGTGCTTCCTTGCGTCTAAGGTGGCGGCGGGCTTTTCCAGAAGACTCCGGGCGGTCATCTTCGAGAAGGTGGAGAGCTTTACCCTCGAAGAAATCAACGCTTTTTCCACCGCAAGCCTCATTACCCGCTCCACAAACGATGTAAATCAGGTGCAGATGCTCATAATTATGGCCATGCAGGTGGTGGTTAAGGCCCCGGTCATGGCTGTCTGGGCGATAATGAAGATAGCCGGAAAGGCATGGCAGTGGTCGCTGGCAACGGGTATCGCTGTGGCGGTGCTGACGGTTCTGCTTCTTGTGGTGCTGAAGTTCACCTTCTCCAGATTCAAGAAAATACAGTGGCTGCAGGACGCCCTGAACCACGCTGCCAGAGAAAATCTAAACGGCATCCGTGTGGTGCGTGCCCACAATGCCGAGGATTATCAGGAGAAGAAGTTTGAGAAGGCGAACACGGACCTGCTGGAAAATTCCCTGTATGTAAACCGTGTCACCACCCTCATGAGCCCCTTCATGAGCCTGACCATGAACTGCCTGAGCATGTCCATATACTGGATAGGTGCAGTGCTCATAAACAGTGTGGCATCGGGAACTGCGGCAGCGGTGGAACTGCGTGTGGGGATATTTGCGGACATGATAGTGCTCATGTCCTACGCGATGCAGGTCATTGCGGCGTTTATAATGATAATCATAGTCATAATGATTGCTCCCAGAGCACTGGTGGCCGCAGGCAGAATCAATGAGGTGCTGGAGACTGAGCCCAAGGTAACGGACGGCACAAGAGACGGCAATACCGGGCTTCGGGGAGAGGTGGAATTCAGAAATGTAAGCTTCACCTACCCCGGAGGCAGCGGAGCTGTGCTTGAGAATATCAGCTTCACCGCTCACAGAGGCGAGACTGTGGCGTTCATCGGCTCCACGGGCTCCGGCAAGACCAGCCTTGTGAACCTTGTGCCGAGATTTTACGACGTCACGGAGGGTGAGGTGCTGGTGGATGGCGTTAACGTTAAGGAATATGTCCTTGAGGAGCTTTATAAGAAGATAAGCTATGTGCCGCAGACCTCGGTCATGTTCTCGGGTACGGTGAAGTCCAATGTCCTCTTCGGCAGCCATGCAAGAGAGGAGAGACTGGAGAAGGCTCTCGGCATCTCCATGTCTGAGGAATTCGTGGATGAGCTTGAGGACAGGGAAAATTCCGAGATGGCGCAGAGGGGTACGAATTTCTCCGGCGGACAGAAGCAGAGACTTTCCATCGCCCGTGCCCTGAGCCGTGAGGCGGAGATACTCATTTTCGACGACACCTTCTCAGCCCTGGATTTCAAAACAGACCGTGAGCTACGGGATGCTCTCAACCGTGAGACCGAGGGCATGACCAAGCTCATAGTTGCCCAGCGCATCGGCACCATCATGAGTGCTGACAGGATAATTGTACTTGACGAGGGCAGACAGGTGGGGACGGGAACCCACGGCGAGCTTCTGAAGTCCTGTGAGGTTTACAGGCAGATTGCTCTGTCCCAGCTCAGCGAGGAGGAGCTTGCCCTATGAGAAGAGTTAAAGAGGAAAAACCCCAAAACACAAAATCTGCCCTCCTTGCCATTGTTAAATTCATCAGACCGTGGTACGCCCCCGTTATCATATCTCTGGTTTTCTCTCTGGCGGGAACGGTGCTGAGTCTGATATCTCCCACCTATATGGCAAACCTCACCAACATCATCAGACAAGGTCTTGCCACGGGCATAGATATGGAGCAGGTGCTCCGTGCTCTTGTTACCATACTTATAATATATGTAGCAGGCGGAGCAGTAACCTGCCTGTCAGGATATATTATGATAAGCGTCATGCAGCGAATGGCATGGAGTCTGCGTCGGGATATTTCACGGAAGATAAACCGTCTGCCGCTGGGCTATTTCGACAGAAACAGTACCGGCGATATCATGAGCCGCATCACGAACGACGTGGACGCCATAAGCACGGCCCTCAACAGCAGCATTACGAGTCTGGTGCAGGGACTTATCCAGTTTGTGGGCGTTGTGATACTCATGTTCGTCACAAGCCCCAAGCTTGCCCTGGCCGCCATCGGCTCCTCTCTGGTGGGCTTCATCATGAGCTCGGTGCTGGCGGTGAAATCCAAAAAGTATTTCAGCCGGCAGCAGAAGGATCTCGGCGCTATGAACGGACATATTGAGGAGATGTACTCCGGTCACAATATCGTCCGGGCCTACGGCGCAAGAGCCGAGGCGAAAAAAGAATTCGAGCGCATAAACGAGAATCTCTACGGCAGTGTCTGGAGAGCGCATCTTCTGGGCGGCTGCATGATGCCCATTATGACCTTTGCGGGAAATCTGGGTTACGTTGCGGTGTGCGTGCTGGGTGCGTCACTCGTTATCAAGGGTGAGATACTCTTCGGCACCATAGTCGCCTTCATCACCTATGTAAAGCTTTTCTCAAGCCCGCTTTCTCAGCTTGCTCAGTCTCTGTCGAGCCTTATGTCCGCCGCTGCGGCAGGCGAGAGAGTATTCGGCTTCCTTGACGAGACGGAGCTGAGCGACGACGGCAATTGCCTCGAGCTGCCCGAAAAAGTCATCGGCAGAGTGGAATTTGACCATGTCCGTTTCGGATATCTGGAGGACAAGCCCGTTATAAACGATTTCTCCGCCGATGTGAAGCCGGGACAGAAGATAGCCATCGTGGGTCACACGGGAGCGGGCAAGACCACCATGGTGAACCTGCTCATGAGATTTTATGAGCTGTGGAGCGGAGAGATACGCATAGACGGAACCCCCGTTTCGGAGCTGAAGCGCAGTGCAGTACACTCCATGTTCGGTATGGTGCTTCAGGATACCTGGCTGTTTGACGGAACCTACAGAGAAAACGTCGTCTACGGCAGGGAGAATGTCAGCGAGGAGGAGCTCCGTGCCGCCTGCAGGGCAGTGGGCATGGATCACTATATCATGACGCTTCCCGAGGGCTATGATACGGTGCTGGATGACAAGGCAAGCCTCTCGGCGGGTCAGCGCCAGCTTCTGACCATCGCCAGAGCCATGATAGAGAATGCGCCCATGATAATCCTCGACGAGGCGACCTCCTCTGTGGATACCCGCACCGAGGCCCTTGTTCAGGAGGCTATGGATAAGCTCACGGAGGGCAGGACGAGCTTCGTTATTGCCCACAGACTGTCTACAATACGCAATGCTGACCTGATACTCGTCATGGATGGCGGCGATGTTGTGGAGAGCGGCACTCACAGAGAGCTTATCGAAAAGGGCGGACTGTACAGCGAGCTTTATTACAGCCAGTTTGAGGTGAAGCCATGAAAAAGGTCGCACTTGTAACAGGCTCCTCCAGAGGAATAGGCAGAGCCGTGGCAAGACGTCTTGCCCGTGAAGGCTACGCCGTATGCATAAACTGCATAGAGCGGGAGGACAAGGCGGAGGAACTGACTGCGGAGCTGCGTGAGCAGGGCTTTGAGGCAATGTATTACAGAGCGGACGTATCAGACAGCGGAGAAGTCCGTGCTATGGTCAGGGCTGTGGAGGAAACCCTGGGAAATGTGACCCTGCTGGTTAACAATGCGGGCATCGCAAGGCAGTGTCTGTTTCAAGACATGACCGAGGAGTATTGGCGGCATATCTTCGATGTGAATCTGGGCGGCGCCTTCAATACCATTCAGGCGGTGCTTCCCCATATGCTCCATGAGCACTCGGGCTGTATCATAAATACCTCCTCCATCTGGGGCATGCACGGAGCCTCCTGCGAGGTGGCATACTCCTCCACCAAGCATGCTCTCATCGGGCTGACAAGATCTCTTGCTCAGGAGCTTGCGCCAAGCCGTATAAGGGTGAATTGTGTAGCTCCCGGAGTTATCAACACCGATATGGTGCAGGTACTGGGAAAGGAGACTCTGGACGCTCTGGCGGAGGATACTCCCATGGGCAGGCTCGGAACGCCCGAGGATATAGCCGCCGTAGTGTCCTTCCTCGCCTCCGATGCCGCCGAATTCATCACCGGGCAGGTCATCTGCTCCGACGGCGGATTCATGAAATAAATAGCGGCAACAGAAAAAAGCTCTGTCAGACGACAGAGCTTTTTGAATTACGTGTTGATTTATCAGAAGGGGAAGCCCATGCCCATGGGGGAGAGCTTGCTCATGGCTGCATTGGTGGCATCCTCACTCAGGGTGATAGCCTCGTTGACTGCGGCAACAATCATGTCCTGAAGCATCTCCACATCATCGGGATCCACAGCCTCGGGATTTATCTCAATGCTCTTAAGAACTCTGGTGCCGGACATGGTGGCCTTCACGGTGCCGCCGCCAACGGTGGCGGTGAACTCCCTGCTCTCCAGCTCCTTCTGCATCTTGAGGAAATCCTCCTGCATCTTCTGAGCCTGCTTCATCATGTTTCCGCCGCCGGGCATTCCGCCTCTGAATCCGCCTTTTGCCATATTAATATCCTCCTATAGTAATTATGTTTATTAAATAAGCCTGGTTTCCTTGTGCTTCTTAATCTCGTCAAGGCTCCGCTTCGGAGCCGAATCCGACGGGTCTGCCTCATGAACATTGACCCTGAGACTGCGTCCCGTGACGAAGGTCGCCGCCGAGCGCAGACGGATTATGATATCCTGATTATTTATAAGGTTATAGGTCATGCCTCTGGCAGCATATATATCCAGAGTATCAAAGCTGACCTCGCCCCGTACCTGCTGCGCACTGCCTATGGCGGCGGCGGCAAGGGGAGACAGCTCCTCCTCAGCCTTTTCGACTATCCTCTGCCACAGCTCCGCACTGTCCGTCGGGGCATTATCCGACTCAGCCGACGCATCGGGGTTTATCATGGCGGGCTCATCCTTCGCCTTTGGCATGTCGTCCTCGGGCTGATATTCCGCAAACTGTGCAGGATCAAGCCCATCGTCACAGGGCTCGTCCTCACGGAGGAATCCGGGGGGAGGAGCTATATCCTCGGGTATTTCCGGAAAGGGGGCCTCATCCTCCTCGTCCTCCTCCTCGGAATCGGAGGGCTCAGACACAGTCTGAATCTTTACCGAGCCGGCTTCGATAGACGCAAGCCTTGCCTCAAGTGCGGAGACCCGGCCCCGCAATGCGGCAGTATCCTCAGTCAGAGAGGGGTCGCAAAGACTTATGAGGCACAGCTCGGCAATCAGCCTGGAGCTGGGCGCGTCCTTTGCCTTGGAGAGATAGGACGACACCGTGTCAATGCGTGATATCAGCTCCGCCTTGGTCAGTCTGCGGTTCAATGCGGAGAGCAGCTCCGCAGTGTAGCCGCCGGAGAGAAGATTACTCCTGACCTTCGGGGATATTTGGAGCATCAGGCAGTCCCTCTGCAGGGTATTCAGCTCACCCAGAAATGTGCAGGGGTCCTTTCCGTCACGCCAGAGCTCGGCGAACATATTCACGGCTTCCTCGGCGTTGTGCTTTATTGTGAAATCCATTATCATGGAGATGCGTCGGTTCCCCGTGAGTCCCATGGAGGAATACACGGCGTCAACGTCGATCCTGTCAACACCTGAGCACTGGTCAAGCAGGGAAATCGCGTCACGCATTCCGCCTTCGGCAAGACCGGCGATAAGCTTTGCGGCGTCGGGCTCGAGGATCATACCCTCTCTGCCTGCAATATCCGTGAGATGATCGGCGATGCTGTCGGGGGACAGACGCCTGAAGCTGTGACGCTGACAGCGGGAGAGAATGGTGGAGGGCACCTTGTTCAGCTCCGTGGTGGCAAGGATGAAGGTGAGATGCTGCGGGGGTTCCTCCAGAATCTTCAGCAGGGCGTTGAATGCTGAGGTCGTGAGCATATGAACCTCGTCGATGATGTACACACGCTTTTTGACGGAGACGGGGGAAAACACTGCCTCCTCCCGCAGGGCACGTACATGCTCAACCTTGTTGTTGGAAGCGGCGTCAATCTCCACCACGTCAAGGATGCTGCCCTCCTCGATGCCCCGGCAGGCGGGGCATTTACCGCAGGGGTTTCCGTTTTGGGGATTTTCGCAGTTCAATGCCTTGGCGAGTATCTTAGCGCAGGTAGTCTTGCCCGTACCGCGGGTGCCGATGAAGAGATAGGCGTGGGATAGCCTGCCGCTTGTTATCTGATTTTTAAGAGTTTCGGTGATGTGCTCCTGACCTACGACTTCGTCAAAGGTCTTTGGCCTCCACTTCCGATATAGTGCCTGGTACATAGAATCAGTCCTAAAAAATAAAAAATGCGGTCCTTGACAAGACTGCACACCCAACTTTGAATAGGCCATATACCCGTTACGCCGGCAGCCGGCTCAGAACCGGCACCCTCACGGCACACGAAAAGCACCGCTTAATGCTGCTCGGTTCCCCGCCTGACATGGTTCACGGT
>JABUSQ010000092.1 GCA_021442665.1 Oscillospiraceae bacterium
AAGTATTACTGCCTTGGTGTAGGTGGAGCCTACGTCGCAGCCGCCAAAGTATTTCATTTATTCTTCCTCCAATAATTATTTTTATAAGTATATATTACATGCAGACTTCGTCTTCAAACTCTACGAGAGATGCATCGACGGGCTCTGCCTGAAGAACGGTACGCATGTACTCGCTGACCTTGTCGCGCATGGTGCGGCGGGAAACGGTACGGGGGTCCATAAGGTCGTGCTCGACCCAAATGAGGTCAAGGCCGCGGGCGCGTCCCTGCTCGTCAAGGATACCCTGTACGGTAGCCATATTCTTGCAGGCAACGTTCTGATACATGATAACGATCTGAGCGCTCCAGTCCTCGCACTGTCTCCAGCATTCGTCAACTACGTTCTGGTAACCGCCGTTGGTGTGACGGCGCATAACCATACGCTCGTACAAACGGGCCAGATCACGCATTGCCTCTTCCTTGTCCTCGGTCTCCAGATGCTTAGTGTAGTTCAGGGACTCCATCTCAACCAGGACATTGATGCCCCAGCAGTTGGCAGCCCAGTTGGAGAAGTTAGCATAGTAATGAGCGGGGCAGGACCATACCAGAGCACGGTACTTCATCTTGCCGGGCCAAGGCTCTTCCTTAGCAGCGTAGGCCTGCATGAGCAGACGGTCAACCTTCTCGCAGGTCTTAAGAGCACGGGGGTCGCAGCCGCCGTCCATCTCGTAGTTCCACTTACGGAACAGCTCGTAGACGGGTCCCAGAAGCTGGGGATATGCGGACTTGTTGACTTCCCACTTCTGAAGCTCGTAATCAGTCTCCTGATTGAAACGCTTGATGACGTTGAAGTAGTTATCCCAGTTCCACTTTGCACCGGTGCGCTCTTCAATCCATTCGATACATGCCTTGATGTCGTCAGCGCCGCACTGTACGGTCTCCTCGTCAAGGTAACGCACGGGGAAGCAGAGATGGAATACGGGGGTATCGGGGAAGCGGCGGGAGAAATAGGAGGATGCCATGGTGGAGCCATCACAGGGCATGGAGCTGGAGATGAAGCCGCTGCCCATGTTAGGCAGGGAGTCATTTACCAGTGCGCCGCACTCGGAAGAGGGAACGGGGCAGCAGTCTGCGGGCAGACCGAAGGACTCAACTGCGTCAATGTAAGGCACGCAGGTAAGCTGGTCAATCTCGGACACCAGGAACACGGGCAGAAGCTGGTGAGGAATTGCAAGCAGATCGGGGAAGCCTGCAAAAATCTGACCCATGGTCATTTCGTCGAAGGTAATGAGCCTCTTGTTGAGCTCTGTGCTGTTGCCGTTCTTTCTGTCGCACTTGGACAGGAAGACGAGGTTTTCCGCAACGTAACGGAAGATATCATAGATGAGTATATGGCTCATGCGGAGGTTGGTTCCGCGCAGACCCATGATGTTCTTATCCATGAAGCCGTGGCAGCAGAAGTAGGAGATCATCCAACGGTAGTGCAGAGCACTGTTCATTGCGGGGATGAGGTCCTTGGAGAAGGTCATAAGGAGCATGCCCCACATACGAGCCCACTCTTTGAAATCGTATGCGGTATCCTTAACGCCGCGCCACTCACGGCGGACGGTAGCCATTGCACCCTTTGCATACAGGCGGCCGAGCTGTCTCTCACCGTTCTTAATAACATCGATCTTGTTGTTTGCGTCCAGAGCCATGAAAGCGTCAAACTCTTCCTTGGCACGGTCGACAAAACGCTTTGCGTTGGACTTCTGAGTTTCGCCGAAGGCTTTCCAGTCGGTTTCCTTGAGCATCTCAACCCAGATGCCGCCGCAGACCTTCAGGTTTTCCCACTGGGCCTTCCAGTCCATATTATCCTTGCACTTCCAGAATTCCGGATTGGGGTACTTAATCTTTTCCTTCTTTGCCATTACTTGTTTGCCTCCTTCTGAATCTTTTTGATCTCCAGAGATTCAACGAACGCCTGGCAGCGGGTACGGAGCTGGCCGGAATTACCGTTGTTGTACAGTCTGTCGATGGACAGAACGGGCCAGCCGTATTCCTCATGCATGACATGGGAAACGAGAGCGCGCTCGAAGCCCCAGTAGTCACAGTACTTCATCTGCTCGTAGATGATGCCGTCTGCATTGTATTCCTTTGCAAGACGGTCGGCAGTCTCACGGCGCTGGAGAACCTTTTCGTCCGCTATGTAACGTGCGCACTCAGCAACCTCCATGCAGTGGCGGCAGATCTGAGTGAGGGCGTCCTCGTCATCATTGAGCTCAATGACCTCACGTCCGGGCGTGGAGCCATAGCAGAAACGGTCGGAAACGACCAAAGCGCCTGCGCCCTCGATAAGCTTGATGAGGGAGGGGTCGTCAATCTCGGAGCCGACGATTGCGACCTTGACACGGAACCAGGGAGTGGGGTCGGGCTCACGGGTCTTGAGCTCCTCAAGAGTCTCCTGCAGGTAGGGCAGTATAAGCTTCTTGGGGCAGCAGTAGGTAACGAGGTTCAGAACTGCGAACTCATAACCGGTGATGACAGGGTTCTCAGCCTTGCGCATCTCACCGATCTCGGAGATGATCTTGCAGACCTCGTTGTGCTCCTTGACCGCCTCGCGGATAGCCTTGTCGGAGGTGTCAACACCGTACTTCTCGGTGAGCATATCCAGCACACGCAGACGCATCTGCTTTACATAGCAGTCGAGAGTGTAATCGGTAATCTTGTAGGGCATATCGCAGTGGGTAACGAAGAAATTCTCCTTGTCGTTGATATCGAGAATTTCAAAGTGCTCCATAGCGCGGTTCATCATGGAGCAGGCGTCCACGCCTATCATTGCGTCGAGGAACTTGTAGCCGCCCTCGATGCCGCGTTCGACCAGAGCACGGGCGAACTCGCAGGTGTAGTTGGACATGTAGTAGGTTGCGATGTCGATGGAACCTGTGTTGGGTGCGCGCAGACGCACGGAGAAACAGTTGTCAACGTTAAGAATTGCCTCAGGAATGTGGAAGCAAGTATAGCCGACGCACACGCCGCCGTCAGCAGATGCCTGCTTTACCAATTCATTGTTGGCATCCTCAAGAAGACCTTCGAAGTAGATCAGATGCTTAAGATCTTTCAAATGTTACACCTCTTCTTAAAGAATTTCTATTTTTTGGAGTGCTTCCTTTACTCCATTGAGCATAATGGAATCCGCAGGCAGCTCTCTCACGCTCTTGCCCTTGATTTCGTTGGCGGCAAAAGCTCCGTCTGCGGGGATGAATGCCGCAATTTCAACACCGGGAACGCTGATAAACTCAGCCAGCTCGGGGTTTGTCATGCGGTTTATTATTGCGGCGATCTTGTCATATACGATAAGGTCGTCAGCCACACCCTTAATGGTACCTATTACCTGAGTACCCTTCTTGCTCTGGTCGGTGATAAGCAACAGGTGCGTCACCTTATCCATTACCCGGCGCTGAATCTGTTCAATACCTGCCTCGCCGTCAATAACGACATAGTCGAAGCTGTTGGCAAGTATGCCGATGACCTCCTTGAGATAGGAGTTCACCTTGCAGTAGCAGCCGGAGCTTTCGGGACGGCCTATACCCAGAAATGCGAATCCGGGCATTTCCACCAGAGCGTCAAAAATTCTGAATCTTGCTTCGCTGAGCAGTTCAAGAGCTTCTCTTGTCTCACCGTTTTCGACACTGTCGACGATGCTCATACGGATATCGTCCAGAGTGAGCTTTACGTCAACACCCAAAGCAACGGAGAGTCCCACGGCAGGGTCCGCATCAATTGCAAGTATTCTCTTGTCGGGATAGTTTTCCACGAGAAGCCTTACAATGGAGGCAGAGATTGAGGTTTTACCAACGCCGCCCTTGCCTGCAACAGCAATGATCTTTGCTTTGTTTTCCAAATTTGTCCCCCCTTCTTGGATGCGTACTTTTTCACAGTACTTATTTGATAACATATTAACACAAATCCCGTTAATTTGCAAGAATTATATAGGTATTTGCACCTTCATTTACTATTACAATTTCATAAAAATGACTAAATTTTTACCTAAAATAAAGTAAAACTCGTGTTTTTTAGGATAAAAAACCCATCGTACGTTCGATGGGTTTTTTATCCTAAAATGTCTTTTCTATACTTCTGATATACTCCGGCAGAGCTCCCTCGAAGTCAAGTCCGTAGTGTCTGGGAGTACCCCGCTTCTCCGTTCTGCGTATGCAGTCGGCGACAAAGTTTTCCGCAAGCTGCAGGGCTGTTTCAAGCTCCGCCCCCCTTGTGAGAAGAGCCGCAAAGGAGGATGCGAACACATCTCCGGAGCCGTGGAAAGTTCCCTCCATGGCATCATTCATCACGACACTGACCTTTCCGTTCTCAAAATTCTTAGCAACAATGCCGAGCTTTCCCGGCTCGAGGCTGACGCCGGTGACCGCGGCTGTTCCGGGTCCGAGCTCGGATATTTTATCGAGCAGCTCAAGCACGAAACCAAGCTCGCAGATTCCCGGTCGGTAGGCAGTATCGGTCAGAAAGCACGCCTCGGTCAGGTTCGGCGTCACTATATCCGCTCTCGCCATGAGCTTGCGGAAGCTCTCCGTCATGGAGTCTCCGAGATTTGCGTAGTGCTTTCCGTTATCCGCCATTGCAGGATCAACGATTATAAGTGTGTCCTCTCCCGCAATGAGGTCAAGGGTCTTTTCCAGGAGCCTGCCCTGCTCCGGTGACGCAAGATATCCCGAATATACGGAGTCAAAGTGAACGCCGAGATCACTCCAGTGGCGTGCAACAGGCAGCATCTCCTCTGAAAGGTCACGAAAGCTCCAGCCTGTGAAGCCTCCCGTATGGGTGGAAAGCAGGGCTGTAGGGATGCAGCAGCACTCCACGCCCGTAGCAGATACCACCGGCAGAGCCACGGTCAGGGAGCATTTTCCCAGACCGGAGATGTCATGTATGGCAGCCATTCGCTTTAAATTATCCATAGAATAATTACCTCAGTTAACACAATGAGTGAATTTTAGCACAAAGCGGATATCACTTCAAGTATATTAAAATTAAATGCATAAATGCAGAAGTAAAACTCTGCTCAGTATGCCGATAAAAGTATTAATCGAAGGCTTAAATGAGAACGCCGGCGCTATCCGGGGTGGCTGATATTATCCCTGCTTTTTTATTTTGCCGGGACTTATTCCGAAGGTCTTCACAAACGCCTTGTGAAAGGCGGAATAGTCGGAGAAACCGCTTTCGGAGGCAGCTCTCACCGCAGGCATTCCCTCTCTTATGAGACGTGCCGCAAGATTCAGCCGCTTCTGCCTTATATAATTGTGTACCGTATACCCCGTCTGAGCCTTGAACAGATGCATGAAATGGTATCTGCTGAGATAGCTTCTTGCGGCAAGCTCATCTATGCTCAGCTCCTCTGTGAGATTCTCATTGATATACGACAGTGCTGCCGAGATTTTTTCACTGTGCTCCGGGGCTTCCACCTCCATGGGCAGGGAGCTCTGCATTATCCTGTTTATATGTACCATGAGCTGCGCCAGAGATGTCCCCCGCAGTACCTCAGCTCCGAAGCCGCTGTCGTTTACACACTCCTCCATGTTTTCAAGGCACGCCGCAAGCTTTGACTTTTCCTCTTCGCCGGGTCTTATCAGGCATCGCTGAGTAAATTCGGCTCGTGAGAAGCATTCCATGAGCCCGCCATCGGGGGCAAAGCGATCTATAAATGATGAGTCCAGATAGATTATGACTCTCTCATAGGGCACAGTGACGTCGATAACAGCCTTATGTATCATATGATTTCGCACAAGAAGTATATCCCACGGGCGGAGTCTGTAGCTTGTACCTTCAACGGTATAATCAACTCCGCCTGAAATAAGAATTACGATCTTGTCAAAATCGTGAAAGTGATAGTCCCGCTCCTGTCCCGCTGTGTCCTTCAGGTGGAAATAGTGGAAGTTCTCATTCAGATAGCCTTCTCTGCTGTATTTAAACGATTCCGACATCATTTTGCCTCCGCTTTGTTATTTTTACCCATTATACAGCACGAATTGCAATTAATCAAGCACCTGTGTCAATTTACATTGCAAATAATTCTGCATATAATCATATCACAGTTTATTTTAAGGGAGTAACCGTTATGCAGCAAAAATCATTCTTCAAAAACTACGGATTTCTGATATTCATGCTGGTGGGTATCGTCGCAGGCTGTGTTGTAGGTGCGCTTGCCCCCGAGCTGGGCAGCAAGCTTGAGCCTCTGGGCACGGTATTCATCAACCTCATGTTCTGCGTCGTTGTCCCCATGGTATTCTGCTCCATCTCCGGAGCAATCGCCAACATGGGCAGTGCCAAGAAGGCGGGCAAGGTCATGGGTATAACCATCGGCACCTTCCTCGCGACAGCCGCCATCGCCGCCGTCTTCATGTACATAGTCCTTCTTATATTCCCCATCTCCGACAAGCAGGTCGTTGAGGAGAGCGTTGAGGTTGCCGGACTCGGCTTTGCCGAAATGGTGATAAACTTCTTCACCAAGCCGGACTTTGCTGAGCTTCTCAGCCGCAGGGCAATTCTGCCTCTCATCGTCTTCGCCGTTCTCTTCGGTTTCGGCGTTCAGCTCAACGGCGGCAAGGAAAGCCTCACCGCAAAGGTTCTGGAGGACGTTACCAACAGCATCCTGAAGATGATGAAGATAATCACTTACTATGCACCTATCGGCTTCTTCGGCTTCTTTGCATCTCTCGTCGCGGCCTACGGTCCCGACCTCATCGGCCAGTACAGCAGAACACTTATCATCTACTACGTCGTCTGCTTCGTCTATGTGCTTATCTTCTTCCCCATCTATGCACGCTTCGGCGGCGGCAAGGGAGCTGTGAAGGTCATGTTCAAGCACCTGCTGAGACCTGCAGCAGTCTCCTTCGGCACCTGCTCCTCCGTTGCCACAATCCCCACCAACATGGAGGTCGCAGAGGAGACCGGTATCTCCAAGGATGTCTCCAACGTGGTTCTCCCCATGGGCGCCACAATGCACATGGACGGTTCTTCCATGAGTGCCATCGTTAAGGTACTCTTCCTCTTC
The DNA here is from genome assembly GCA_021442665.1 of Oscillospiraceae bacterium. GTDB lineage: Bacteria > Bacillota > Clostridia > Oscillospirales > Oscillospiraceae > F23-B02. The sequence continues at coordinate 7,024 of JABUSQ010000092.1, forward strand.
GGATTCTTCGGCATCAGCGCCGATCCCGGCAAGATTATTCTCGCCATCATAGTAGCCGTATTCTCCTCCGTTGCCATGAGCGGCATCCCCGGTGGCGGCGGTACCGGTGAGCTGGTGCTCTGCACCCTGTTCTTCCCCGATCAGCTCGCAGTCGCCTTCCCCATCGCCCTTGCACTGGGCAACCTCGTCGATCCTCCCGCCACCATGGTCAACGCCGCAGGCGACTATGTTGTCTCCTACATCGTAGAGCGTTTTGTCAACGGCAAGGATTGGCTGCAGAAGAAGCTTGCAGAAGCAAAGGAAGCCTGAACAGTATAAAAAAGACCTCGAAAGAGGTCTTTTTTATTGCATTTATTCCTCAGACGGGCATATTACCCGCCGTCATCTAAGATAATCACGGCATTTTGTGCTTTTCTATGTCTGATTACTATTCTTTCGCAGAAATCTCAGCTTAGTTTCGGATATCAGCACTGCGAGGAAGATAAGACAGAAGCCCAGCAGGATTCCGAAGGTCAGCAGCTCCTGTCCGCATATAACGGAAATGGCTGTGCCGAAGACAGATTCCATCATAAGTATGATAGACGCTCTCGTGGGAGCCGTATACTTCTGACCCACGGTCTGAAGGAGAAAACACACTCCCGTACACACAAGGCTGAGATAGGCAATGCTGAGCCATGCACTCCCCGGCATAACCTCGGGTCTGGGTTCAAATGCAAATGCCACTGCATAGCAGGCAACCGCTCCCACACCGAACTGTATCATGGTCAGCAGGATGGGGTCACGGGTCTTCACGAACTTATCCGTCACAATGATATGAAGGCCGTAGAACAGTCCGCAGCACAGAGTCAGCAAATCGCCGATGTTCACGGAGCCGATGCCGTCTTTTCCCGACAGGCACACAAGACCCACTCCCACCATGCACATCACGGCTGCGATAATATTGTATTTATTGGGCTTTCGTTTCAGAATAAGCCAGTTTAAAAAGGGAACGAGTATGCAGTAGACCGAGGTAAGGAACGCATTCTTTCCAGGGCTCGTGTATGCCAGTCCGTAGGTCTGCACTATGTACGCCGATGCAAGGCAGATGCCCATCAGGGCTCCGCCCCGGAGATAGGCCCTGTCTATTCCTTTAAGTCTGGGTATGCACACCAGAAGTAGCAGGACAAACGCTCCCGTAAATCTGTATGCCATCACCCATGCGGGAGTAATGCTGTCCAGTGCTCCCTTCAAAATCACAAAGGACGTACCCCATATAAATGTGGTTGTCAGCAGGGCAAGCAGTCCTAGTCTTCCTTTTTTCTTATCCGTCATAGCTTTACCATAAATGTCGCTGCGGCGCGGAGCATCAGCTTTTTCTTTGCTCCGCTGTCCAGTTCTATCTCTATAAGGCTGTCGTTTCCCATGGGCGTTGATTTGACTATTACGCCCTCTCCGAAGGCCTTGTGCCTTATTCGGTCGCCCACGGCAAAACCGGGCACGCTCTTCACGGCAGGTCTCTCACCACTTTTCGGGGCAGCTACCGGTCTTGACCGCATAGGTTCCGTCCTTCTTGCAAATTCGTTCTGAATATAACTCTTTTCAGAATAGCTGTAGCCCTTGGGAACATAGGGCTTATTTATATTCTCCTCGGGTATCTCGTCCACGAATCGGGAAATGCGGTTTGAGGTGGTCTTTCCGAAAAGCATTCTCTGCTTTGCGCAGGTGATGTGGAGTCTGCGCTTTGCGCGGGTCATGCCCACATAGCAGAGCCTGCGTTCCTCCTCCATCTCCTCCTGCTCGCCTATGGCCTTGATGCCCGGGAAGATTCCCTCCTCCACGCCTGCCATATAAACGCTGTCAAATTCCAGACCCTTTGCGGAATGGAGCGTCATCAAGACCACGCAGTCGCCGGATTCGTCCATGTTATCTAGCTCCGTATACAGGGCAACGTCGGCAAGATATCCCTCCAGTGTGGCATTCTCCGACTCCTTCTCATACTCAAGGATGCTGTTTTTCAGCTCCTTGACGTTTTCGGCTCTGTCGGTATTCTCGGCATTGTCCTTTTCCTCCAGCGCCCGGAGGTAACCCGTCTTCTCAAGCAGCAGATCGTAGAGCTCATGGGGCTCAAGCTCCTCCGAGGCGCGTTTCAGCTCCGAAACCATGGAGGCAAACGCCCGAAGCTTCGCAGTGGCTCTGCCAAGCTCGGGATAGCTGTCAGCGTGGGAGACTATATCAAAAAGCGATACTCCCCTGTCTGCAGCGAGAGCGGCTGCCTTCTCAACGCTTGAGGCGCCTATTCCACGGGGCGGGTTGTTGATTATCCTCGTCAGGCGCAGATCGTCCGAGGGCGATGCGACGACGCAGAGGTATGCCAGCATATCCTTGACCTCGGCACGGTCGAAGAAGCCCATGCCTCCGTATATCTTATAGGGTATTGCGTTGCGCTTGAACACCTGCTCGAACTGATTTGACTGGGCATTCATGCGGTAGAGTATGGCGTTATCTCCCCATGCTCCTCCCCTGCCGTAGTCTGCCATTATCTGCATCGCCACATATCTCGCCTCGTCGTGCTCGTTATCGGCGACATACAGCTCTATTCTGTCGCCTCTGTCACCGTTTGTCCAGAGCTCCTTGCCCTTTCTGCCCGTGTTATTGCGTATTACAGCATTGGCGGCATCAAGGATATTGGAGGTGCTGCGGTAATTCTGTTCAAGGCGTATAACCCGGCAGTCCTTGTAGTTGTCCTCAAAGGTGAGGATGTTCTCAATGGTTGCGCCGCGGAATTTGTATATGCTCTGGTCGTCGTCACCCACCACGCAGATATTCTCATAGCCTCCGCTGAGGAGCATGGCAAGCTCGTTCTGCAGAGCGTTGGTGTCCTGATACTCGTCAATGAGAACATAGCGGAAGCGCCGCTGCCAATAGGAGCGCACATCGTCATTTTCACGGAGGAGCTTCACCGTGAAGAAGATAAGATCGTCAAAATCAAAGGCTCCGGCGGCGAAGCATCTGCGGGAGTATTCCGCATAAATCTCCGCTATCTTCACCCTGCGGACATCACCAGCGCTCTTTGCCCTGTCGTAAAGCTCCTGCGAGCTCATACCACTGTCCTTGGCACGGCTTATCTCCGACAGCATCATCCTGGGAGGATATCGCTTATCGTCAAGGTCAAGATCTTTGAGTATGCGCTTTATTAGACTCAGGCTGTCGTTGGTGTCGTAAATCGTGAAGCTGTGAGGGTAGCCGAGAATGTCCGTATGCCTGCGGAGTATTCGCACACAGGCGGAATGGAAGGTCAGCGCCCATATGTCGTTCGCTTCCGCTCCAAGCATTTTTTCAAGGCGGCTTTTAAGCTCGTCAGCCGCCTTGTTTGTAAAGGTTATGGCGAGGATGCGCCAGGGCTCAACAGGCTCAAGCACTGCCGCTCTGCGTCCGTCCGCATCTCCCCGCTCCATATGTAAAATATCCTCCTCCCTTGCCCACTGAGGAAGCTCCCCGGTATCGGAGGCCCTGCCGTAGCGAAGGAGATTTGCAATTCTGTTAATAAGCACCGTGGTTTTGCCGCTGCCGGCTCCCGCAAGTATGAGCAGGGGTCCTTCCGTCGCCATTACAGCCTTTCTCTGCATGGGATTGAGCTTTGCAAAATCGGATTCAATAAGCTTTTTTCTTGCTTCGATGTATCTTTGTTCAAAAATTCCGTCCATGGCTATATATTACCACGAACAGTCGAAATTAACAAGTGTCAGCCGACACTTCCCGATACCTGGTGCGCTGCGTGATAACGGGCGCCATTTTCCCGTCCCGGGCTTCTCCCTCTCCGTTCAGATAAAAACTGTCAATGCGAAATCACATTGACAGTTTAATATTGTTCCTATGGGGATTTGGTCGAGGTCTGTACTTATTTGCCCAGATTTTCAAGGCTTGCCCTGAGGTTTTCTATAAGTCCCTCAAGCTTTGCCTTCTTTTCACGCTCAAGATTCACGACATGCTCGGGAGCACGGGATACAAAGTTCTCGTTCGCGAGCTTTGCGTTCTGACCTGCAAGCTGCTTCTCGGCGTTTGCAAGCTCCTTCTCTATTCTCGCCTTCTCTTTTTCAAGGTCAACAAGGTCTGCCATGGGCATGAACATTCTCGCATTGTCGGTGATGACGGAGACCATTCCCTCGGTGTGCTCGGGAGTTTCGGTCATTACGCTGACCTCTGCGGCGTATGCCAGCTTGCAAATGAACTTTTCGCCGTCGGCAAAGCTCTTCGCCCTGTCGGAAACGATGATAAGATGGCTCTTTCTGGAGGGGGGTACGTTCATCTCGGAGCGACGGGCACGGACGTCCTTTATTGCCTCCATGACCATCTCAAAGCTCGCCTCGTCCTCGGGGAAGCAGAGTTCCTCGCTGAACTTGGGGTAATCGGCTGTCATAAGAGCCTCACCCTCATGGGGCAGAGCCTGCCATATCTCCTCGGTGATGAAAGGCATGAAGGGATGCAGCAGCTTGAGTATCTCGGTGAGAACATAGAGCAGCACACGCTGTGCACTCTCCTTTGCCGCCTCATCGTCGCCGGTAAGGCGGGGCTTGGTAAGCTCAATGTACCAGTCGCAGTAGCTGTCCCAGATAAAGTCGTATATCTTGCCGGAGGCCACGCCCAGCTCGAAGCCGTCCATATTCTCGCAGACTTCTTTGGTGACCTGATTGAGCTTGGAGAGTATCCACTTATCCTCGGTCTCCAGCTTTTCGGGAAGCTTATTGTCCTCCACCGTGAGATTCATCATGACGAATCTGGAGGCGTTCCATATCTTATTGCAGAAGTTGCGCATCGCCTCGCACTTTTCAACATAGAAGCGCATATCATTGCCGGGGCTGTTGCCGGTGATGAGATTAAAGCGCAGTGCGTCAGCGCCGTACTTTTCCGCCATCTCCAGCGGGTCGATGCCGTTGCCCAGAGATTTGGACATTTTTCTGCCCTGAGAATCTCTGACCAGACCATGGATAAACACGGTGTTGAAGGGCTTTTCCTTCATCTGCTCCATACCACTGAATATCATGCGGGCAACCCAGAAGAAGATGATGTCGTAGCCCGTGACCATGACGGTGGTGGGGTACCAGTAATCCAGCTCAGGGGTCTTGTCAGGCCAGCCCATGGTGGAGAAGGGCCAGAGAGCGGAGCTGAACCAGGTATCCAATACGTCCTCCTCCTGAGTTATATTCACACTCCCGCAATGAGCGCATTTGCAGGCATCCTCACGGGAGACGGTGATCTCGCCGCAGTCGGCGCAGTACCACGCGGGGATGCGATGACCCCACCAGAGCTGACGGGAGATGCACCAGTCGTGGACGTTCTCCATCCAGTTCATGTAGGTCTTTGTGAAGCGTTCGGGCACGAACTTTATGCGGCCGTCCTTCACGACCTCGATGGCTGCCTCTGCCAGAGGCTTCATCTTAACAAACCACTGGGGGCTGGTGAGAGGCTCCACCGTGGTGCCGCAGCGATAGCAGCAGCCCACATTATGTGAATAATCCTCCACCTTCACAAGATAACCCTGTTCCTCAAGGTCGGCAACAATGGCCTTCCTCGCTTCGTAGCGGTCAAGACCGTTGTATTTGCCGCCGTTGATAATCTTTGCATCCTCGTCAATGACGAGGAGCTGCTCAAGGTCATGGCGCAGACCCACCTCGTAGTCATTGGGGTCATGGCAGGGTGTCATCTTTACGGCTCCGGTGCCGAAGCCCAGCTCAACATAGTCATCGGCAACGATGGGGAGCTTTCTTCCCACCAGAGGCAGGACAGCGTTTTTGCCCACAAGATGAGTGTACCGCTCGTCTGCGGGATTGACCGCAACGCCGGTATCGCCCAGCATGGTCTCGGGGCGGGTGGTGGCTATGATAAACTCCTCATCGGAGTTCTCGATGGGGTAACGGATGTGCCAGAAATGACCGGGCATGTCCTTGTACTCGACTTCGGCGTCGGACAAAGCCGTATGGCAGTGGGGGCACCAGTTTATTATGCGGTTGCCCTTGTAAATCAGTCCCTTTTCGTACAGCTCGCAGAAGGTCTCTCTGACGCTCTTTGCACGGGTCTCATCCATGGTGAAGGCACTTCTGTCCCAGTCGCAGGAGGCCCCCAGAACCTTCTGCTGCTCCACGATGCGGTTGCCGTACATATTCTTCCACGCCCAGACGCGGTCAAGGAATTTTTCACGTCCGAGGTCGTGCTTTGTAAGCCCCTCCTTGACTCTCAGCTCCTCCTCCACCTTCACCTGCGTGGCGATGCCTGCGTGGTCTGTGCCGGGAAGCCACAGGGCAGAGTAGCCCTGCATTCTCTTGTAGCGGATAAGGATGTCCTGCAGTGTTGCGTCAAGGGCGTGTCCCATGTGGAGCTGACCCGTAACATTGGGAGGTGGCATAACGATGGAGAAGGGCTTTTTCTCGGGGTCGATGACGCCCTTAAAGTATCCGCCCTGCATCCACATATCGTAAATCTTCTTCTCAGTTGCCTGAGGGTCATAAACTTTCGGCAGTTCTTTCATATATTTCTTCCTTTCTGTATTATGCAATTAAAAAGCGCCCTGAACACAGTCAGGGCGCATAAATACGTGGTACCACCTGAATTCCGCTTTCGCGACACTCGTGTCTCTGTAACGGGAGAACCCGTCCTGCTTACTCGATTCGGCAAGGCTGCTCGGAACCGACCTTCGGCGGCCTTCTTTGGGAACTCGCACCGACCGTTCCCTCTCTGAAAAGAAAGTTACGCTTACTCCTGTCCGTCAACGCTTTTAACAATGCAACAATTATACTTATTAAGTCTTAAAATGTCAAGGCTTAATCCACTCTCTCCTTACCCCAGAAGAACAGCGCAACGGTGCCGGGGCCGCTGTGCGCGCCGATGATGGTGCCGATGTAGTTTATAACTATCTTACCCTTGAGCTGGGGGAATCTCTCCTCGATAAGCTTTGCAACGGCGAGAGCATCCTCATAGCAGTCGGAATGGGAGATAAAGCACTTTCCCGCATAGTCAAGTCCGCCTTCTGCGCACTCCTCCATGTGGTCAACGATAGCGGTGAAGCATCTCTTCTTTGTGCGTATCTTCTCTCTGGGGATAAGGTGACCCTCGAAGTCCATGTTGAGCATGGGGCATATCTTCAGCATATTGCCCACAAAGCCCTCGGTCTTGGATACTCTTCCGCCCCTCACATAGTATTTGAGGTCGGTGGAGAAGAACCAGTGATGGAGCTTCAGTCTGTTCTCCACCGTCCAGTTGTACAGCTCCTCGGCGCTCATGCCCTCGTCACGCTTGTCAGCCATGGTCTCCACCAGCAGACCTGCGCCGGAGGATGCGCCCAGAGAGTCAACAACGTAAATCTTCAGTCCGGGGTACTCCTCCATAAGCATCTCTGCGGCGTTCACCGCACAGCCGTAGGTTCCCGAAAGGCCGCTGGAGAGGGTAAGATGGACGATGGGCTTGTTTCCCTCCATGATGGATTTGAAGTAATCCACATATTCTGCGGGATTGAGCTGGCTTGTGCTTGTCATCTCGCCTGCCACCATGCGCTGATAAAATTCATGATAGGGCACGGTTACTCCAAGGTCGTCCCTGTACTCGTTATCACCCAGAGTGTAGCGCATACAGGCGTATCTGATGTTTCTCTTTTCGAAATGCTCCTTGTTAAGGTCTGCTATGCTGCAGCAGCTCAATATATAATCGGCCATTGCCAATACTCCTTTAATTTGCAAAAATATAAAGGTATTATAAGCTTCCTTCCATGAATTTGCAAGTGTTTTATCCCAGCTTTGCCCTCAGCTTGTCTGCGGTGTGCAGACCGATGCATTTGTCCGCCTGAACGCCGTCACGGAAGATTATCATGGTGGGGATGCTGAACACGCCGAAGCGACGTGCAATATCAGGGTAGTCGTCAACATCCAGCTTGCAGATCTTCACCTTATCGCCCAGCTCTGCGTCCAGCTCGTCAAGTATGGGCGCCTGCATACGGCAGGGTCCGCACCAGGTTGCCCAGAAGTCAACCAGTACAAGTCCGCTTGAGGTCACTGAGTCGAAATTATCCTTTGTAAGATGCATAACAGACATAATCAATTCTCCTTCTTATCACTTTTTAATGTATTCGCAGGCTGAAAGAGCGGCTATGCAGCCCTCTCCCGCAGCCTTTGCCACCTGGTAAGGCGCACCGGTGCAGTCACCGGCGGCAAACACGCCGGGGATATTAGTACGCATTTTGCGGTCGACCTTGATTACGCCCTTCTCCGTCTCCATGCCCGGTACAAGACTTGTGCTCGTCACCTTGTCAGTGAGGATGAAGATGCAGTCTGTCTTATATTCCGTGCCGCCGACAATCAGGGTATCCGCCTTCGTCTGACCCTTTATCTCTATTTTGCTCTTTCCGGGGAAACACAGCACGCTGCAGCCTATGCCTCTTAGGAATTCCGCGTCCCGCTCACATTCCTCACCGTCTCCGATAACAGCCACGGTCTTGCCTCTGTACAGCATTCCGTCGCAGGTAGCACAGTAGCTCACACCTCTGCCCAAAAATTCTGTCTCACCCTCGCACATGGGGCTGCGGCTTATTCCGGTGCAGATTATGACGGCTTTGCACTCGTAGAATTCACTGCCCACGGCAACGCCGATGCTCTTTCCCAGAGGCATGGCATTCAGTGCTCTGCCCTCGATAAGCTCCGCTCCGCTTTCAATGAGCTGTCTGCGGAAACAGTCCTGCATTTCGGGCCCGGTACCCGTAAAGCCGGGATAGTTTGTCACCAGCTCCGCCTTGTACAGATTAGTTGTCTCGGGTCTGTTAGCCGCAACGGCAACGGTTTTCCCCCGGTTTATTGCTGTGAGTGCGGCACTGACAGCGGCAGGGCCCCCTCCGATTATCATGATGTCGTACATTACCGTACCTCTTTTTCCTGATTTTAAATTAGTGTACCACATTTTTGTTGTAATTGCCACAATTATCGTTTATAATTTTTCTATTCCGATTTTTGAACTGGAGATAAGGACATGGACGAACTCAGCAGCAAAAATTTTATAGAAAACTTTATAGATGAGGACCTTGCCGAGGGCGGCAGATACGAGGGCATGAAGGTACATACCAGATTTCCGCCGGAGCCCAACGGCTACCTTCACATCGGTCACTGCAAGGCACTTATCATAGATTTCGGCACTGCCGAAAAATACGGCGGTCTCTGCAACCTGCGCATGGACGATACCAACCCTGCCAAGGAGGACACCGAATATGTCGACGCCATCCAGGAGGATATCCACTGGCTGGGCTTTGACTGGGGCGACCGTTTCTTCTACGGCTCCGATTATTTTGAGAAGACCTACGAATACGCCGTAGAGCTCATTGAAAAGGGGCTTGCCTATGTCTGTGAGCTCACGCCCGAGCAGTTTAAGGAGTACCGGGGCGACACCACCCGTCCCGCTGTCAGTCCCTACAGAGACAGGCCCGCGGAGGAAAGCCTTGAGCTGTTCCGCCGCATGAAAAACGGCGAGTTCCCCGAGGGAAGGTATACCCTGCGTGCGAAGATTGACCTTGCCTCCGGCAATTTCAACATGCGTGACCCCGTTATCTACCGTATCCGCTACATCGAGCACCACCGTCAGGGCACAAAGTGGTGCATCTTCCCCATGTACGACTTTGCCCACCCCATTCAGGATGCTTTAGAAGGTATCACCCACTCTCTCTGCTCCCTTGAGTACGAGGATCACCGTCCTCTGTACAACTGGGTCATAAACAATGTTTCCGTACCCTCCAAGCCCCGTCAGATAGAATTTGCCCGTCTCGGCATCAACTACACCGTGCTGTCAAAGCGCAAGCTCCGCCGACTGGTGGAGGAGGGCATGGTTTCCGGCTGGGACGATCCCCGTATGCCCACCCTCTGCGGTCTACGCCGCCGCGGCTATACCCCCGCATCCATCCGCAGCTTCTGTGAGCGCATCGGCGTAAACAAGGTTCCCAGCACCATAGAGTTCGGTTTCCTTGAACATTGCCTGAGAGACGACCTGAACGAGCATGCTCAGCGTGCCATGGCCGTGCTTCGTCCCGTTAAGCTCACCATCGTTAATTATCCCGAGGGTCAGTCCGAGGAGCTTGAGATCGAGAACAATCCCAACTCTCCCGATGCAGGCTGCCGCAGGGTCACCTTCTCCCGTAATCTTTGGATAGAATCTGAGGACTTTCTTGAGGTTCCCGTTCCCAAGTACAAGAGACTTTACCCCGCAGGTCCTGAGTGCCGTCTCAAGGGCGCGTATCTTATCACCTGCACGGGCTGTGTCAAGGACGAAAACGGCAATGTTACAGAGATTCTCGCCACCTACGACCCCGAAAGCCGGGGCGGAGATCCCGCCGACGGCCGCAAGGTCAAGGGTGCAACCATACACTGGGTCGACGCCAACAACTGTGCAGATGCTGAAGTCAGGATGTATGACAATCTCTTCCTTGATGCGGAGCCCGACGCCGCTGATAAGGATTATATCAGCTGCATGAATCCCGCTTCCCTTGAGATACTCACGGGCTGCAAGCTGGAGAAGATGCTGGAGAGCGCCTCAGCTCCCGCTCAGTTCCAGTTCCTGCGTATGGGCTATTTCTGCGTGGACAGCAAGGATTCCACACCCGGGCATCTCGTGTTCAACCGTGCCGTTGCCCTTAAGGACAGCTTCAAAAAATAATTAAAAATCCGCTTAAACAGCAGATTTTTATTCTGATTGTTATGAATGGCATAAAGCTCAAAAACTGCATACAGGCTCTTTTAGGAAGCGCCGTTCTCGCCTTCGGACTTTATAACGTACACGCCTTTTCCGGTGTGACTGAGGGTGGTGTTCTCGGGCTTTCGCTTCTGCTTTTCAATCTCTTCGGGCTCTCCCCCTCCGTGTCGGGGCTTATGCTCAACGCTGTTTGTTATTTTGTGGGCTACAAGGTTCTGGGCAGGAGCTTCATCACCTATTCTGCCGTGGCGGCGGCAGGCTTTTCGGGGTTCTATGCTCTGTTTGAGCTGTTTCCTCCCCTGTGGCCGTCGCTCTCGGATATGCCGCTGGCGGCTTCAGTTCTCGGTGCGCTGTTTGTGGGTGTCGGCGTGGGCACTGCCGTTCGGGTCGGAGCCGCTCCCACCGGTGACGATGCGCTTGCCATGGCGCTGTCGGAAAAGCTCAGGGTACAGCTTCAATGGGTGTATCTCATATCCGACCTCACCGTACTGGGGCTCTCCCTCACCTACATCCCCGTGACGAGAATCGTCTACTCACTTATCACGGTCGTTATCTCCGGTCAACTCATAGGGTTTATACAGAAAATAAAAATCAGGATTTAGCTCAAGTCTAAATCCTGATTTCTTTTGCGTTTAACAGCATAGCATCCTCGGAGGAGTGGCTGACAACTACAAGCGTTCTGCCCCGGCAATGTCTGTTTATATATCCGGCAACGCTTTTTTTAGTCTCCGTGTCAAGCCCCGTGAAGGGCTCGTCCAAATATATCGTGTCCGCTCCGCTCAGTACGGCACGGCAGAGAGCCACGCGCCGCTTCATTCCGCCGGACAGTTCCTTTGCAGGCTTCTCCGTATGCTCGCCGAGACCCAGCTCCGCCAGATGCTCCCGCACTACGGTCTTGGACACTCTGCCCGGCAGCGCCATTTTTACGCATCTAAATGTCGAGAATTCCGCAGGCAGCCTGTCCTCCTGAAATACGGCGGAGATGCTGCCCGATATGCCCGTAAGCTCGCCTCCGTCGGGCTGCTCAAGCCCCATCATGATGCGAAGCAGTGTTGTCTTGCCTCTGCCCGAGGGTGCGCTGATGACATACCGTCCGCCCTCTTCTATCTCAAGGCTGATATCCTCAAGCACGCTGACGCCGTCATAGCTTTTGCATATGTTTCTAAGCTCCATCAGCCACGCTCCAGTCTGCCGTAGGCATATTTAATAAGCTTCATGAACAGCTTTTCAAACAGCACGCTGACAAGGACGATGACCACAGTCCAGCACAGCAGGTCATCCGTATCAAGATATACCTTTGCGTAGAATAGCTGTTTTCCCATGGAGCCGTCGGGTATGCCTATTATCTCCGCAGCCACCCCCGCCTTCCACGCCATACCCAGAGCCGTGGAGCAGGCGGAGAGTATAAAGGGCTTGAGCTGTGGCAGATGAACATAGCTTATCCTGCGGATAAGCGGCATCCTGAACACCTGTGCCACCTCAAGCATACCCCTGTCCGTGCTCTTTACGCCCTGAAGCACATTACCGTACACCACAGGCAGGACTATAAGGAAGGATATGAAGACCGAGAGATTTTTCGCCGAGAGCCATATGAGGCAGATAACCACGAAGGACGCCACGGGAACGGTCTTCACCGTCACCATAAAGGGCCACAGCAGAGTCTCTATCCACGGAAATCTCCCGGACAGAGACGCAAGCAGCACGCCCAGCGTCAGTGCAATCAGGAAGCCGCCTGCAATGTGATAGAAGCTGAACCATATGGTACTCCAGAAGCCCTGCTCCTGCCATATGGTCGCAAGTCGTTTTATTACATCTATGGGTGAGACCAGCAGTATTCGCTGGTCCACCCACATGGCTGCGGCCTGCCAGACCAGCAGAGCCAGCAGCACGGCAAGAGCTCTGCCGAGCCTCTGCCTGTTATGCGCCATAGTAGAAGTCGCTCTGAGGCAGAGCTCCGCCTACGGCAGCGGGATTGTAGGAGAGGAGGACGTTGAGATATGCCTCAAGATAGGTCTGCATATCGGCGCCCGCAAGGAAGGTGATGTTACAGAAGGGCAGTGCCTTCAGAGCAATGGGAGTCTTGACGATCTCGTAGCCGCCGATAAGCTCCGCAGCCTCCTCGTTGTTCTCGGTGACGAAATTCACGGAGGCCTCGTACTCCTTCATGAATGTCTCAAGCTGCTGAGGATACTGCTCGGCAAACTCACTGCGCACGACGAGTACGCCGGTAACCATGATGGAGCCGTTATCCAGAGCAGACCACTCCGCATTGAGGTCAAGGGCAACCCTCAGCCCCTCAACCTGTGCCTGCGCCGCAGTCACAAAGGGCTGGGGAAGCATTGCCACGGCATTTGCGTCCTTTGCGATGTAGCTCAGCGCCTCGGTGGTATCGGAGCACCACTGTACGTTCATATCGGCGTCAACGTCAAGTCCCTTCTGGCTCATGAGATAGCGGAGAGCGTACTCGGGGGATGCGCCTGCGCCTGTGGCGTAGACCGTCTTGCCTGCAAGATCCTCAAGGCTCTGCACCGTGTCGCCTCTCTCAACTATATAGAGTACGCCCAGAGTATTGACGGCAAGCACCTTGACTCCGCCCTGAGTGTTGTTGTAGATGACGGAGGCGAGGTTTGCGGGAACTGCCGCAATGTCTATCTCGCCCTTGGTGAGAGCGGGAGCAAAGGCTGTAGCCTCGCTCTGAAGGGTGAATTCATAGCTGTTTTCCGTGTTGCCGGCGTCGGAATCGCTCATAAGCTTGACCATACCCATGGAGGTGGGGCCTGTCAGTCCGCCCACACGGATGGTGGTGGCTTCCTCCACGACGGCGGGCTCCTCGGTTACCTCGGGTGCTGCGGTTGTGCAGCCGCACAGCAGGAAGCACACCACAAGAGCGATGCACAATAGTTTTTTCATAATAGTTCCTCCTTGTTTCTTCATTATACTATAAACCCGCACAGCTTCTCGGAATCGGCTATGCGAAATAGCTTACCGTTTTTGACCACGGCTCCGCTGTCCACAACGGCATCCAAGGCCCTGTACAGCGAGGCTCTCGATATATTCAGTGCCGACGCCAGAGCCGTCATGGACATGGGCAGCCTTGCATCGTCATACTCCGACAGATTGTTCATCATAAAGGAAGCCAGCCTCTGCTCCGCAGTTCCCGCAGTAAGAAAATACAGCTTACGGTTCAGAAACAGAATGCGCTGGGACAGATAACGTATATAGTTCTCCGCTATCCCGGGCACACGCTCCATAAGCCGCACTATCAGCTCCTGAGAGAAGAACACGATACGGCAGGGCTCCCGTGAGCTTATCTTTGTCTGAAACTCCCGCTCGCTGTTAAACAGGGCGGCAGCACCGAACATATCACCTCTGTGGAGGGTGCTCATTATCATGTCCTTCCCCTCCGCATTCTCCTTTGTGACCAGCAGACTGCCCTCAAGCACCACGCCGAGGCTTCTTCTGAACCTTGTCCTGCTGTAGACCTCCTCGTCCCTGCCGTAGCTTCGGGTCTCGCAGCCGGAATCCTTCAGCAGCGCCTGCAGACCTGCGGGAGATATCCCCCGGAACAGCTCTGCCGTCATTATGCTCTCAAAGTCCTCGGGAGTGAACACCATCTCCGCTCTCACACCTCTTTTGTCTCATATGATACACTTTTCTTTCATATAATACCACATCTCCGCAAAAAATCAAGTATATTTTGCGATTTTTTTGTCAAAGTTTTCGGCAGTTAAAAATACTCCTCCCACAAAAAGTGAGAGGAGCGATTTTATATAGGAAGTATTCTTTCTGCAATATTCAATTGCGGTTATTTAACAAGCTGTGCCACGGCATGATAAAGAGTATGCGCCGCAAGGATAAGCTTTGCCGCTATGCTTGTCTGGCCGTTGCAGGCAGCAGCGAGTATGCAAAGCGGGTTATTGGGTGTAGAGCAGAAGTCCGGTTCGGGGTTCAGATCCTCGCCGCAGGTGTCGCAGAGACCGTCGTCGTCACCGTCAATGTGTTCGCCTGTTGCGTCGATCACCGTGCCGTTGCTCTGTGTTGCCTCGCAGTTCAGGCACTTTTCATGCTTTTCGCCGCTGTCAACACAGGTGGGCTCTTTGTCGGTTACCCATTCCCATGCGTGGGACTCAAGACCCAGATTGGTCTGTGCTGTTATGACCGCGCCGCAGGCTTCGCAGTGTGAGCCTTCTGTCAGACCTTCAACCGTGCAGCTTGCAGCTACTGCCGGGTCTGTAACTATATCGGTGTGGTTGCTGCGGTCCGGAGCTGAAAACCCTATGAATATCTGTGTGCAGTCTGCGTCTGCGAAGAGCTCACCGCAGGTTAAGCAGTTCCAGTACTCGTCATTGCCCGGGCTTACAC
>JABUSQ010000075.1 GCA_021442665.1 Oscillospiraceae bacterium
CAATAATTGAAGAAGCTTAATCTTAAACGGCAGAATTCGTATTCGTGGCTTAATATATGCATTTAGCCTCCCCTAAATTAAACAAAATCTTTATTTTGTTTAATTTTATGTGTTTTGTCAATAGACAAACTCATCGCTTCCCACTTATAATAAAAAAAGAAACATTCTTACTTATGCGAGGCTTAAAATGGATTACAGAGATGAAGCTCCGGAAATAATTAAAGGTTTTCTGATTTATCATGAAACCATCAAGGGGCACTCACGTAAAACCGTAGATGAGTATTACCTTGATCTTAGGACTTTTTTCAGATTTCTAAAAATCGATCGAGGCATTGTTCCCAGAGGCACGGAAATTGAGGAAATATCAATTTCCGATATTGACCTTGATTTCGTTAAATCTGTCACCGTTTCCGATGCGTACAATTATCTCTCCTACCTTTCCCGTGACAGAGTAAAAAACCAGCGCAGCCGTGATGCTGAATATGGTACCAAGGCCTCTACCAGAGCAAGAAAGGTATCAACGCTTAGAAGCTTTTATAAGTATCTTAATGTAAAGGCAAATCTGATCGACGACAATCCCCTGAAGGATCTGGACGTTCCTAAAATACCTGCTTCCCTTCCCCGCTACCTCACCTTGCAGGAGGCTCAGGCTTTGCTTTCCTCCGTCGACGGTAAAAACCGTGAACGTGACTACTGCATTATCTGCATTTTCTTAAACTGCGGTCTGCGAATTTCAGAGATAGTAGGACTTAATATTCAGGATATTCGAGCCGACCATCTCCGCGTATTCGGAAAAGGCTCTAAGGAACGTGTCATTTATATTAATGAGGCAACTGCAGAGGCCATAAACTCCTATCTTGCCGTGAGAAAGGATATCGCAGCTATTGACAGAAATGCGCTGTTTCTGTCTAACCGCAGAACAAGGATAACCCGGGAAACTGTTCACAGCATGGTGAAAAAATCTCTTTCGGCGGCAGGTCTTGATGCTGACAAATATTCCTCACATAAGCTCCGTCATACTGCGGCTACCCTTATGCTGCAGAACGGTGTTGACGTCAGAACTCTGCAGGAGTTGCTGGGCCATGAAAATCTGAATACCACGCAGATATACACCCATATTGACAATGCCGAACTTCGCATTGCAGCTGAGGCAAACCCTCTGGGTAAATTCAAGCCATAAAAGAACAGCGGTCAATCATAACCGCTGTTCTTGTTATAACCTGTCGTTAAGCTTCGAGGTAAAGGATTCATCTGATATGCGTGACGTATTTATGACCGTCAGAATTGCCGCAACGGTGTCCGTCAGAATTACGAACCACAGTGTTGCAAAGCCTGCAAAGGCAAGTACTATGAGAACAAGCTTAACGGCAATGGCGAGAATAAGGTTTTCACGCTGTATTTTCTTTGTCCGTTTCGCCGCTGCACAGGCGTACGGCAAACTCTCCAGACCACTGCCGGCAAGGAGCATGTCCGCATTGTCCGCAGAATAGCCCACCCTTCCATCGATATCGGCGGAGGTGTGATAATCCAGATTTTCGGCAGTTACATACATAATAACGTCGGCTTCATCGGCCCTTGTTACAACCTGCTCGACAGCTTCAAGTTTCTTTGCCGTGTCGCATTCGCAGACAAATTCATCCGCAAGAATTTCGTCTGCGGCAATTTTCGTAAGTCTTCTGCTGTCCTCGGTGAAAAGAATTATCTCTGCGTCCGTGACGTTCTTTATGTCCTCGACGACTTCCTTTGCGTTGCTGTTCATGGCATGACTGAACTGCATTGCACCTGCATACTTCCCTGCTACCGTCATATACAACACAGCTCCGTCTGTCTCGTCAATTACCGGAGCCTGTATTCTTCGTGAATCAAGCACAGTTCTGGTGCTTAGGCAGATGGGAATTCCGTTTACCAGCATTTCCATGCTGTTTCCCGGTATTTCCCGGAACTTACCTATCACTTCTGGGTGAACTACTCCGAAATAGACATTTGATATCGCAGAAGCAATGCGCTGTTCTGAATTAAATGCAATATAGGCAGCGACTTTCAGGAAGGTATCGTTGTCGAATACCGGCGATGTGTAGGACACGAGCTTGGGAGTACCATCCGCGACAACATCAGACTTGTCAAGTATCACTGTATTGAGGCGGCCTGTCATTTCAAGAGTCTTTCCGTCCCTGATAAATGCACCATAGGCTGCTGCAGTACTGATACCGACGGCGGAGCTGACGGGAAGTGAGGCGACCATTGAAACGGGTGACGCCACAAGAATCAGCATCAGTCCCCTTCTTATGGAACTGAGGTATGTCATATCCACTATCATCGGCATGAATATGGCGTACAGTACACCAACAAGCACGGCAGCCTTTGCAAAGGAATCGAGTATCGGGAGAAGCTTTGCCTCTAATGTGGTCTCATAGGCTTCCTTCTGGCTTAGAATAGCCTTCAATATTGCAAATTCATCCGAATTCACATCACTTATATAATTCTCTGTATGAAGCTTTTCCTGGTACACGATATAATCAAGAATCGTCACAAGAATAAGCCCAAGTATGAGCATAAGGATGGCTTCTCTCATGCATCCGGCTCCGAAGGCACCCGCCGCCGCAACCAGAATAAGCATCTGAGAGGAAAAATAATCCTTCCTCTCAATTGATTTAACTGCCGCAAGAATGAGACCAAATCCGGCAACAATCAGTGCCGCCAGTGATACGAGGATATATATAAGCTTATCAAAATTGAAAACGTTTGCTACAATAAGGATAACGAGCGCAACAGCAGCTCTTATTAGTGATTTGAAGTTAAATCCCTGAAGATATCTGCCGTCAGCTTTTTTCTCGGGTCTTGAGCTCACTCCTCCACCTCCCTGCCGTGTTTTACTGTATAATTTAGGCCTTTCCGTCACATCCGAGGACATTCACGAGCTTATGAGCAACCATATCCTTTATTGCCGCTCTTGCGGGCTTGAGATACTGACGGGGGTCGAAGTGATCGGGATGCTCATTGAAATACTGACGTATGGTAGCGGTCATGGCAAGACGCAGGTCAGAGTCGATATTTATTTTGCATACAGCCATAGATGCGGCTTTGCGGAGCTGATCCTCGGGGACGCCGATGGCTCCGGGCATATTGCCACCGTTTTCATTGACTATTTTGACGAATTCCTGAGGAACGGAGGAAGAACCATGGAGAACGATGGGGAATCCGGGAAGACGTCTCTCCACCTCCTCGAGAATATCGAAACGGAGCTTGGGATCGGTACCGGGCTTAAATTTATATGCGCCGTGAGATGTACCTATAGCGATGGCGAGGGAGTCACAGCCTGTGCGCTCCACGAATTCCTGAACATCCTCAGGGCGGGTGTAGGAGGAATCCTCTGCTGATACATTTACCTCGTCCTCAATGCCTGCCAGAGTACCCAGCTCGGCCTCTACGACAACGCCGTGATCGTGGGCATACTCCACGACCTTGCGGGTGACGGCAATGTTATCCTCAAGACTCTTGGAGGAAGCGTCAATCATAACGGAGGTGAAGCCGCCGTCGATACAGCTCTTACAAATATCGAAGCTGTCGCCGTGGTCAAGATGCAGAGCAATGGGCAGACCTGTTTCGGCTACTGCGGCTTCCACGAGCTTTATCAGATAGGTGTGATTTGCATAGGAACGTGCACCCTTTGAAACCTGAAGAATCAGAGGAGCGTTGAGATCCTTTGCAGCTTCGGTGATACCCTGCACTATCTCCATATTGTTTACATTGAATGCGCCAATGGCATAGCCGCCCTTGTAGGCTTTTTCAAACATATCTTTTGTTGTTACAAGAGGCATAATTACATCTCCTAAAAATTTATATTAATTATTTTAATTTTATTATTTATTATATACCAAATTGATGGTATAATCAATAATCATATTCTCAGGAGGATAAAAAATTGATAATAAATAACGGTAAAAAACTGGTGGGAGCCTGTATATTCGGCCAGTCCGGCGGTCCCACTTCTGTTATCAACGCCAGTGCATACGGCGTTATCAGGACCGCTCTCGATGCCGATTGCATCACAAAGGTTTACGGAGCGGCTCACGGTATCAAGGGTGTCCTCAACGATGTGCTGTACGATATGGGCAAAGAGGACGCCTACGAGCTCAGGCTTCTGCTAAACACGCCCTCCTCTGAGCTTGGCTCCTGCCGCTACAAGATTGCCGACCCAGATGTGGATGACACAGACTATAAGCGCATTCTTGAGATTTTCAAGAAGTACGATGTAAGATACTTTTTCTACAACGGCGGCAACGATTCCATGGATACCTGTAACAAGATAAGCAGATACATGGAAAAGGTAGGCTATGAGTGCCGTGTTATGGGCGTGCCCAAGACTATCGACAACGACCTCTTCGGCACCGACCATTGCCCCGGTTTCGGAAGTGCGGCGAAGTTTATTGCCACAAGCTGCATGGAGATATCCAAGGACACAAATGTATATGATACTCAGATGGTCACCATCGTTGAGATCATGGGCCGCCACGCAGGCTGGCTCACCGCCAGCGCAGCCCTTGCAGCGGAGTTCGGTTGCGGCTCCGGTCCCGACCTTATCTATCTGCCCGAGCGTGATTTTGACCTCAGCAGATTTGCAGACGATCTGATGCAGTTGTTAAAGAAAAAGAACAATGCACTCGTTGCGGTTTCCGAAGGTCTGCACTACGCAGACGGAACTTTCGTGTCCGAAGCAAAAACCTCAGGCACGGACGGCTTCGGTCATGCCCAGCTCGGTGGACTTGCTACCCGCCTTGCCGATTATGTCAAAACCGAGCTCGGAGTTAAGAAGGTTCGTGGCATTGAGCTTAGTCTTCTTCAGCGCAGCGCTGCTCACATCGCCTCCGCCGTTGATGTGGATGAGGCCTTCAACGCAGGAAAGGCAGCCGTTGAAGCTGCCATTGCAGGCGAAACCGGCAAGATGGTCGCCTTCCGCCGTGATAACAGCAATGGTCTTTACAAGTGCGATACCGTTCTCCTTAATCTGAGCAGCGTTGCAAACTATGAAAAGAAAGTTCCTCAGGAGTGGATCAACGATGACGGCAATAATGTAACCGCCGATTTTATAAGCTATGTCCTCCCACTCATTCAGGGCGAACCGGATATCCCCAGAGAGAATTCTCTGCCCCGCTACGCAAGGCTCAAAAAAATAAAAGCCACCGTGGAATAACGGTCACAATAGCACAAATCGGTCAATCGCTCTGTTATTGACCGATTTGTGTTTTTTATTGTAAACAGCCTAGCCTTATTTTGAAATAATGTCCAGCGCCGTCTGAACTCCCCTGAGCATTTCACTGAACTGCATAGAACAGCATTTTGAATCCTCATTGATTTGCCCGGGAAGCAATGGGAGATGAATAAAGCCGGAGGCAACATTTTCATGAAGCTCCGCATATCCGCAGGAAGCATACATAACATGATTACATACATAAGTTCCCGCAGAGAACGAGCATACTGCCGGAATATCTGCAGCATTGATTGCAGACACAATACACCTAACCGGCAAAGATGAAAAATACGCCGTCTTCCCTGCCACATCTATGGGAACGTCCACCGGAGCAAATCCGGAGCTGTCAGGCAGAAGCTGCTTTCCGTCTCCGCTCAATGAGCTGTCAATATTGGCTGCCAGCATTTCAACTTCAATTGCAGGAAGTCTTCCGGACTGCCCAAGCGAGAGTATGATGTCGGGGCGTTCTCTTTCTGCCGCATTCAATAGCAACAGCTCTGCTTTTTTATAATCCACCGGAAGAACGAGCCGTATAAGTTCGGTGTCATCAGGGGGCAGCAGAGCTTTTACAATTTGCTCGGAGGGATTAATATCCCTGCCGTTAAATGGTTCAAATCCTGTAACAAGTATCTTTTTCAATTTGTACACCATGTATTCCATAAAATAAAAGGGCTGTAAATCAGCCCTTTTATCCGTAAACTATAGTTTAAAGCTCGGTCATGTAAGCGGGCTCAACACCGTAGAAGGAGCTGAGCTCATTTACAGCCTGAAGGAAGGATGCTATATAGGCATCATCGGTGCCGTTAAGGTAGCAGAGCCCGAAATGACCGATAACGCCGTCTACTGCGCTGACGGTTTCACCGTCAATGACAATAGCCTGATTCTCGATTACGCTGTCCAGCATTGCCTTAGACTCTTCATTAGTCTCATCGTACTCAAATACATTGATTACGACGCTTGCGGCATCGGTGTCCATGTAAATGAATCCGCCTGCTGCCTTAAGACCTGTGAGGTCCCCCTCGCTGAGAGGCAGGGAGAGAAATGCATCATTGATGAGCTCACGAGCTGTCATGTAGGTAAGAAAGTCTGAGGAAGTCCAGTCAGACAGTTCAGCAGGATACGCACTGAAATCAAATTCAGCGACTTCCTCAGAAGGATTGGGCTCCTCTGTGTCCTGATTACCGCCGCAGCCGACAAGAGAGAATACCAGCATGCATACCATTGCCATAAGCAGAAGGGTTTTAAGTGTTTTCTTCATATTTTTTCCTCCGATTTTTTATTCCAAAACGGTTTTAACCGTACATGGTCTCAGAAATAACAGTTTCAAGAACATCTCTGGGCTGAGAGCCTGTAAGTGTTGACTTTATCTCACCGTCAAGCATAAACAGCAGTGTTGGAGTGCCGGTAACGCCAAAACGTTCCTGATATGCGGGGCTCTTTTCAATATCGCATTTTGCCAGATTGATTTCAGGATTATCGAATATGATGTCAGTCAGCACCATGTCCAGCATCTTGCAGGGGCCGCAGTGATCAGTCATAAAATCAGCTATCCAGAAGCCTTCCTTAGTCACTTCATCAAAATCCTTTTCTTCAACAAACAGAGTCATTTTTATCTCCTTTCAAGTTTATCCTTAATCAGGTCAAAAATCTTTAGCTGCAGCTCCTGAAGAACCTCGTAATGGTCAAGAGGATCAGTTGCCCCTTCACAGGGCAGGCCGAGAATGCTCAGGAACATAAGGCACTGCTTTATCTTTATTTCATACCATTCCCGTCTTGCGTTAATAAAGTCGTCAAGAGTTTCAATTCCGTCCAGCTTCCAAGACTCGGGAATTCCCTCTCTTAGGTCAGTCTTCTCCGTTTCAAGGAAAAGCTTTATGAAGTATTCCTTTTCCAACTCACCGAGTACGCGGATATCCTCTTCGCTACAGACTATCTCCGGGAGCTCCTCCATAATAGAGGAAGCAACGTAGTAGTTTATCTCCGCCAGTACCGTCATGACCTTCTCATCGCGGATATAATCCTCATATTCCCTTACGGTTTTAAGGGGCTTTCCGTCAGCGCTCTTTACCTCCATGGCAACGACCATTTCATCGGTGGGCTGTGGTACCTGTTTTCTTTTAAGCTCAAGCACGAGAACCTCTACAGGCTCACCGTTTATTGTAACATTGACCCTGTCCCCTGCCTTGAGTCCTATAACGGCATCCTCAAGCTCTCTGCTGTATAGGCCTCTTCCAAGTGTTGCAGTAACTCTTTCCTTATTAAAGCGGGGAATCACACTGTTTACCTTGAGAACTGCGGTGTCTCCTGTCAGAGCTGCCTCGCTCATGGGAACAGGTGCAAGTACAAGCTGATCCCTAACTATTGCCTTATGAGCAAGCTCCATCAGTTCCGTCTCTGTAGGTATTGAAGTAATGGCTTCGGGTTTTTCCAGATATGCATTAAAATGCCTGTCGTAATCAATTGTGTAATCTGCAGGTAATTGTGTGCGCATGGCTTACTCCTTTAAATCTCGCACTTTACTGTGCGGCGTGCTATCTTACCAAGGTAGTTATCTGTGGCTTTAAGAACATCCTCCGGTGATCCGGTGCTGTCAACCTTTCCGTCATGCAGGACAATAACATGATCTGCGTTGCGTATCGTGGCGAGAGAATGCGCAATAATGACAGTTGTACGCCCCTTCATAAGCTCATTCAATGCGTCCATGACTATCCGCTCACTGTGAGCGTCAAGATTGCATGTGGCTTCGTCAAGCAGAAGGTAGTCAGGGTTGTTCATTATAGCACGTGCAATAGCAATACACTGCTTCTGCCCGCCGGAGAAATTTGCTCCGTTCTGTGTAACCATGGTGTCAAAGCCCTCGGGAAGTACGGACACAAAGTCATATACCCTTGCCTTTTTAGCCACATCCTCAAGTTCCTCACTGCTGATGGGACGCTGGCAGCCGTAGCAGATGTTTTCACGGATACTGCCCTCAATAAGCTGGCTTCCCTGCGCCACAAGACAAAATGCACGTCTCCACTCAAACAGATCAAATTCCGAAACATTTTTCGTTCCGAAAAGAATATCACCCTCGTCCGGGTCGTTAAGTCTGTCGATAAGCTTGAACAGGGTGCTCTTTCCTGAGCCGTTTGTTCCAATCAGGGCGGTTACTTTGTTTTTGGGAATGACGCAGCTTATATTCTGCAGCACTTTCTTGTCGCCGTAGGAGAAGCTCAGTTTTTCAATGACTATATTCTCATCGGGGATATCCATGCTTATACCCTTTGAATTCCTCTCATCGGGAAGCTTCAGGACATTTATTACACGGGCCAGAGCGCCGTTTGCCTGGCGGATGGTACCTATCTCATCAATGAATGTGGTAGCTACATTACCTACGCTGGTTGCAATGGAATAGAACGCTATAACAATACCAACACGGATTATTTTATCGTTTACCAGCCTTGCTCCGATAATGAACGGTATGAGAAGACTGAGTATGTTGAAAATATGCTGCATCGATATGTAAGCGATATTCATAAATCCCGTTTTAAGCTGCATGGTATACTGCTTATCAAAATGCTCCATCCCACGCAAGGTCTCCTCTTTCTGGGTATTGGAGGTTTTTATAAGATTAAGGCTTTTGGTGTGCTCCGCAAGATAGGTTGTGGTTCCGGACAGCATAGCCTGTGTTTTCTGAGCTATTATGAACTGCAGCTTTGCGTATCCCCAGCCAAACAGCACTGTAACCGGTACAAGCCATATCATCGCTACAGCAAGTCTTGCGTTAAGATTGAACATTTTATTAATGTACAGACCCAGAGACACAAGGGTTGATAGTATCTCCACAGCTGTGGTGATAAGCTTGCTGGCAAAGTCACAGTCAGAGGTAACACGGCTGACTAGGGATTCTCCGGAATCATTGTCGTAGCAGCTTTGTTTGGCGTACATTATTTTGCGCCACAGTTTTGTACGCAGACCCAGATTTATTTTCTCCGTCGCAAGGGCTGCTGCTATAACGTTGCCCGCGGCAGCTATGCCCATAAGAATGTACATAAAGGAGAAGTTTACGAGCTTATCTGTAGGAACATTACCCTGTGCATCCACCATTTCGCCCGTAAACAGACTTATATTCATTCCTGCATAGGTGGACATCATTGCCATGGCAAAGATAATTAGAAGGAACAAAAATGGTATTTTAATGCCCTTCATTGACCAAACATAGTCTTTTAATGCAGCTTTTTCGGGAGTATAACTGTTTTTGCTGTTCATTTTGCAAACACCTCCTGATATGACTGCTCTTCAACAAGTCTCCGGTATATATCGCATTTTTCCATAAGCTCGCTATGGGTTCCCTCAGCATTTACCGTGCCGTTGCTTATGACTATTATGCGGTCTGCCTGCGTGATAAAGCCCAGCTCATGAGTTACGGCGACCACGGTTTTCCCTCCAAAGCCACAGAAAAATGTGTCGCTGATGGCAAGGGCTGTCTCTGGATCCAGTGCGCTTGTGGCCTCGTCAAGAAGCAAGGTGTCCGCATCGCGTAGGAGCTCACGGGCGATTATAAGCCGCTGACGCTGCCCCCCCGACATAGTGCTTCCCCAAATAGCAAGCTCCGTCTCGTAGCCCTCTTCGGATTCGCTGATAAATTTTTCAATGCCGGAAATATGCGCAGCCTGCCTTAGGTACTCTTCGCCCACTTCCCTGCGTATTCCGTAGGCCATTGCTTCGCGCACGGTGCCGCTGAACATTTCTGCGTCCTGATTAACATAGGATAGTCTGTCACGCCATGAGCAAAGATTGAGCTCCTCCAAGGGAACACCTCCTACGGTGATGCGGCCGCTCTGAGGCGTATAGAGCTTTTCCAGAAGTCTAAGAATAGTTGTTTTTCCGCTGCCTGATAAACCCACCACAGCGGTTACCTTACCTCTGGGAAGGGTAAAGCTGATGTTTTTCAGAACGGGAGCGCCTTCCCGGTAGGCGAAGCTGACGTTTTCAAAGCAGATGTCACCGTCAGGTATATTCACATCCGCGCTCTCGTTGAGATCCTCCAGAGGAGCCTGCATCAAACCGCCGAGACGAGCAGCACGTCCCTGAACATCCTTAAGGTTAGACCATATGTTCGTAAGTTGCCGTAAAACTGTGTTGATTGTAGGAACGAACAGGAAGAAGGTCAGCCATGACTGCATGTCAATTTCTCCGTTTCGCAGGAGGTAGCAGCCCCAGATAACGGCTATAACTATGCCTAGCACCTCTGCAAGAATAGTGTAGGCTACTATAACAGAGTTTACATAGGAGTAGTCCACGTTTGCACGATAGAGCTCCTTCGATGCTGCAACGCCCTTTTCCTCCTCTTCCCTCTCCGTGACAAAGGTCTTTATCATGGTGAGGTTTCTGATTCTGTCCGTAAGATAACCGGTCAGACCTCCGATACGTACCTGAATGCGTCTTCCGATCTTATACTGCCAGCGTCCCATAAGGAATGCGTAGAGAATGTAAAAAGGAATGAGTATAAGCACCGACCACATCAGTTTGGGACTGAAGCCGTTTATCAGAGGAAGAGCACGAGACAGATACAGAATCAGTCCGGGTGTAGTAACTATCAGCTGAATAAGCATTGTCACAGAGGTCTGCGTATCAATAGTTACGGCACTGAGAAGCTCTCCGGCATTGTGCTCGTCATAATAGTCAGAGCGTATACACATCATACGTTTCCACATTATGCGCCTTACAGAGCGTACGGTGCGTGCCTCCGCAATAAGGCTGACCGTACTGACAAGAGCCATTGCAACCAGAAGAGAGGAGTAGTTTATAACCACATCCATTATGGCATTCCTTGTGAGAGTCCCGGAGAAGAGCGCCGCTGTTGAGCCCGGAAGCCTGGTGCATGTAAGATAGTACACCATGGTCACAATGATAGTAATGACTATCCATCCCCAGCTCATTCCTGCATTCTTTATGAAGTAGAAAAACTCCCTCCAGCTTCCCGTTGATGCGCTGTCGGGCTTGTTGTTTACGGGGTCCTTTTTCATCTGCCGATTCCCGCCTTTCAGCTAAATTGCTTTTCATCAAGTTACTATATTATTTTTCAATAATCAACCGCAGCTGACTGAGTGGTCTGAATATGTGCTTATTCGGTCATTTGGCATGTCAATTCTGTCAGCTAACGGTGATTATGCTATTGATACAGGACGAAATAAGCGGTAGAATGTGTATATATTCTTAGTGGAGTGTTTGCTATGCTGTCACTTATCCTCATCGGCATATCGGTATTTCTTTCATGGGTGCTTGGTCTGTCGTTCATACAAATGAAGAAGTCTGCTGTCTGCTTTAACTCCGCCATTATGTCCGTTCTGTCCGTCATCGCCTGCTGGCTGATACGTCAGGCGGGACTTAACTTTATTGTACCTGCGGTAATTCTCGCCATTTATATTGCGGAAACCCTGTCTGTTCAGCTTCAGCTGCGCAGCAGCTACGATAACAGCGTTATAGCTTTCTTGTTGTCATTTTCAGCCTTCTGCGCATTTGTTCCAATGTGCAGACTATCTGAGGCATCACTAAAGCTCTTACTTATCAGCGGTGTACTTTTCGTTCTGTTCGCAGTGCTGTGTTTCCTGCTTTGCAAATACTTTCCTGGCAGAACATGGCAGGATTATTTTGCGTCTGGCAGGCAGGAAGAAAATCGCCTCAATATTCGCCGCACGCATATCTATTCCGTCGCCGCTGCCGTGTGCGGGGGGAACAGCGCGCTTCTGGCACTTAGCCCGTCCTCGGTTTTGCAGGCTACAGTTATAAGCATTTGCGCTTTTCTTCTGCTTTGGAGCGGAGTTCTTCTTATTATTCTGATGACTTATTACAAAAAGGAGCGCCTGACCGTGCTTCTTGAGAGGCAGTACCGTGAGGAAACCGAGGCGTTTATGAATGTCATCAGATCTCAGCGACACGACTACAACTTCCATGTGCAGACCATTGCGGGGCTGATATCCGGGGATAAAATTGAAGAGTGCCGTGCATATGTAAAGGCTCTGGAAAAGGATTCGACGGAAATGAATGTTCTCATGCCTATTAAGGATCCCGCCGTATCGGCCACCGTATTCTCCTTCCGAAGACTCGCCATTCGCGAGGGCATCAATCTGCACATTGATATTGAATATGATCTTTCCAAGCTTGCAACAAATGTCTATGAAACAAACAAAATACTGGCAAATCTTCTGCAGAATGCCATTGATGAGGTGTCCACACATTCAGATAAAAGCTATGGAATACGGCTCACCACTCTTAAGCGGGGAGAATATTGCGTTATCCGTGTATCCAACAAGCTGAGAGATATACCTTCCGCAGAGCATCTCGGAAAGCTGTATGACAGAGGTTATACCACAAAGAAGGGTCATGAGGGTGTCGGGCTAAGCAGTATATGTCTTTTAGCCTCACGCTACAAGGGAATTGTCTACGCACAGACCGAGGATGATATTATTCATTTCATTGCAAAAATACCTATAAACACCTCAAAACAGGAGGAATTCTGAGCTGTGGATATGAAAAAACTGAACATTCTGCTTATAGATGACGAGCCGGAATCTCTTAACTCCAGCCGAAATAAGCTTTCAATGTATGTTCCGCAGGAGAATATTATTACAGCTTGCAATGCCGTGGAAGTTATGCGGGCAATTAAAAGTGTGCCTGTTCAGCTTGCCTTTGTTGACGTTGAAATGCCGGAAACGGACGGTTTTACCATAACCGACTACATACGTCAGGCTCAGCCTGGCACAAAAATAGTATTTCTCACAGGTCATGTGGAGCTTGGCGCCAAAAGCTACGATTATGAACCTCTGGATTTTCTGTCCAAGCCTCTTGATGTGCTGCGCCTCGGCCGTACATTTGAAAAGTACGAGAGATCCTGCGGCGCCCGTGACGTTTCCCGGGAGCGGCTTGCGCTGGAGGGGGCAAACGGGTTCATGCTGATTACCCCGTCCGAAATCCTCTATATAGCACACGAGGGGCGGAAAAATATTCTGTACCTTGAAAACGAGTCCCGTGAGGTCAGAGCGTCTCTTGACGAGCTGGAGCTCATGCTGAGCGATTACGGATTTTTTCGCTGCCACCAGTCATTTATTGTACAGCTTCGTCAGATACGCAGTGTTTCCCAGTCGGATTTCGGCAGAACCTTCACCGCGCATCTCCTCAGCGGTGACAGTCTGCCCGTGAGCAGGGGAAAATTACCGTTGCTGCGTCAGGAGTTAAGTCAGAAGGGTGTTCGCTTCGTCTGATGTCACGATAAGCATTTATTTATACCGAATATGCACAAAACAGCCCAAATACGTTAACTGCGTTGCGCATCGGGCTGTTTTCGACTATAATATGATTAGAATAAAGTACGATAAGGAGTATGACAATGCGAATAGGAGAACTAATTGCCGGCTTTGAGTTAATAAGCACCACCCCGCTTCACGATATTCCGGGAAGACTGCATATGTTTCGCCATATAAAGACAGGAGCGGAGCTTGTGTGGACAGAGCGCAGGGATAATAACAAAACCTTCGCCATTACCTTCAAGACTATTCCTGAGGATGACACAGGAGTATTCCATATACTTGAGCATTCGGTTCTTTGCGGTTCCGAAAAATACCCGGTCAAGGAGCCCTTTGTTGAGATCCTGAAGGGTTCGCTGAACACGTTCCTGAACGCTATGACCTTCCCTGATAAGACGATGTACCCCGTGGCCAGTCGCAACGATGCCGATTTTATGAACCTTATGAGGGTTTACCTTGATTCCGTTTTCTGCCCTGCTATATATAGCAACGAGAACATATTCCTTCAGGAGGGCTGGCACTATGAGGCGGATGCAGACGGAAATACGCATTATGTAGGCGTTGTCTTTGGAGAGATGACGGGAGTTTTTTCCTCTGTTGATGAGGTCATAAACACAGAAATGCTGCGCAGACTCTTCCCGGATAATTGCTATTCCTGTGTTTCGGGCGGTGATCCGGAGCATATCCCCGAGTTGAGCTATAAGCAGTTTATTAAAACGCATCGCCGTTTTTACCATCCTTCAAACGCAAGGGTTTTTCTTGACGGAGAAGTTGACATCTGCTCGGTTCTTTCTGAGATAGACCGGGAATACTTTTCTAAATACGAGCGCAGAGAAGCAGATTTTAAAATTGCAGTCCAGGGTCCCCTGCCTCTCAGTGAAAGCACGGTGTACTACGCCGTAAGCCCCGATGATAATAACAGAAACCGCGCTCACTTTGCTCTTGGACACATTGTCGGTGATTGGCGTGAGGCTGAAAAAAATCTGGCTCTTACCGTTCTGCAGGATTATCTTGCGAGTTCGAACAGTTCTCCCCTTACCCGTGCCATTCTGGAGCAGGGGCTCGGTCAGGATGTAAGCTTTGACGTTGAGACGGGCATAGCTCAGACCTTCTATCTGCTGCAGATTAAAAACACCAGCGAAGAAATACTGCCTCAGATTCCGCAAAAGCTGAAGGAAATTCTATGCGGTCTTTTGGATAAAGGGCTCGATAAGGATGAACTCACAGCGTCTATTAACAGTCTTGAGTTTAAAGCCCGTGAGAGAACGGAACCATACGGAGTAGGGCTTGCCGTCAGCGCCTGTCGCTCATGGCTGTACGGTGGAGATCCCGCAATGTATCTTGAGTTTGGTGAAACCTTTAATTCCCTGCGCGGAAAACTTGATACCGACTACTTTGAAGAGCTGTTCAGGGAGATATTTTTCTCCGAAGATGGCACTGCTGTTCTGAACGTTCTGCCCTCCGAAACGCTCGAGGCCGAAAATGCAGAGAAACAGAAAGAAAGAATTAATTCAAAGCTTGCGGCATTTACGGCTGAGAAAAGAGCCTCAATAGAGAAAAAATCCCGTAATCTTGCAGCATGGCAGCAGAGTCCCGACTCTCCCGCTGCTCTTGCTGCAATACCACACCTTGAGCTTGCCGACATTCCCGAGGCTCCGCTTCTTACAGAAGTAGTTGAAGAAACTATGAACGGCGTCAGGTTGCTGCGTCCACGGACGGATGTACAGAAGACGGTATATCTTGATCTCTATTTTGCTTTGCCGCATATGGACCCCTGTTCTCTGTCGGCAGCAGCTCTGCTGACGAAGCTTTTTCTTGAACTCCCTACAAAAAAGCGTTCCGCCTCAGAGCTTCAGAAGGCCGTTAAGACAAGTCTCGGCGACATGAGCTTTGAAATACACGGATACAGCCGCATCGGGGATACAAACACATGCACTCCCTATTTCCGTGCTTCTGTCAGTGTGCTTGAGGATAAACTCGACGCTGCGATATCTCTTCTCAGAGAGGTTCTCTGCGAAACAGAACTGGATTTCCCCGAAGCAGTAAGAGAAGTTGTTAACCAGAACTTTTCCATGCATCAGCAGAGGATAATCACGGCAGGTCACAGCTATGCAATGCGCCATGCGTTGTCAACGTTGACCGCCGAAGGGTTTGTTATCGAGAGCACAAACGGCTACGGTTACTTTGACTGGCTTCGCGGCTTATGCAACGATTTTGATAATTCATATCCCGAGCTTCTTCGTTCTCTTGAAGCCGTGCGCGCATTGTTTACAAAGGCAAACCTCACAGTTTCAGTCACGGGTAAGGTGGGCAATGAGACACTTTCTTCTCTGTGCTCATGCTTACCCGCCGGAGTAAGACAGAACGCAGCCTTTACGGCGGCGGATATTTCTCCGAGAGCAGATGCCATTATAATTCCCGCAGGAATAGGCTACGCGGTTAAGGCCGCCGATCTTTTCAGCGTATGTAAAAAGATTCCCGGAAGCATGCAGCTTGCCGCCAAACTGCTGTCTCTTGATTATCTATGGAATGAGGTACGCGTTCAGGGCGGAGCCTACGGCGCAGGACTGCAGCTTGCCCCCAACGGAAGTGTATTCAGCTATTCCTATCGTGATCCCAATCCCGCACGGACACTTGTAATCTTCGGAAAAGCCTCTGAATATCTCCGCCGTTACTGTGAATGCGGAAACAAGCCGGACCGGCTTATAATAGGCGCTGTCTCCGACAGTGAACCTCTCAGGTCTGCGCACGATGAAAGCCTCGCTTCTGTAGCAAGGGTATTACGCGGTATAACCGAAGAGCAGAAGATATTGGAACGAAAGGAGTTTCTGAATTCTGATTATGAAACGCTTATGGAATGCGTTCGTATTCTTGAGGAGGCCGACAGGAATTCGGGTATCTGTGTTATCTCGGGTGAGAATCTCGCGGATGCATGTTCTGTAAGCTTTGACAGCAAGCTGTCTATCTGATGTGTCATTCATAATAATTGCCCGACCGTACTCAGGTCGGGCAATTATCTGTCCTTTTTAAGGCTTTATCATTATTATAAATTCTTCCTCACTTATTATTTTGATACTGAGCTCCTGAGCCTTTTTAAGCTTGCTACCTGCGTTTTCTCCTGCAAGAACATAGGTGGTCTTCTTCGACACGGAGGTACTTGCCTTTCCTCCGAAGCTCTCTATGACAGCGGCCGCCTCATCACGCTCAAAGTTTTCAAGCTTTCCCGTAAGAACGAAGGTCATACCCGCAAAACGGGTATCCCTGACGATATCCTTACTGTCAAAGGAGACACCTGCCTCGCGCAGAAGCTTTATCTGATGAAGGGATTGCGGCATAGAAAACCACTCGATTATAAAGCCTGCTGTTATTCCACCGACATCGGGAACGTTCATAAGCTCCTCAAGGCTTGCCTGCATCAGCCTGTCAAGGTTCCCGAAATGTGAGGCTAATGTCCTGGCAGCCTTCTGCCCTACCTGACGTATGCCAAAGGCACAGAGGAGTCTTGCGAGCCCCGCTTCCTTGCTTTTTTTGATGGAGACCATCAGATTCTCCGCAGATTTCTTTCCCATACGGTCAAGCTCAGCAACGGGCTCAGCCTTGAGATAATAAAGCTCTGCAGGACTTGAGACAAGACCGCTGTTAATAAGCAGCTCGCATACGGAAGTGCCTAGCCCTTCGATGTCCATGGCCTCCCGTGAGGCAAAATGGGCGAGGTTTCTCAGTCTCTGAGCGGGACATTCGGGGCTCGTACAGCGGAGAGCGGCGCCGTCAGTATCCCTGACAGTTGGCGCCCCGCATTCCGGGCACAGCTCCGGCATCACAAAGGGAACAGCTTCCGGTGGGCGCTTAGATTTATTCACTGACAGCACCTCGGGGATTATTTCCCCCGCCTTCTGCACCAGCACGGTATCGCCTATGCGTATGTCAAGGCGGTCAATGTTGTCCTGGTTATGGAGAGTTGCATTGGTGACCGTAGTTCCGGCAAGGCGAATCGGCTCTATTACTGCCTTGGGCGTCAGTACCCCTGTTCTTCCCACCTGAACCACAATATCCACTACTCTGCTCTCTTTTTTCTCGGGAGGATATTTGTAAGCTACTGCCCAGCGTGGAGCTTTTGCCGTACTTCCCAGAGCTGCGCGCTGAGACAGAGAGTTTATCTTTATTACGGCACCGTCCATATCGTAAGCAAGGCTTTCACGGTTTTCACCCAACCATTCTATCCGCTCAACGCAAGCTTGCATACTTCCGTATACTCTGTAGGGTACAACAGGAAAGCCCATGCTTTTCAAAGCGTAAAGGGTCTCTGCGTGAGTGGCATAGACTTTATCGCTGCTGTACTGCATATTAAAGCAGATTATATCAAGCCTTCTTGATGCGGCAACTTTGGGGTCTTGTTGTCTTATGGAGCCTGCGGCGGCATTGCGGGGATTGGCGAGGGGCTGCTCTCCGTTAATTTCACGCTCGGAGTTGAGCTTATTGAATACCGCCTTAGACATATAGACCTCGCCCCTGACAATGAGTTTTTCCGGTGCATTCTCTATCCTCAGAGGCAGACTTCGTATGGTGCGCAGATTTTCTGTAACATCCTCTCCAACAGTACCATTGCCGCGGGTGGCTCCACGGACAAACACACCGTTTTCGTACTCAAGCGACATGGACAGCCCGTCGATTTTTGGCTCTACGCAGTATTCGTGAGCAGAGGGTATCAAGCTATCCATGCGTTCGCCGAACCGGAAGAGCTCTTCATGAGAAAACACGTCGGTTAGGCTCTCCAGTGGAACCTCGTGACGAACCTCAGCAAATGTATTAAGAGCATAGCCTCCCACCTTCTGTGTCGGTGAATTTGGCGTAATAAGCTCCGGGTGCTCTTCCTCAAGCTTTTTCAGCTTCTGCATAAGCATATCATACTCGTAATCGCTGATTTCGGGAGCATCGTCCACATAGTACAGCTTGCTGTGATGCTCAAGCTCTCTGCGCAGAGCGTCTATTTCCTTCTGTATGTTCATTACAAACTCTCCATGTACATGATGCCGCTCAGTCCAGCATTTCGCTTACTGCCATCATAATGCCTAATTTTCCCGACTCATATGTGATTCCGCCCTGCATATAGGCAATGTATGGCTCCTTCATCGGTCCGTCGGCGGAAAGCTCTATGGAAGAGCCCTGCACAAATGCACCCGCTGCCATAATAACCGGTACATTGTAGCCCGGCATCTGCCACGGTTCCGGAGTGACATAGGAGTCAACGGGAGCGCCGCTTTGAATTCCTCTGCAGAACCTTTTCATATTTTCCGCAGAACCCAAAATGACCATCTGAATAATGTCATTTCGGGCATCTTCGGGAGCGGGTGAGGTATTAAAGCCCGCTTTCTTCATCATTGCCGAGCAGAACACAGCGGTTTTCAGTGCCTGAGCTACGACGTGGGGAGCCATGAAAAGGCCCTGAAACAGAAGTCTGTTGTTACCCAGGGTCGAACCGCATTCTCCTCCTATGCCAGGAGTGGTGAGACGCATTGCCGCTCTGTCAACAAGCTTTGCTCTGCCTGCAATATAACCGCCGGTGGGAGCAATTCCTCCACCGGGGTTTTTTATCAGTGAGCCTGCGATGAGATCAGCTCCGAATTCCGTAGGCTCGTGTTCTCCGGTAAACTCGCCGTAGCAATTATCCACCATGACGTTTATATCCGGATTGACGGATTTGACAGCAGTGCAGATTTCACCTATCTCCTCAGCGGACAGAGCACGTCGGTCATCGTAGCCACGGGATCGCTGGACAAGTACGGCAGTCACGGTCTTATCGGCTGCGGCGGTTCTTATGGCATCAAAATCCGGATCACCGTTTTTAAGATTTACCTGCGCATAGTTTATGCCGTAGAATTTAAGAGAGCCGTGAAGCTCACCCTCTATTCCTATAGTATTCCTGAGCGTATCATAAGGCAGCCCCGTCACGGACAACAGCGTATCTCCGGGTTTCAGCATGGAAAACAGCGCCGCAGACAGAGCGTGTGTCCCGTTAACGAAGCCTATACGAACTAGAGCGGACTCGGTTTTGAACACCTGTGCGTAGACCTTATCCAGCACTTCCCTGCCCAGATCGTCATAGCCGTAGCCTGTAGTTCCCGCAAAGCAGGCTTCAGACACTTTGTTGTCTTGAAATGCCTCCATAACCTTAACAGTATTAAGCTCCGCAATGCGGTCAATTCTTTCAAAATATGGTCTTATCTCTGCTTCAGCCTCTTTTGCCATTTGGAAGACCGAAGGTTTAATATCGGAAATTTTCATCTTACAGCTCCATTACTATCTGCTTAAAGTACCTGCCCCGTACCGAAAAGTTCTTAAACCTGTCAAAGGCTGCGCAGGCGGGTGAAAGCAGAACTATGTCCCCCGTCTCGGCGCTCTCTGCGGCTGAAAGCACTGTATCTTTGAAATCGTCCATGATAACCATGGGAAAGTCCTCTCTGTAATACCGTGAGGCCCTGACGGCTTCGGCGATTTTTTCTGCGGTATCCCCGGTGAGAAACAGCTTCTTTGCATAAAGGCAGATGTCATCGCCCAACTCGTCAAAGGGAATGTGCTTGTCGTAGCCACCTGCAATTAGGATGGGCTTGGTTTTAAGCGCCATAAGCCCCGCCTTCGTCCTCGTGGGGCTTGTACCTATGGAATCATTAATGAATACAACACCGTTGAGCTCTCGAACTCTCTCAAGTCTGTGTTCAACACCGTTGAAGCTTTTTGCTACCTCCGAACATATAGCATCGGAAACAAAGCCGTAGGTGGCGGCAAAGGCTGCCATATAGTTTTCGAGATTGTGCGTACCGGGGAGCTTGATGTCATCTATCGCCATTATACGGCACTTTTCTCCGTTTTTCACATGGTAGATGCACTTTTCATCGGAGAAAACACCGTTTTTCAGCTCGCACGCTCTGCTGAAATATGCGATTTCCGACTTTGCCTTGCCTGCATAATACGCTGAATACTCATTTTCGTGATTCAGTATAAGTCTGTCGTTTTCACCCTGATCGGTGAACAAAAACGCCTTTGCATCGATATAATCCTGATAGTCTTTGTGTTTATCAAGATGGTTTGGAGAAATATTAGTGATTACAGCCACATCGGGTCTGCACTTCATGCTGTGGAGCTGAAAGGAGCTAAGCTCAAGAACGACCATATCGTCGGGTTTCATACTGTCCACTTCGCAAAGCAGAGGCATTCCTATATTACCGCCGATATGTACGGTATAGCCCTGAGCCCTGAGCAGCTCTGAGATGATTGTTGTGGTAGTGGTCTTTCCGTCACTGCCCGTGACAGAAAAGATTTTGCAGGGACAAAGGGCAAAAAACAGCTCCATCTCGCTGGTGACGATGCCGCCTCTCTCCCTGACAGCCTCAAGATGCGGGTCAAATGGCAGAAGTCCGGGCGTGCGGAATAATATGTCAAAGTCTAAGTTTTCAAGGTAATTCTCGCCAAGACTGAAGCTGACACCCAGATCAGCAAGTCGGGTATAATCCTCTCCCAGCTCAGTCTCGGTTCTCTTATCGCAGGCGGTCACATTACAGCCGCTGGCGGCGAGCTTCTCAATAAGCGGTGTGTTGCTCACACCGATGCCGATAACGCCTATTCTTTTATCTTTAATGCTTTCAATGTAGTCTGACAGTGTCATGGTGAATCCCCCTTTAACTTAAATATTATAAGTCATTCACTGCGCAAAAACAAGAAATATCTATTGACTTAAACCAGATTAATGGGTAGAATAATCACTTGAGTGAGCCGAACGACCGCGGGCATAAGGCGAAAGCCTGTGCGTGAGGAAAGTCCGGGCTCCATAGGGCAAGGATAACGGGTAACGCCCGCCAGGGGTGACCCTCGGACAAGTGCAACAGAAATA
>JABUSQ010000048.1 GCA_021442665.1 Oscillospiraceae bacterium
GAGGCGGATATTTATCAGAACATCTCCGTTATTCTGACGGCTTTCTTCCAGGTGCTCATTTACACCGCCATCTTTATCACCGTCTTCTACCTCATACAGAAGCTGGTACTCAACAATATACACAAGATAAACGAAAAGCTCAGCGAGATTACGCAGGGAAATCTGGACACCGTGGTGGACGTGCGGACGCACAACGAGTTTGAGGCGCTGTCGGAGGATATAAACGAGACCGTAACCCGCCTGAAGCAGTATATCCACGAGGCGGAGGAGAGGATAGACAAGGAGCTGGAGTTTGCAAAGGCCATCCAGCACTCCGCTCTGCCCAGCGTGTTCCCTCCCTATCCCAACCGCAAGGACCTTGATATTTATGCCACCATGCACACGGCAAAGGAGGTCGGCGGCGATTTCTACGACTTCTACTTCACGGATAAGAACCGCCTCGCCTTCCTTATTGCCGATGTTTCCGGCAAGGGAATCCCCGCCTCTCTGTTCATGATGACCTCCAAGACCTTCCTGAAAAGCTATGCGGAAAACGGACTTCCCGTCAACGAGGTGCTCACGGTCACCAACGAGAAGCTCTGTGAAAATAACGATGCGGGCATGTTCGTCACCGCCTTCATGTGCGAGGCGGACATGAAGACCGGTCTTATTAACTTTGCAAACGCAGGTCACAATCCCCCCATCGTGGGACACACCGACGGCACCTTTGAATATTTAAAGCCCCGGGCAGGCTTTGTTCTGGCGGGCATGGAGGGAGTCAGATACCGCAAGCAGGAGCTGCAGCTTCAGCCCGGCGAGTGCCTGTACCTATATACAGACGGTGTCACTGAGGCGACCAATTCCGAAAACGAGCTTTACGGCGAGCAGCGCCTGCTGAGCGTACTCAATTCCGGACCCTACGAGGATATGCAGTCGCTCTGCGCAGCCGTCAAGGGGGACGTGGATGCTTTCGTGGGCGAAGCACCTCAGTTTGACGACATCACCATGCTGGCGTTCCGCTACCTCGGCGAGCCTCCCGTGCCCACGCTCACCTACGAGAAGGCGGCTCTGGAGCATATTCCCGAGATTACGGAATTTATCGAGGCCCAGCTCGAGAATATGGGCTGCAGCATGAAGACCGTATTCCAGATCAACGTCGCCGTGGACGAGATATGCAGCAACATCATCCACTACGCATATCCCGAGGGCGGCGGCCTCCTGACGGTGAAGATATTCGAGAAACCCAATCCCCGCCGTGTGTTTATCCGCTTCGAGGACGAGGGTATTCCTTACAACCCGCTGGTGAAGGAGGCTCCCGATGTGACCCTCTCCGCAGAGGAGCGTGATATCGGCGGTCTGGGCATCTACATCGTCAAGAAGACCATGGACGATGTGCGCTATAAGTACGAAAACGAGAAGAATATTCTCACGATTATAAAAAATCTGGACGTGTGAAATAAGTGGATATATTCGAAGAAGCCCTGAGCTTTGCAAACGAAAGACACAGCGGGCAGACCCGAAAGCTTTCGACTCTGCCCTATATCCTGCACCCCATGGAGGTGGCAACCATTGCCGCCACCATGACGCAGGACAGAGAGGTGCTGGCTGCCGCGCTGCTCCACGATACCGTGGAGGACACCGACACCACGCTTGAGGAGATACGGGAGCGCTTCGGCAG
This sequence comes from Oscillospiraceae bacterium, assembly GCA_021442665.1. GTDB lineage: Bacteria > Bacillota > Clostridia > Oscillospirales > Oscillospiraceae > F23-B02. The sequence continues at coordinate 1,658 of JABUSQ010000048.1, forward strand.
ACGGGTGAGCCTGCTTGTCATGACGGAGACCGAGGAGAAGCGTCCCGACAGACCTGCGGCGGATACATGGGAGCTCCGCAAGGAGGAGACGCTGATGATTCTGGAGAACACCAAGGACGTCGGAGTCAAAATGCTGTGGATGAGCGACAAGCTCGCCAATATGCGCTCCTTCGCCCGGATGTACCGCAGAAAAGGCGATGCGCTGTGGCAGGATTTTAACCAGAAGGACCCCGATAGACAGGCGTGGTACTATCGCAGGATAGCCGCCTATCTGCGTGACCTCAGGGATACCGACGCATACAGAGAATACATTTCATTGGTTAACGAGGTGTTTGAACACCATAACGGAGGAGAGAATAATGAAATTTGAAGTAAGCGGTCAGAATCTGACCATCTATCTCAGCGGACGCATAGACTCTACAAACGCCGACAGCATTTCAGCGGAGCTTTCCGGCATCGTATCGTCAAATCCCCACGCGGGACTTGTTCTTGACGCAGAGGAGCTGCAGTACATATCCAGCGCAGGCCTCCGTATCATCCTCAAGCTCAGGAAGGATAATCCGGGGCTCAGAATCGTGGAGGTATCCTCCGAGGTCTACGAGATATTTGACATCACCGGCTTTACGGAGATGATAGGCATCGAGAAGGCATACCGCAAGATGTCCGTGGAGGGCTGCAAGGTGCTGGGACAGGGCTCCAACGGAGTGGTTTACCGCTACGACCCCGAGATCGTGGTGAAGGTCTACCGCAATCCCAACGCCATTGATGATATCAAGCGTGAGAGAGAGCTGGCAAGAAAGGCGCTGGTTCTGGGCATCCCCACCGCCATCCCCTTTGACGTTGTCCGCGTGGGCGACAGATTCGCCTCCGTTTTCGAGCTTCTTAACGCCAGAAGCTTTTCCTCCATCATCAGGGAGGAGCCGGAGAAGACCGACCATGTCGTGGGTCTTTTCAGCGGACTTCTGCGTCAGATACACGATACCGAGGTCAAGCCGGAGGATATGCCCGACATGAAGCAGACCGCTGTCAAGTGGGTGGAATTCCTTAAGGACTACCTCCCGGAGGACAGCTACTGCAAGCTCAGCGGCATGGTGTCGGCGGTTCCCGAGCGCCATACCATGATTCACGGCGACTACCACACCAACAATGTTGAGATGCAGAACGACGAGATACTGCTCATCGACATGGATACCCTGTCCTGGGGTCATCCCGTGTTCGAGCTGGCGTCCATGTATCTGGGCTTCGTGGGCTTCGGCGAGACGGATCCCACCGCCACGGAAAAATTCCTCGGACTGCCCTACGCCACGGCAAATTATGTGTGGAACAGGACTCTGCAGGATTATCTGGGCACCGACGACCCCGCAAGGATCAAAGAGGTGGAGGATAAGGCGAGAGTCATGGGCTACACCAGACTTATGCGCCGCACCATCCGCAGAGAAAGCGATACGGAGGCCGGACAGAAGCTCATTGCTCATTGCAGGGAAAAGCTGCTGGCTCTGTTGGAGACCGTGGATACTCTGGATTTCTGAATATGAAAACGCAAAAATCCCCGACACGGCGTCGGGGATTTTTCAGCTTTATAGCTTTATTTTCTCCAGGTTCCGGGAGCGAACAGTATCAGCAGGGGGAAGATCTCAAGCCTGCCGAGGAACATATCAAAGCAGAGCACGGCCTTGCCGAGTACGCTCATGTGGGCAACACCCATGGTGAAGGTGCCGGAGTCAATACCCAGACCTACGTTGCTCATGGCGGACACCGCCGTGGTGATGCCCTGCCCGAAGGTTATGCCCTCAAGGGTGAGCAGCACGCCGCTCACGACGGCAAAAACCGCATAGGCAATGGCGAAGCTGCTGACGGTGGACACCGTTTCCTCGTCCACTATCTCGCCATCCTGACGGATAAGGTGGGTTGAGTTGGGTACGATGGTCTGAGACAGAGCTCTGAAGGTGGATTTCAGCATTATCATGACTCTGGAGAGCTTGATGCCGCCGCCGGTAGAGCCTGCCATCGGCCCAGTAAGCATGAGCAGCAGCATGACTCCGCCTGCAAAATCCGTCCATATCCCGGGATCTACGGTGACAAAGGCTGTGGTGCTGATGACGGCGACGGAGTTAAACAAAGCGTGGTGGAGCCTGTCACCCGGAGCCTCAAGACCGTTTCCGGAGCTAAGCCCCATGAGCAGCGCCGCCAATACCACGATAATGAGATAATAGCGCAGCTCGTGATTCTTCCTGATGCGCAGGAATTCCCTTGCGACAAGGCAATAGAAGATGCTGAAGGATACGCCGCAGAGGAACATGAACACCTCCGTGACGATCTGAGCATAGCGGCTGTAGGACATTAAGCTGTCATTTTTCACAGCAAAGCCACCCGTGCTGACTGTGGTCAGGGAGATGTTCACCGCATCGAACAAGGGCAAGTCAACCAGCAGCAGGGCAGTTTGCAGCAGGGTCATGAGGATATATATCTCGTACAGAAGCTTTGCGCTTTTCTGCATCCTCGGCACGAGCTTTCCCGCCATGGGACCGGGAAATTCCGCCCTCAGCAGGAACAGAGCGCCGCTCTCTCTCGCCATGGGCACGATGGCAAGCAGAAACACCAGAACGCCCATGCCTCCCAACCAGTTGGTTATGCTCCGCCAGAGGAGTACGGCACGGGAAACGCTCTCCACATCAGTGAAAACCGAGGCTCCGGTGGTGGTGAAGCCCGAAATGGTCTCAAACACGGCTCCGGAGATGCTGGAGACGGCCCCGCCGGCATAATAGGGTACGGCACCGAAGAGGGACATGACTATCCAGGCAAGAGCCACGGCAACACAGCTGTCACGGGCTGCAAGGCTGCTGCGTCTCCGCCCGATGAAGGCGCAGGGCAGACCCACCAGCAGTACGGCGGCGATGGACACGATAAAGCCCCGGATTGCCGAGGCGTCGCCGTCGCAGAGCGCAAATATGAGAGGCGGAAGCATGAAGCCCGCCTCGATGCAGAGTATGACACCGACGGTTTTTCTTATGGCGTTAAAATTCATATCAGGCAAAGATGTCGTTCAGGTCTATGATGGCACGTCCTGCGGAGGTAACGACAACCACCGTATCGCCGCTGGAGAGGAAGTCGGAGCCGCCGGGAATGATGATCTTTCCCCGGTGACTGATGCAGGCAATGAGTATATCCCGTTTGAGCTTCAGCTTCATAAGCGGCACACCCAGGTTCTTCGTGGCGTCCGTCACGGCAAATTCCTGAGCCTCCGCCTTGCCGTCGGCGAGCTTATAGATGGTTAGCACCTCGCTGCCGCCGGTGTTTTCCATGGCACGGACGTAGCGAACCACCTCAAAGGAGCTCAGTTCCTTGGGACTGACCAGAGCGTCTGCCCCTCTGTCACCCATGATCTCACCGTACTCCGTGCGGTTTATCTTGGTGAGCACCTGCGGCACGCCCACCCGTCTGGCGAACATGGCGATGATGATATTCTCCTCATCGATGTTGGTCAGGGGCAGCACTGCGTCCATGTGCTCGATATTGTGCATCCTCAGAACCCTCTGGCTGGAGCCGTCGGAGCAGATGACGCTGGCCTCGGGCACAAGCTCCGCAAGGCGGCTGCAGCGTTCCTGACTGCGCTCGATTATCTTCACCCTCGTGCCGCTTTTGATAAGCATGGGAGCCAGAAATTCCGCAATTCTTCCGCCGCCCACGATGAGGACATTCTTTGAGCGCCTGCTGCGGAGCTTCAGCTCATGGGTAAGCTTTGCCAGCATGCTTGCGGGAGCGGTAACGTAGATCTTGTCGCCCTCTCTCAGAACGAAGCTGCCGTCGGGGATGAAGACCCTGCCGTCACGCACTACGGCGCAGACCAGCACCTTCACATTCACTTTGGAGGGCATATCCTTCAGGCACAGACCGTTGAGCACGCTGTCGCCGGTGACCGCCAGCTCCACGTTCTCGGCACGGCCCTCCGCAAAGGAGTCACGGTTCATGAATGCGGGCATCTGAAGCAGCCCATAGAATTCCTTGGCGGCCAGCAGCTCGGGATTTATGAACATGGACAGCCCCAGATCCTCCTTCAGCAGATACATCTGCTCGGAGTAGCCCCGGTCGCGCACTCTTGCGATGGTGTTGGAGCAGCCCAGCTTCTTTGCCACGATGCAGGCCAGAAGGTTCAGCTCGTCCTTGGCGGTGACGGCAATGACAAGCTCGGCCTCGTCCACGCCGGCGGTGCGCTGCACCTCCGCAAGAGCGCCGTTGCCCTGCAGAGTCATGACATCCATTGTCTCGGACAGAAGCTTGACCCGCTCCTTGTCGCTGTCCACAATGACTATATCGTGATTTTCCTTGGCCAGCTCGGAGGCAAGGGTGGAACCAACCTTCCCGCCGCCGATGATAACTATTTTCATAGCCGAGCATCCTTTGATTCATGTTATTTTTTATAGCGGTTAACTATTATATCACGATTATTCTCCGATGAAAAGAAAAATCGCTTACGGCTTTTGCCGTAAGCGATTTGGTGCTTCGCTTATCAGAGCGTCAGTTCCTGAAGTCCCGCTTTTCTGAGCTTAACAGAACCCAGCAGCAGGCTGCCCTGACCTATGATATTGACTGCCTCTGCCGTCCAGTTCAGCAGAACGCTGTCAAAATCACGGGAGGACAGATAGCCCATACAGAGCATGCCGACGAAGGCCAGCACGAACAGGGCGATGAGGCCTTTTCTGTTGAGCTTCACGGAGCAGTAGGACAGAACCGCGCTGAGCACACCGATGCCGGCGCACATCATGGTGACGAAGATGCCGGTTCCGGAGAATACGGCAGGTGCCAGACCGAAGGCCATAAGATGCTCACCCTGACGGAAAAACAGCATGGCGATAAATGCGGCGGCAATCAGGAAGAAGCCCGTTGCCTGCATGGGCATGAAGCTAAGGTTCAGCTTCTCGAAGTCGCAGATATTCAGTGCAAGCAGCAGCTTCCATGCGGCCTTGTAAAGTCCTGCGGTGAACACCATTATAGTGCCCGCTGAAAACAGGGCGAAGGCGCCCTTGCTCATCTTGTTATAGAAGCCTCGCTGAAGGATAATTGAGGAAATAAGGAACATTGCCACGGGGATGAAATCAACAATCGCCATTGCAGCCAGCATAAACCGTTTCTCCTTACTGTTTTTTCTTTCGCTCTTCGTTTATGATGTCTATTTCCCTTGCGGTGAGCTCGGTGACACCGTGCTCCTTCGCCCAGGCGATGCAGCCCTTGAGAATTACGGAGTGGATGAAGCGGGGAGCTCCGCCCACGGCCTCAAGAGCGTCATCGGTGAAGTGAACGGAGCTGTCCAGCTTTTCCGCAGTCTCACGGAGTGAGTTGAGTCTTGAGTCACGCATATTATTTGGTCTTTCCCTTTTCCTTGGCGCGCTTATCGTTGATGATATCCATCTCTCTGGCGGTGATTTCGGTTACACCGTTCTCCTTTGCCCAGTTTACGCAGCCCTTGAGAGCGGTGGGCAGGAAAATACGGGGAACATTGAGGAGCTTCTCCAGTGCGTCATCGGTGAAGTGGATGTTGGGGTCGGTGCGGTCTGCGGCGTAGCGGACGGAGCTGAGGGTAGCTTCACGGAGGGGGAGCATCTGGGGACGCAGCTTCTTGGTCTTTGCGAACCAGAAGTTCTTGCTGTCACGGTAGCCGTGGCAGATAAGCACGTTGGGCCAGAGATTGGCCTTTACGCCGTTGATGATATTGTCATAGAACTTGGGCTTCATGAGCACCTTGTCGATGCGGAGGATGAAGTGTGCGCCGAACTCGGTGGTGATGCCGTTGAAGTGCCTGTAGGGGGGAGGATATGCGCCGTCAACAAGCTGTCTGCCGATATCCTCGTAGGCGTCCTCCAGCTCGTCCACCCAGGTGCACTCCATGACCTGATATGCCTCGCTGACTACCATGGGGCGCTTCTCCTCGGGATTCTCCGCTGCGCAGAGACCCTCCTCCAGATGGAAGCCGAAGTTCTTCATCTTCTCTGCGGGGGTGTCGCCGGGCCAGCCCTGTGCAACGATCTTCTTGTAGTTTTCCTTCTCGTCGGTCATGAAGTTCAGAGCGACATGCTTGCGTCCCGCAAGGATATGCTGTGCGGTGTTGGAGGAGTTGCGTGCCTCAAGAATCATGGCATAGTAGCCCTTGTGACCCTTGGCGATGTAGTAGGGGAAGCACAGGGAGTAGGAGCCCACGGAGGTGGTGCCGTCCTCGGCGAGAGTGGACACCATGACGGTGGGCATGGGGAAGTAGGAGCTGGTCTGATAGAAGTTATCAACGATTCTCAGATCTTTAAAGCTGCTCATTTTTAAATACCTCTTTCTTAAAATTTAACAGTTCGAGACGTATTTCGCTCTTGCATATAAGTTTATCCTAAAACTCGCCGTTTGTCAACATATTCACGAAGAGTGTTGGAAAAAACCTGCGGAGAGCATACAAACAAGCTCTCCGCAGTGAGGTATTTCATCTTTTCATTTGTAAGGTTACGGTCCGGGGCTGAACGTCGGGATCATGACTGGCAAAAACAGCCTTACAGCCGGGCAGCTCGCTCATGGATTTGATCCAGTCCAGAGAGCGGAGCATGCTGGTTTTGCTGTAGCCGAGACCGCTGATGCTCATGTCCTCCCAGCTTTGGCGGCTGAAGGCGGCGTCCGAGGTGAGAAGCACAAAGTCCTGAGGAAGAAAGCCGCAGTCGGTGTTAACTATGACCGCACCGATGCCCTCTGTGTGACCGGGGACGTTCACAATGGAGATGCTGTCATCTCCGAAGAGGTCGATGGTCCAGTGGTTAAGGTTTATGGGCTTTCCGAAGTTCCAGTACCTGTCCCGGGGCGTTGCTCTGTAGAATATCCTCTCCATGGGGTACTGCATGAACATTTTCCAGGGCTGATGAGCTCTGAAAACATAGCGGCAGGAGAAGAAATACTCAAACTCCGCAACGACAATGCGCTTTGCACCCTGCAGATGCTTCACGCCGGAGACGTGGTCCGGGTCGAGGTGAGTTATCACCACGCAGTCAAGGTCCTCAGGTCTTATGCCCATTTTCTCAAGCTGCTCGTGTATCGCCATGCCCTTGGGCAGATACGGACGGTAAAAATCCGCAAGATAGCCGGGCATCAGCTTTTTAAGCGCCCGTCTGTCGTACACGCCCTCGGGGCTGATGTCACGGCACCAGCCCGTATCCACAAGTATCTTACCGTGGACGGGATGCTCAATGAGATATGCGCAGACGGGCAGAGTCACACGCTTTGAATCTCCCGCCAGAACGTGACGCAGGGAATTGCTCAGCTTCAGCTCACCTGCGTTGGGCATGCTCTTTTCAAGGCGGATATATCCGCAGTGCAGAATGTGTATCTTTATCTCCTTTGGCATTACATACTCCTTACCGGTCGAAAATTCGGTGCAGCGTATCGCGGCACAGCTGTCAACGGTGCTTATCGGGCGTCTCCGTGGCTGCGAAGCTCTCTGCCGACTGCACCAGATGCTTTATAAGCGTTGCGGTGGTGACGGCGCCGATGCCGCCGGGAACCGGGGTGATGGCCGCCACCGTCGGCTCAACCTCATCAAAGGCAACGTCGCCCACGATGGCGCCGCTCTTCGAGTTTATGCCCACATCGATGACCACCTGACCGGCATGCACGAAGTCCCTTGTGACGGTGTCGGCGTGCCCCGTTGCGGAGACTATGATGTCCGCTCTGCGGCAGATATCCGCAAGGTCACGGGTCTTCTTATGGCAGATGGTGACGGTGGCGTCTCTCTGCTGCAGCATCATGGCGACGGGCCTTCCGACCACGAGGCTGCGGCCGATGATTACGGCGTTTTTGCCCTCAAGCTCATAGCCGTAGTGATCCAGAACCTCCATACAGGCCTGCGCCGTGCAGGGCGGGAAGCCGGCGCCCTTGCCCGCAAACACCGAGCCCAGTGAGCCGTCGGTGAGGCAGTCCAGGTCCTTTTCCGGACATAGCGCCTCGTATACATTGAAGGCGTTCATATGCGCAGGCAGAGGACGCAGAAGCAGGCAGCCGTGGATGCTGTCGTCACGGCTTATTCTTTTCAGGCGGCGGATAAGCCGTGCCTCGGTGCAGTCAGTGGGATAGACGATGCTCTTCACCTCGGCACCGACCTTTGCGCAGAAGCGAATGACACTGCGCTCATAGGCGATGCCGCCTGCGTCATCTCCCAGACGCACCACGGCAAGGCAGGGGCTTATGCCCCGGGAGCGAAGCTTGTCTGTCCTTGCGGCGAGCTCCGCCGACAGAGCATTTGCCACGGGAGCTCCCTTCAGTATCTCAGCCATTTATTGTTCCTCCGAAAGTAAAAGGGTGATTTTTTTTGACAGTGCCTCGGCTCTGGGGAGATATTCCGCCAGCAGAGCCCGGGTCTCTCTCTCAATGGCATCGGATTCCGCATCGCCTCTGAGAGTCCTTGTGTTGATGAACACATTCATGGCCGAGCACTGCAGAGCCCCCGCACAGAGAGCGGCTGCACAGCCGGCGTCGGATATCAGCAGGGTGCTGCATCTGCCGTCGGTGAGCTTTTCCGTCAGATCTATCGCTTCACAGCAGTATTTTGTCATGGCGAAGGGCGCCTGCATCGCCGCAAGGGTAGCTCTTCGGATGATATCACTGCGTTCCTCGGCAGCCTTAGGGAGGGAATACGCCTGTGCCAGCGGAGCAAAGCCCTCTGCATCGGCATCGATAAGCCGAAGAAGCTCCTTGCGCAAACCGTCGCTCCTTGCTATAATATCCGTAAGCACCTCCTTATGGGGGGCAAACTTCTTTTTATCGACGGTGAGTCTCGCCGCCATGGAGCATAGGGCCGCACCGAGAGCACCGCAGAGCGCCGCTGCGCCGCCGCCTCCGGGTACTGCCTCGGCAGAGGCTAAAAGTCCTGTGAATTCACGGCTGTCAAGGTCTGTGAGCATGGTACGTCCTCCGTTAATCGGTATCATAATGATATAGAATATCACACTTGGGGTTTTTGTAAATAGTGAAAGGAGCAAAAAATGGAGCTTTCGGCATTTTTCAGAAGTATAACAGAGCAGGATCGCAGTGCGGTGGTGGTTTGTGATCTTGAACACACCATAATCTACATGAATCCGGCGGCGGTGAAGCGCTACGGAAACAGAGGCGGAGCCTCACTTGTCGGCAGAAACCTCCTCGCCTGCCACAACACACGGTCGGGAGAACTTATAAATGAGGTGGCAGACTGGTTCCGCAGGAGCAAGGACAATAATATCGTCTTCACGGGCTATAATAAAAAGGACAACATGGACGTGTATATGGTGGCGATGCGTGACGAGGAGGGAACCCTCATCGGATATTACGAGAAGCACGAGCACAGAAGCCTCGAGACTGCGAAGGCATACGATATGGGTTAATTTTTATTAACCGGAATCAAGGGAAAAAGATAATCGGGAGGCATTGCCTCCCGATTTTCATCGTTTAAGGTTTCCAGGTCAGTAAGGAGTAGATGCCCTTTACAACGGCCTTTACAGCGTCCGATACAGCTTTGCCAACGGTGGATTTTACCGCATCCTCCACCTTGTTAATGAAGGCGGCGCTTTCCTCTGCGATACGATTCGTGGTATCGATGCTGTCTGCGGTTTTCTGCAGAGAATCCTTCACCGCACCCGTTACGGGGTTGTCGCCTGTGGTGTCGATGCTGTCTGCCATGCCCTGGAGTATCGCCTGAGTTGTCAGGGCGATATTAGTGCGCAGGCTGGTGGACAAAGTGTAGAAGCGCCATGCCACGGTAATCTCACTGCTTACGACGCTCCTGGCTGCTTTTGCCACCTCTGCGGCAAAGCCGAAGAGGTTCTGGGTGGTGCGTCCGTAGGCGTATAGGTATTTGACCATGTCTGCGGCAAGAGCGGCCTCGGATTCGTAGACAAGATTGCCGCCCATGCTGTTGTAGATGAGACCGGCAAAGTATGCGATGGTGATGGCGGAGGCGTCCGTGGTGCCGTTGAGGTAATTCTGGATTACCGTTCCGGTTTTGCCCTCGGAGAGGTATCCGAGCAGCTCGTCTGCCATAGCCGCCGCGCTGTTCTCACGCAGGAAGGTGTAGAAATCTTCAAAGAGATACGGGCCGATAACGCCCATGCTGCCGACGGTCACATAGCACCAGTTGCGGATATCGGGATCCTCGGTATGCCACTGCAGATCCATGGTGTAGAACACGGGGCTGCGGAGGTAGCCGTCCGGAACCGCCGTCTCCAGCATGATGTAGCGTCCTGCGGGCAGCTTCTTGGTAAACAGTGCGTGGGTGGGCAGCATATCCAACACCGCGAGGATGTCCTCGGGAACGTTGTCCTCGCCGACGAAGAATACTATGGCATCCTTGGCAAAGGAGAACATATCATCGTTCTGCAGGATGGGGTAAATCCAGTCGTTGATGAATTCGGGGTCGATTCCACCGCTTTCATCCATGTACTCCACGCCCTTTTCACCGGCGTAGCGCATTATATAGAATGCGAGCTTCAGCATGGCGTCGACCTCGGGATCGTTAAGGAACTGCTGAGTAAGATCGAGATTCTCAAGCTCGCCCAGAACGATGTTTGCCATTCTGAGCATGATCTCCATGGACCATACGAGGGTACGGTTGCAGTCCTCGGTGAAATTCACCACGCCGTTTTCGTCGGCGGTGGCCTGCAGAATGGCGGGCACGCGCAGATTGGTGTCTTCACTGAGCAGGTCCTTCATGGGAGCCTCACCGGCTGCGACTGCCAGAGCCCAGTAGGTCTCAAGGAGCCTGTATGCCTCTGCCTCGTTGAAGGCTATCTGCTGTGCGTCATTATCCCAGTAAAGAAGCTCTTTATTGAGCAGACAGAGCTCGTTCCAGGTGAAGCCCTCGGTGCCCACGAGATTCATGGCGTTGGTGAAGGCATCCTCGCCGAAGCTGAGCATTGCGCTTACCATATTCTCCAGTTCATCACGGTTCACAAGAGTGAATTCGGTGCCGGGGAGAGCGTGACCGCCCACGTCGGAGGAGGTAAAGCTGAAGCCGGGCTCCTGAGAGTTGAGGAATACGCCGGGGAGACTTGCGCCCACGGTGAATACGTCGAGATCGAAATCAATGAGCCAGAGGTCGATGCTGATGGTAAAGGTGTACTCGCCGAGCTCCTGCTCATAGCCCACATAATTCACATGGTCGTCGCCGACATGGACACGGCAGCTGCCCTCAGCGGGCTGCCACAGTGTGTATCCGTCGCCATCGATATGGCGTACCATGAGGGTGTAGTCGCCCTCGGGAACATCCACCGCACCGTAGATGTCATAGAATTCGCCGACAGTGTCAACGCCGGAGATAAGCCAGCCGAAGCCGTCCTCCAACCATTTTACGACGTACTCCATCCAGCCGAGAATGCCGTCGGCGGTGAAGTGGAAGGAGGACAGAAATGCGGCATCCTCCACGGCACCCTCTGTGAGAGGGTAGCCCTCTCCCTTGTCGTTTACAAGGCAAAGCTCCACCTCGGGAAGCTTCTCGTTTGCCAGTATGCCCTGAAGCTCAGACTTGAGAGCAGCCGCGAAATCGGCAAAGCTGTAATCTGCCTTATGGATTGCATCGGACATGCTTTTGCCGTAGACAATGACGGCAACGTCCTCATCACCCTTGGGACCTGGGACAAAAGACTGCGCCGGCTCGGCTTCGGCGGGAGCCTCAGCAGCAAAGACCGCAGCGGGAAACAGTCCCGCCACAAGCAGCACCGCCAGCAGCAGAGAAATAATGCGTTTCTTCTTCATAAGCTCAACCTTTCCATCCGAAAATACGGATATAATATAATTTAAAATGCTGAATTAATTATATTATCGGGCAGGGCTTTTGTCAAACCAGATAACGGCAAACAGCTTGAAAAGCCTGCCTCTCAGCGGCAAAGCTGCCAGAAAGCGACGGCTCCTGCGGCGGCTACGTTCAGCGAATCCACGCCGTGGGACATGGGTATCTTCACCGTGTAGTCGCAGTCGGCGACGGTTCTCTCGCAAAGCCCGTCACCCTCTGTGCCCAGCACGATGGCAAGCTTTTCCTCTGCCATGAGTCCGGGATCGTCGATGCTGACGGAATCCTCGGACAGAGCCATAGCGGCGGTTCTGAAGCCCATGCTGCGGAGCCTTTCAAGCCCCGCCTGCGGCCAGTCTCCCACATCCTCTCCGATGTATGCCCACGGCACCTGAAACACCGTGCCCATGCTCACCCGGACACAGCGTCTGTACAGGGGGTCGGTGCAGGCGGGTGTCAGCAGTACGGCGTCTACGCCTAAGGCGGCGGCGCTGCGGAAGATGGCACCGAGATTCGTGGGATTCATGATGTTTTCCAGCACTGCGACCCTTCTTGCGCTACGGCAGATATCCTCTGCGGCGGGCTCGGGAGGTCTGCGCATGGCGCAGAGCACGCCCCGGGTGAGCTTGAAGCCCGTTATCCTGGTAAGCACTTCAAGTTCGGAGGTAAACACGGGGATGTCGCCGCAGCGGGCAATGACCTCCTGCGCCTGAGCCTCCGCATGGCGGCGCTCCATAAGCATCGACACGGGCACGCAGCCGAAGTCCAGAGCGCGGTGGATGACCTTGGGGCTTTCCGCAATGAACATGGCGTTTTTCGGATCCTGACGGTTCAGAAGCTGAGCCTCCGTGAGGCGGGCGTAGACATCCAGCTCAGGAGCGTTAAAATCGGTAATTTCAATGACATTCGGCATGGTCTGCCTCCGTAAAAAACAGTGCTTGAATTATATCACGGCTGCTGAGAAAATTAAAGAAGCGCTTGCGGAAAATTCTTCGGTATGGTAAATTTGCAGTATAATAATCTGCGAGGTGCTTATGGATAACAATACCAGACGGCTGAAAAATATGGCGTATATCTCCGACACGGGGCTGGTGCTGAAGCAGTTCAAAACCAAGTGGTTCGTGCGGAAATACCGCCGTATGATATCCTTCAATCTTCCCCGTGCCTACTATCTGCTCCGGTGCATGGGGGTTCACCGCAAGGGCTTTGCCTATCTTGAGCCGCCCTTTTCCTGCGATTACGGCGACAACCTCTATATCGGCGACAACTTTTACGCCAACACCAATTTTACGGTGCTGGACGTGGGCAGAGTGACCATAGGCGACAATGCTCAGATAGGGCCCAACGTCACCATCACCACCGCAGGGCACCCCCTTCATCCGCAGGCACGCAACACCCACTACGAGTACGGGATTGACATCACCATAGGCGACAACGTGTGGCTGGGTGCGGGCGTTACCGTCCTGCCGGGGGTACATATCGGAAACAACGTTACCATAGGCGCAGGCTCTGTGGTGAACAGGGACATTCCCGACAATGTCCTTGCAGCAGGCGTTCCCTGCCGCGTTATCCGGGAGATCACCGACGAGGATATGAAGTATTATTTCCGTGACAGAGTTTTCGACGATGAGGCCTGGGAGCTTGTTAAAAGCGGCAACGACGACTGGGTGAATATAATTAAGAACAAGAAGTAAAAAAGAGGCTTCAGAGAGCCTCTTTTTTCTTTTCGGCTTCGGCTTTTTTAAACAGCGACAGCGTCACGAACACGGCGGCGATGCCCAGCACGAATTCGGCAACCAGCTGGGAATAAGCCATGCCGAAGAGCGGCAGGAGCCTGTTGAGCACTATCAGAGCGGGTATCTCCAGCACCACCTTGCGCAGAATGGCAAAGGCGAGAGAATAGCTGCCCTTGCCCAGAGCGTTGAATATGCCTACGCCGAGGAAGTCCACCGCAAGGAAGGGCAGACCCAGACAGAAGCCCCGCAGGAAGGCAGAGCCGAAGGAGACGATCTGCTCGTTTTTCATGAACAGGCTGATGATCCCCTCAGAGAAAACAAACATCAGAGCGGAGGCGGCGGTAATGAATACCACCGTAAGCTGAAGGGTGAAGAAAACCGCCTGCTTCATGCGTTTGATATTGCCCGAGGAGTAGTTATAGCCCACCAGAGGCATAAGACCCTGCCCGAGACCCATGCAGACAAAAAGCGGAACCATATCTATCTTGTGGGTGATGCCCATGGCGGCTACGGCGGCGGCGCCGAAGGGAGCGGTGAGATTGTTCAGCACCGTCATGCCGGTGACATTCAGCAGATTCTGTATGGAGGCGGGGACACCCACGGCGAAGGTGCCCTTGACGATGCTTTTTCTGAAGGAGAACATACGGGGGCTGACGCAGACGAAGGTGCTGCTCCTGTTTTTTATCAGAAGAACGACAAAATACAGAGTGGCGGCGGTGTTTGAGATAAAGGTGGCGCAGCCCGCGCCGGCGGCACCCATATCAAAACCCCAGGGCATGATGAATACGGGATCCAGAATGACATTCAGAAGGCAGCCGCCGGCGGCACCGATGCTTGCCTGTGAGGCTGCTCCCTCTGCCCGTATCATGAAGGACAGAACCACATTGAGTATGGCGGGCAGAGCGCCCAAAGTCACCGTCCACAGCATGTACTGCCGTGTGGCAAGCTCCGCCTCCGCATCCACACCCAGAATATTCAGAAGCCCGGGCATGAACAGCAGGCTGACCGAGGAAAAGACAAGTGCGAAGAAGGCTGCGGAATAAAAGCCGAAGGCGGAGGTACGGCGCACGGTGTCGTAATCCTTTGCGCCCAGAGCACGGCTCATGAGGCTTGAGGAGCCGGTGCCGAAGAGGTTGTTCACGGCGTTAAAGGCCAGAAGCACCGGGGCTGCGTAGGTGACCGCCGCCGTCTGCACGGGGCTGTTGAGAAAGCCCACGAAGTAGGTGTCCGCGAGGCTGTACAGCACCATTACGAGGCTGCTTATGACCGTGGGAATGCCGAGCTTCAGCACTGCGGAAGGTACAGGCATGGTTTCGAATATTTCGGTTTTTTCGGCATCTAACATGGTTTATCCCTCAAAACATTGATTTTAATATTGTATTCCTCCGAGCGGGGTTTGTCAAACGGAAAAGCAGGGGCGCAAAATTCGGACGATTTCGGTCATTTCGGCAAAAAACATCTCTTTGGAGCTCATTTTAGTGCGCTGCTTTTATTGACATTGACGAGTGCTTGTTTTATATTTATAATGACGCAAAATCGGGAATTTCCCAAAATTCGATTTCGGAGGAACACGCAAATGGCATTATCCGCTCAGCGCATCGCAGAGCTTGAGGAGCTTTGCCGCCGTTTTCGCATAGACGTTCTCACGGCTATCTACGGCGCACAGTCCGGGCATCCCGGCGGCTCACTCTCCGTGTGCGAAATACTCACATATCTCTATCAGGAGCATATGAATATTGATGCAAAGGACCCCAAAAACCCCGACCGTGACAGACTCGTTCTGTCCAAGGGTCACGCAGCGCCCATGTTGTACCGCAACCTTGCGGAAAAGGGCTTCTTCCCCGTGGAAGAGATGGCGACGCTGCGCAAAATGGGAGGACTTGCAGGTCACCCCAATCTCCACTGCCCCGGCGTTGAAATGCCCGGAGGACCTTTGGGACAGGGCTTTCCTGCGGCGCAGGGCATGGCAATGGCGCTGAAGCTGGACGGGTCTCCCGCAAAGGTCTACGCCGTTCTCGGCGACGGGGAGCTCAACGAGGGTGTTATCTGGGAGACTGCCATGAGCGCACCCAAGTTCAAGCTGGATAATCTTATCGCCATAGTGGACTACAACAAGGTACAGCTTGACGGAACCACCGATGAGGTCATGCCTCTGGGCGAGCTTGCCGCAAAGTGGGAGGCCTTCGGCTGGACCGTGCTGGAATGCGACGGCCACGATCTTGAGGCGCTGGACTTCTGCGTGAGTGTTGCCGACGGCGCCGTGGGAACACCCACGGCCATCATCGCAAACACCGTCAAGGGCAAGGGCGTGTCCTTTATGGAGGGCAAAAACGCATGGCACGGCAAGGCCATCGACAGGGAAAGCTTTGAGGCGGCAATGAAGGAGCTGGGAGGTGACTGCAATGGCTAAGGCTGTCAGAGAGGTATACGGCACCGTGCTTGCGGAGCTGGGCAATGAAAACAAGGACATCGTCGTTTTTGATGCAGATCTTTCGGGCTCCACCAAGAGCGCAATATTCGGCAAGGCTCATCCCGAACGTTTCTTCAACATGGGCATAGCCGAGCAGAACATGGTGGCAACCGCTGCCGGAATCTCAACCGTGGGCAAGATCCCCTTCGTGAATACCTTTACGGTGTTCCTCACCTCGCTGGGACTTATTTCCGCCCGCGACCAGATATGCTACTCCAACCTCAATGTGAAGTTCGGCGGAGCATACTGCGGCATGAGCGACGCGCTGGACGGCGCGAGCCACCACGCCGCTGAGGATATGGCGATAATGCGCGCGCTTCCCAACATGAAGGTCATAGTCCCCTCGGACGAGACATCTACCCGCTGGGCGACAAAATTTGCCGCCGAGACCTACGGCCCCGTGTATCTGCGGCTGTCCAGAGACGTTTATCCCGATCTCTACGGCGCCGACGCCGGGTTTGAGCTCGGTAAGGGTGCAATAGTCCGTGACGGCAGCGATGTGACCGTTATAGCCTGCGGACTGCTGGTGCACAAGGCACTTGAGGCGGCAAAGGTCATGGAGGAAAAGGGAGTATCCGTCCGCGTGGTGGATATGTACTCCGTAAAGCCCATAGACCGTGAGCTCATCGTCAGATGCGCAAAGGAGACCGGCGCAATAGTTACCGCAGAGGAGCACAATATCTTCGGCGGGCTGGGCTCCGCAGTTGCCGAGGTGCTGGCATACGAGGGTTGCGGCGTTCCCACGGAATTCGTGGGAATCCAGGACGTGTTTACGGAGTCGGCGCCCTATAAGGAGCTGCTGGAAAAGTACGGTCTTGACGCAGAGGGCGTTGCCGCAGGTATCGAAAGGGTTCTCAAGAGGAAGTAATGTTTAACGGGGGAGCTTACCGCTCCCGCACGAAAAAGGGAAGGATGGCTATGGAGTATAAGTTTTTTGCACCGGGACGCACGGAGCTTGCAGGCAACCACACCGACCATCAGAACGGACGTGTGCTTGCTGCCGCCGTTACCAAGGGTATCCACGCCCGGGTAGCTCCCAACTGCATAAACCGTGTGCGCATCAGGTCACGGGGCTTTGCGGATATTGACGTGAACCTCATGGATCTTGACGTTCATCCCGAGGAGTTCGGCTCCTCCAAGGCACTGGTGCGGGGCGTTGCCTGCGCCATGTTCGATCTCGGCATGGAGCTGGGGGGCTTCGATGCGGAGATACACAGCGATTTAAGCTCCGGCTCGGGACTGAGCACCTCGGCGGCATATGCCGTGCTGATAGCCAGGGTGTTCAGCGAGCTGTACAGCGGCGGAAAGCTGGAGCCCGTGGCAATCGCGGGAATAGCGCAGCAGGCGGAGAATCTGCACTTCGGCAAGCCCTGCGGACTTATGGACCAGCTCGCCTGCGCTCTGGGAAGGGCAGTGTATATCGATTTCTCAACCAAGGAAATAGTCCCCGTGAACGCTGATTTCTCCCGGATGGGACTGACCCTGTGCCTTACGGATACCGGCGGGAGCCATGCGGGACTGGATACCTCCTACGCACGAATTCCCGCAGATATGCGCTACATCGCCAGTTTCTTCGGCAAGAGCCTTTTGGGACAGGTCGACCCTGCGGAATTCCGCGCCAGAAAATGGGATACTGCCGACAGACCCGTGCGCAGGGCAAAGCACTTCTTCGATGAGAACGAGCGGGTGGTTATGATGCGTGACGCCCTGGATAAGGGCGACGGAGAGACCTATATCCGCCTGATGAACGAGTCGGGACGCTCCTCGGAAAAGTATCTGAATAATATCGTCACCAGCACTACCAACGACCGCAAGCTGGAAAACGGTCTTGAGCTAAGCGCAAGACTGCTTGAGGGCAAGGGCGCATGGCGTGTCCACGGCGGCGGCTTCGCCGGCTGCGTGCAGGCTCTCATGCCCTCGGAGTTCTTCCCCGAATATAAAAATAATATGGAAAGGGTGTTCGGTGTGGAAAAATGTACCGAACTGAAATTGGGAAAATGAAATTCTTTGAAACACTCTCTGAAATAAAAATCGGCAGCATCTCTCTGAGCTCCATACTCTCAGCGCTGATTGTCTTCATGGTCTGCTGCATTGTCATCAGAATACTCAAGAAGGCACTCAGCCGCATGCTGGACAGGAGCCACATCGACCCCAGCCTCAAGAGCTTCCTCGGCTCCGTTCTGGCAGCGGCTCTCTGGGTGGTTGCCGTCATAATCATCGCCGACTCTCTGGGCATCCCCGTAACAAGCCTTGTGGCCGTACTCAGCGTGGCAGGTCTTGCTCTTTCTCTGGCAATACAGGGTCTGCTGACAAACCTCTTCTCCGGCGTCACCGTGCTTATCACCCGCCCCTTTGTTGTGGGCGACTTCGTTGATATCGGCGGAAATACCGGCACTGTCCGCAGCATCGGTCTTTTCTATACCGTGCTCTGCACTGTGGATAACAGACTCATACACGTTCCCAACGGCGATGTGACCTCCGCAAAGCTTGTAAACTACAGCACCGAGCCCCTGCGCCGTGTGGATATTGCAATCACCGCATCCTATGACTGCTCCACCGAGTCCGTGCGCAGCTCTCTTCTTGAGGCCGCTGCCAACACCGAAAAGGCTCTCGCCGAGCCCGCACCCTTTGCCGCCATCACAAGCTACGGCGCCAGCAGCATCGAGTACACCTTCCGTGTGTGGTGCAAAACTGCCGACTACTGGGATGTATACTTTGCGCTCAATGCGAATATCCGCAGCAGCTTCGATGCTCACGGCGTACAGATGACCTACGACCACCTCAATATTCACATTGTCGAGAAGTGAGAGCGGAAGCTTTTTCGCAGGTTTGTGAAAAAATCCCCCCGCAGGTACTTTACAAGCGGCGAAAAATGTGGTATCATAAA
>JABUSQ010000190.1 GCA_021442665.1 Oscillospiraceae bacterium
GTCGGCACTTTCCAGCACCTTGTCCATATGGTCAACAATGACGAAATTAAGCGCCGCATATACTCTCGGGTCGATTTCGGCAAGGTCTGTCTCGTTATCTGCGGGAATTATCACAGTCTTAACTCCGTTTCGCATGGCTGCCATGGTCTTCTCCTTGAGTCCGCCAATGGGCAGAACTCTTCCCCGCAGGCTTATTTCTCCTGTCATGGCAACATCATGCCGCACGGGTCTGTCGGTGAGGGCAGACACTATGGCAAGACAGATGGTGATGCCCGCAGAGGGTCCGTCCTTGGGTACGGCGGCCTCTGGGAAGTGGATATGTATATCCTTGTTTTTGTAAAACTCCCTGTCAATGCCGAGGAGCTCCGCACGGCTGCGGATATAGCTGATGGCGGCACGGCAGGACTCCTTCATGACGTCGCCTAAATTACCGGTGAGCTCAAGCTTGCCCGTGCCGTCCACTGCTGAGACCTCCACGTCCAACACCTCTCCGCCCACAGAGGTCCATGCAAGACCTCTAACAAGACCTATCTCATCGGTGAGCCTTGTGTGTTCGGGCTTGAATTTCGGCGCTCCGAGGTATGCTTCCGCGCCTCCTGCTCTAAGGCTTACGCTTTTCTTTTCGCCCTCACCTATGATGACCGCAGTCCTGCGGCACACCGCTGCAAGCTTTCTCTCAAGATTTCGCACGCCTGCTTCGCGGGTGTAGAGGCTTATTATCTCGCGGATGACGTCATCACTTATTTTAAGCTGACGACCGGTCAGTCCGTGTTTCTTTCTCTGCTTGGGAAGAAGATGCTCCTTAGCGATATGAAGCTTTTCCTCGTCGGTATAGCTTGTAAGCTCAATGACCTCCATGCGGTCAAGCAGAGCTCTTGGGATGGTCTCCGTGGTGTTTGCCGTGGTGATGAAGAATACATCGGAAAGGTCATAGGGCAGCTCCAGGAAATTATCACGGAAGCTTCCGTTCTGCTCGGGGTCCAGAGCCTCCAGCAGAGCGGCGGAGGGATCTCCCCTGTAGTCGGAGCCAAGCTTGTCTATCTCGTCCAGCACCATGAGCGGGTTGCTGCTCTTTGCCTGACGTATACCGTTGATGATGCGGCCGGGCATTGCGCCTATATAGGTCTTTCTGTGTCCTCTTATCTCCGCCTCATCGTGGACGCCGCCCAGAGATATGCGCACCATGTTGCGGTTTGTGGCTCTGGCAATGCTCATGGCAACGCTGGTCTTGCCGGTTCCCGGAGGGCCTACAAGGCAGATGAGGCTGCTCTTCATATTGGGCGCAAGCTTACGCACCGCAAGATACTCGATGACCCGCTCCTTCACCTTTTCAAGTCCGAAATGATCCTCGTCAAGTATTTTTCTTGCGGCAGCTATGTCAAGAGTCTCCTCGGTTTTCACATTCCACGGAAGTTCAAGGCAGGTTTCTATATAGTTTCTGATTACCGTTGCCTCAACGGAACCGAAGGGCTGTCTTGCAAGATGTGAAACCTCCTTAAGAAGCTTCTCCTCGCTTGCTTCCTCAAGTCCCAGGCTGCGAATTTTGGCACGGAGCTCACCTATCTCATCCCCTACGTCCTCCTCGCCGAGCTCCTGCTGTATTATCTTCATCTGCTCACGAAGATAGTATTCCCGCTGGTTTTTGTTCATCTGCTCGTTGGTAGCCTCGGCTAGCTCATGCTCAATGCTCATGACGTCAAGCTCATGATTGAGTATACCGATGAGCTTTTCAAGCCGCTTTGCGGGGTGAAGCTCCTCCAGAAGCATCTGCTTTTCCGTGTACAGCAGATGCACGTTCTGGGCGATGTAATTCGATACATAGCCGGGGTCCTTGCTCATCACCACATTCAGCAGCATCTCCGGCGGCATATTGCCTGAAAGCCGCACATACTCGTCAAAACAACCCACGGCTGTTCTGATAAGCGCCTCAAGCTTTGCGGCTTCGGTTCTGTCGGGTCTGTCAGGCAGGCGGACTATCTCACCGAAAAAATGGGGCGTCTCATAGAGTATGCTCTTAACGGTGCCTCTGTAAATGCCCTCCACCATAACCTTGCAGAGCCGTCCTCCGGGCTGGCGTATCATCTGACGTACACGGCAGACCATGCCCACCTCATAGAGATCGTCAATGGTGGGAGCATCAGTGGCAATATCTCTCTGGGTCACGAGAAATATCTCCTGACTGCCGTTCATCGCCTGATTCAGCGCAGAAATGGACGGGGCACGCTCAACATCAAAATTCAAAAGCATGCCGGGGAATATATTAAGACCTCGAAGTGCCAGAACAGGCAGAGGACGGGGTGTTTCCTTATTAATAAAGCTCATTTTTCCCTCCTATGGGATAAAAAGCGCAAGACGAGACAAATGCCCCGTCTTGCATCAACATATTAATTCTTTCGAATAACCTCGGGGCTGGTGTTGTTCTTCACACAGTCGGCGGTGATTATAACTTTAGCTATACTCACGTCGGACGGAACGCTGTACATAATTTCCGTCATGACGTTTTCCATTACGCTTCGGAGACCTCTTGCTCCTATCTTCATCTCTATGGCTCTGTCGGCGATAGCGTCCAGAGCCTCGGGCTCAAATTCAAGGTCAACGCAGTCGATGCCCATAAGCGCCTTGTACTGCTTTGTCATTGCGTTCTTGGGTTCGGTCAGGATATGCACAAGGTCGTCACGGCAGAGAGACCTCAGCGGCGCAATTACGGGCAGTCTTCCGATAAGCTCGGGGATAATGCCGAATTTCAGCAGATCATGCTGCTGCACCTGAGCCAGAAGCTCACCCACATCACGCTCCTTTGCGCTCTGAATATCGGCTCCGAAGCCGATGGTGGTCTTCTTTGTGCGCTTTTCTACTATCTTATCCAGACCGTCAAAGGCACCGCCGCAGATGAACAGTATATTGGTGGTGTCGATTTTTATGAACTCCTGATGAGGGTGCTTGCGCCCGCCCTGAGGAGGTACATTGGCAACGGTACCCTCGAGGAGCTTCAGCAGTGCCTGCTGAACACCCTCGCCGGACACGTCACGGGTGATAGAGGTATTCTCGCTCTTGCGGGCTATCTTATCTATCTCGTCAATGTAGATGATTCCCTTCTCAGCTCGCTCGATATTGAAGTCGGCAGCCTGAATAAGACGGAGCAGAATATTCTCCACGTCCTCACCGACATAGCCGGCCTCTGTCAGAGTTGTGGCGTCGGCAATGGCAAAGGGGACGTCCAGCATCTTTGCAAGAGTCTGGGCAAACAGGGTCTTGCCGCTTCCGGTGGGACCTATGAGCAGAATATTGCTCTTCTGCAGCTCAACATCGTTGTCGCCTGCGTAGAGAATGCGCTTATAGTGGTTATACACCGCAACTGAGAGCACTACCTTTGCCCTGTCCTGACCCACAACGTACTGGTCAAGTCTGGTTTTTATCTGAGACGGGCGGGGAAGATTCTCAAAGGTCAGACGCTTGCCGCTGCTGTCCTGAATAATGTTGGCGCCTTCCTCGTCGATTATCTCCATGCAGAGCTTCACGCACTCATCACAGATGTATGCGCCGTTACCCGCAATGAGCCTGCCTGTCTGACTCTGCGGTTTTCCGCAGAAAGAGCATTTTATACTTCTTCTATCCTCGGTTTTTGCCATTTAACTACCTCAAAATTTCAGATAAAGACAGGGGAACAGCGACGTTCCCCCATCTATCTCAACGCTTTGTAATTACCCCGTCGATAAGGCCGTATTCTACAGCTTCAGCTGCGGACATGAAATAATCGCGCTCGCAATCACGTTCAATCTCTTCAACAGGCTTGCCGGTATTCTCGGCAAGGATTCGGTTGAGATTGCGCTTTATCTTCAGAATCTGTTCTGCCTGTATCTGAATATCCGTACACTGACCCTTGCTTCCGCCGGAGGGCTGATGGATCATTATCTCGGAATTAGGCAGAGCCTTGCGTTTGCCCTTTGCGCCGCTGGAGAGCAGGAACGCGCCCATGGAGGCCGCCATTCCGATGCACACCGTACACACATCGGGCTTAATATACTGCATGGTGTCGTATATTGCCATACCTGCGGTTACGCTTCCGCCGGGGCTGTTGATGTAGAAGGTGATATCCTTGTCGGGGTCCTGAGCCTCAAGATAAAGAAGCTGGGCCACTATAAGGCTGGCGGTGGCATCGTTGACCTCTTCGCTGAGCATGACTATGCGGTCATTGAGCAGTCTCGAAAAAATGTCGTAGGAACGCTCGCCTCGGCTGGTCTGTTCAACAACATAGGGTACTAAACTCATTACACTTTCTCCTTTCTGAATTATCGCTTATCCAGGAGATTATATCCGAATAAATGAATAATTATTCAGCGCTTGCAGTCTCGATGATGATTCTGCTGGCCTTTTCCTTCACATACTCGCTCTTGATATAGGCAAGACCGAAGTGATTGATAAGGTCCTCGGGCTTTGCGCCGACGGTCTGAGCCGCACCGTTTATGTACTCGTCAAGCTCCTCGTCGGTGACCTCGATGTTCTCTGCCTCGGCAATGGCTTCAAACATGAGCTCCTGCTTTATCTGAGCAACCGCAGAGGGACGGAGAGAGCTCTGCATGGTCTCATCGTCGATGCCGAAGAGCTTGAGAAGCTCATCGGTGGAGACCTCTCTGTCGTTCATGCCGAACTGGCTTGCATAATTGCGGAGCATCTCGTCCACCTTCTCCATGATCATGGTCTCGGGAACGTCTACAACGAGATTGTCAATGGCCATGTTCATGATATCGGTGCGGAACTGGGTGTCGACCATGTCCTGCTGCTCAACGGCAAGCTCCTCACGGAGGTCTGCCTTGTACTCCTCAACGGTATCGAACTCGGAAACGTCCTGAATGAACTCATCATCGACCTCTGGCAGCTCTGCAACGCTCAGCCCGTTGAGCTTTACCTTGAATACCACAGCCTTGCCCGCCAGCTCGGGAGTATAGTTCTCGGGGAAGGTGATGTCAAGATCCTTCTCCTCGCCGATCTGCATACCTACAACCTGCTCCTCAAAGCCGGGGACAAAGGAGCCGGAGCCCAGCTCAAGGCTGTAGCCCTCGGACTTGCCGCCCTCAAAGGGAACGCCGTCAAGATATCCGTCAAAGTCGATGTTTGCAGTATCGCCCATCTCTGCGGCACGGTCAACATCCACCATACGGGAATTGCGCTTGCGAAGCTCCTCAAGCTTTGCATCGACCATCTCCTCGGTGACCTCGGGAGCTTTCTTTGCCGCCACAAGACCTCTGTACTGTCCGAGCGTTACCTCAGGGTAGAGCTCAACCTTGAACTCATAGGTAAGGACCTTTTCTTCGGAAAGATCCATATCGGTGATGGAAGGTCTGCCGATTATTTTAAGACCGCTGTTCTCGATGCCGAACATGAATGCCTCAGGTCCGAGCTCGTCCATAGCGTCCTGGTAGAACATATCTGCGCCGTACATATTCTCAATGAGAGCACGGGGAGCCTTGCCCTTGCGGAAGCCGGGAATGCTGATGCTGCCCTTGTTCTTCTTATATGCCTTGGCAACGGCCGCTTCAAACTCGAGAGCGTCTACCTCTACGCTGAAGGTTGCGGTTCTGTCTTCTTTTTTCTCGATATTCTTGACAATCATTAGCTTATATCCTCCTAATTATGTTCATTCAAACACCACGATATAATAACAGATATTAATGTTAAAAGCAATGTTTTTTTGTTAAATATTGCAGCTATAAAAGTTTTTGAGGTCTGAAATGCAGATGGTCTGCGGAAACCAGCATATGCCTGGTCCCCTCGTATACTCCGTTGAAGGCGTAGGCGCAGCCCGCAGAGTGTATATGCCCGTAGCAGCAGAGCTCAACGCCATACCGACTAAGAACAGACAGAAGCTCCGGACACTCATAGCCCAGATATTTCGGGGGATAGTGCATGAAAACGTACTTCTTCCTGTCGCCCGCCGCCCTGAGCGAGGCTTCAAGGCGCATGCACTCCCTGTTCATAATTTTTCTGTCGTGTTCTTTGTTTTTGCTCTCCTCATAAAACCAGCCCCGTGTTCCGCAGATGGCTGTGTCTCCGTACTCAAAGAAGTTATTATGCAGTACATCTATTGAGCGTATTTCGTGTTCGTCAAAGAATTTTTTTGCCTTTGACGCAGTCGTCCACCAGTAATCGTGATTTCCCTTGAGTATGATCTTTTTTCCGGGCAGCCGGTCTATAAACAGAAAATCCTCCAGCGCCTCCTCCATAGTCATACCCCAGGTTATATCACCGCACAGCACCGTGACATCCTCCTCGCTGAGCGGGGCAAAGCCTTTTTTGATTTTTTCCACATAGTTTTCCCATACTCCGCCGAATACGTCCATGGTTTTTTCAGTACTCAGCGAAAGATGCAGATCACCGATAGCGTATAAAGACATACTTCCTCCAAAACGGGTTTTATGCGCAGATAACGAGCAGAAAATCAGGCAAGAAAGCCTTCCACGGTCTTCGTCATTTTTTCCTTTTCGCAGACACCTTCAAAGCGTTTTTCACGCTTATCAAGTCCGAAGAGAGGATACGGCACCTTGAGACCGCAGGTCTCGGAGAGCTTCTCGATAAGCTCCGTGCCCGGGGCACTGCTGTCCTCTCCGAGAGCGGAAAGCACGCTGTCGCAGAACTTGAAGGGGCTTGCCGTGGATACTATCACAGTAGGTGCAGTGGGGTTTACCCTGCGGTAATCTTCAACTACCTTGCAGGCTACCGCAGTATGAGTATCCATCAGATAGCCCTTACCCTCATATATCCTGCGTATTAACTCCTTAGTCTCCTCATCGGTGCAGAAGCCGCCGAAGAAGTTCTCGGCAATAACGGACTTTATCTCCTCAGATACCCGGTAGCTGCCCACGGTATTCAGAGACTTCATGCAGGAGGCAACAAATACGTCATCACCGCTGATACTGTAGAGCAGACGCTCCAGGTTGCTGGACACGAGAATATCCATGGATGGAGATATGGTGCAGCGGAAGGGTCGGTTCTTGTTATACTCTCCGCAGGCGAAAAAGTCCGTCAGGACATTGTTCTCGTTGGAAGCACAGATAAGTCTGCCCACGGGCAATCCCATCTTCTTTGCGTACCAGCAGGCGAGGATATTGCCGAAGTTTCCGGTGGGAACGGCAAAATCAAGAACACCGCCCATTTTGATCCTTCCGGAATTTACAAAGTCGCAGTAGGCGGAGAAGTAATATACTATCTGCGGAAGAAGCCTGCCCCAGTTGATGGAGTTTGCGGAGGAAAGGAACCAGCCCCTTGCGGAGAGTCTTTCGGCAAGCTCCTTATCTGCAAAAATATTCTTGACTCCCGTCTGAGCATCGTCAAAATTGCCGTAAACCGCGGAAACGCCCACATTGCTGCCGCTCTGAGTCATCATCTGCAGCTTCTGAACATCGGATACGCCGTTGTGGGGATAGAACACGAGAATCTTTGTACCCTCCACGTCGGCAAAGCCCTCAAGCGCAGCCTTGCCTGTGTCGCCGCTGGTGGCGACAAGGATGCATACCTTGCGCTTCTCTCCGCACTTTTTAAGAGAAGCCGTGAGAAGATGGGGAAGCATCTGCAGAGCCATATCCTTAAACGCGCAGGTAGGGCCGTGCCAGAGCTCAAGTACACCCGTATTATCATCGGTAAAGTGCATGGGCGCAATTGCGGCGTCATCGAAATTATCACCATAGGCTGCGTTCACATAGCTCCACAGCTCCTCGGTGTCAAACTCCTCAAGATAGCGGGACATAATGTCCACCGCTCTGCCCCGATAATCCATTTCGCAGAGGGCCTTTATATCCTCAAGACTCACCTGCGGTACGCTCTCCGGCACAAAGAGACCTCCATCGGGAGCAAGTCCCTTGACAATTGCCTCCGCCGCAGATACTTTGTAGCTGCTGTTTCTTGTACTGAAATATTTCATTTTATACCTCGAATGCATTTTCTATATGATTTATTGTAATGCGTCTGCTGCTTTCGCCGTCAGGCGCATAAAGCTCTATAACATCAAATCTGGGCTGTTTTTCGGTCTCGTGGCTCTGCAGCCATATCTCCGCCGCGGTGATTACCCGCCTCTGCTTGGATACGGTGACGAACTCCTTAGCCTCACCGTGCTCGCTGTTTTTCCGCAGCTTAACCTCGGCAAAGACGATAAAGCTCCTGTTCTCCGCCACGATGTCTATCTCGCCCTGCCTGTATTTGCAGTTCATATCCACGATTTTATAGCCTCGGCGTCTGAGATAGGCAGCAGCCTTTCTCTCGCCCCAGCTTCCGAGATTTCTGACGTCCATCAGTGCATCTTCCTCAAAAAGCTCATTCTGTGTAGCTCGCAGGGTCCGTACTCTCGCAGAGCATCGTAGTGCAGCTTCGTACCGTAACCCTTATGACGTTCGAAGCCGTACTGGGGATATTTTTCCGCCAGCTCCAGCATATATCGGTCACGGGTTACCTTGGCAAGAACGGAGGCTGCGGCAATATCCGCGCACCTTGCGTCCCCCTTAACAACACATCTGCAGGGATACTCTATCCCTCGGCTTCGGTTTCCGTCTATGAGTGCAAGCTCCGGCACCGGGTCAAGCTGAGCTATCGCCCGGTTCATAGCAAGCATTGC
Organism: Oscillospiraceae bacterium; assembly: GCA_021442665.1. Classification (GTDB taxonomy): domain Bacteria; phylum Bacillota; class Clostridia; order Oscillospirales; family Oscillospiraceae; genus F23-B02. Next base: position 8,603 of record JABUSQ010000190.1, read on the forward strand.
GGCATTGAGTATATTGAGCTCCTCAATCTCCTCCACGGAGGCAAAGGCGACACCAAAGCTGACAGCCTTCTCCCTGATAATATCGAAAAGAGCCTCTCTGCGCTTTTCCGTGAGCTTTTTTGAATCGTTAAGACCCTCTATCTCAAGCCCTCTCGGCAATATCACAGCGGATGCGCAGACCGGACCCGCAAGGGGGCCTCTCCCCGCCTCATCCACGCCGCAGAGCAGTCTTACTCCACTGTCGTATATCTCGTTTTCAATTACCCAAAGCTCACTCATTCGGCTTCTCCAGACTTATTCTTCCGAGCTTACCGTCATGGTATTCACCCAGCAGAGTGTTCGCCATGCGTTCTATGTCGTACTCACCCCTTGATACGAGAAAGCCCCTCTTTTTCGCCGCCAGCTCAAGCAGCTCAAAGCCGTTCAGCTCCGGGTCGGGCTCGAATTTATAGCGTGCCCTCACAGCGTCGGGATACATTCTGCAAAGCCTCAGCATGAAATTCGCCGCCAGCGTCTCCTTATCCAGAACGTCGGCCTTGATGGCGTTGGTGATGGCAAGCATCTCCCCCACCTCCTGCGAATCAAACTTAGGCCAGAGTATTCCCGGAGTATCCAGAAGGTCGAGGCCCTTGTCGATGCTTATCCACTGCTTTCCCCGGGTAACTCCGGGCTTATCCCCTGCGATGGCGGCCTTCCGCCCGGCAACCTTGTTTATAAATGTGGATTTCCCCACATTGGGTATGCCCAGGATCATGACCTTCAGAGGGCGGTTTGCCTGTCCCTTTGCGGCATAGGCGGCAAGCTTGTCCTTCAGCACCTCTCTGACCGCCTGAGTGAAACGGTCAACACCCTTACCGCTTTTTGCGTCGGTCTCCAGTATCCTTATGCCCTGCGCCTCGAAATACCTCCGCCACTGTGCGGTGACGGCGGGGTCTGCGAGGTCGGTGCGGTTAAGAATTATGAGTCTCGGTTTGCCTGCGGTAAGCCTGTCGATATCCGGATTTCGGCTGGCGTTGGGTATCCGTGCATCAAGTATCTCGCACACGGCATCCACCAGCTTCAGGTTTTCCTCAATCATGCGCTGAGCCTTTGTCATATGACCGGGAAACCACTGGATATTCATTTTTTCAAAGCTCTGCTCCGCCATCACATATTACCGTAGGGGCTGCCGATGCGGTCAAGGGGGAAGATTACGAAATACACCTTTCCCACTATCATCCGCTCGTCAACCATGCCTATCTCAGCCTTGCGGCTGTCAGTGGAGTCGTTGCGGTTATCGCCCATGACGAAAACGCAGCCCTCGGGCACAACCTGCTTGCCGCTGAAGTCGAGCTGATTAATGGTCGGAGCGGCAATATATGGCTCATCAAGAGCCACGCCGTCAACCTTTACAATGCCCTTGTTGAAGTCAATCTCCACGGTCTGACCCTCGGTGGCTATCACACGTTTTACCAAAGCGTCCGGCTTATACTCATCCTTGCGGAAAATAACTATATCGCCCTGCTTCGGCTTGTAAAACAGTCCGGAAACAACCATTTTGTCCCCGTTTTCAAGGGTGGGATTCATGGAGGGGCCGACAACGTCCACAAGACGGACGAAGAAAGTGAAGATAATCACACAGATAATTATCGCAACGACGATGGACTGCAGCCACTCGTATGCCTCGCTGCGGCCCGCTGCGCTCTTTTCGGCTTTTGAATTGCTTATGCTCATAACACTACCTCTGATAAAAACAGTTTATCAAGTTATTATACACGATAAGAGTACGGTTAGGCAACAAAAAAAGAGGCTCGAGGCCTCTTTTTTTGACATAACAGCAGGTCTGAAGCGATTACAGGCGCTCCTTGACCTTTGCAGCCTTACCCACGCGGTCACGCAGATAGTAAAGCTTTGCACGACGTACCTTGCCCTTACGCACGGTTTCAACGGAAACGATGGAGGGGGAATGTACGGGGAAGACCTTCTCGCAGCCTACGCCGTAGGAAATGCGGCGGACTGTGATGGTCTCGTTGATGCCGCCATGCTTCTTGGCAATGATGGTGCCTTCAAAAGCCTGGGTGCGCTCGCGGCTGCCTTCCTTTACACGGACAGTGATACGCACGGTATCGCCGACGTTGAGAGTAGGAAGCTCGGGCTTCATATACTGTTCGCTGAGAATTTTGACCAGATCCATAATCTAATCCTTCCTTTTCATTAAGGCGTTCTTACCGTTGGGCGCATCGGGCCTCGGCAGCGGACCGCTTGATAGCTTGCAGGCATACCTGCGCAAGCTTAGATACTATACCACATTATCCCCTGTAAATCAAGCGTTTTTTAACGGAAAACACGCATATTTTCATCAAAAATCTCAATTCTGCGGAATTTTGCAAAATCGGGTGCGATTTCGGGGCAAAGCTGCCTGAGAGCCTCCGCCAGAAGCTCCGGATTCAAGGTCGGCTCCTGTGCGGAGATGACTGCGTCAAGTCGGATATCCCCTCCGTCAAGGGCGAAGGCTATCTCCTTAATTGCCGGCTTTATATCGCTGTCCCCTGTTCCACGCTTGGTTTTTTTGCTGATGACAATGCTGTCACGTGAGTAAAACTCACACAGCCTCGGAAGCACTTTTTCGGTGTCCGCCGTGTCATATTCGAACACTCCCCGGACTTTAAGCCACTTTAGCTCCTTTACCTTGCGCTCAGACTCGTATACCTCCAGAGCCTCTATTCCCTCGGGAAGCTGTTTTGACAGTCTGTCCAGCACATCCCCGGGCTCCATATCGGATATAAGCCTGAAATCCAGTATTTCACAGACGCTCTCAGTGCCGACGGACAACGGCAGAGCTATGGATATATTCGGATGAGGATTAAAGCCCTCGGAGTATTTGATTCTGCACTCCGCACGCAGGAAGGCCCTTGTCAGGGTACGCATAAGGTCAAGGTGGGAAATATACACGGCTCTGCCGGTTTTTGAAAATAGCAGTCTGAGTTTATTCATCGCAGCGACCTCCTGTCAGGCAGCCTGCTCCGCAGGCAGAGCACTGCACACGGCAGTCCGGTGACAGCTCCGACCTGTAGCACTGCTCCCTCTCGTGCCACAGATGCTCTCTGCGCACGCCCACATTTACACAGTCCCAGGGCATGACCTCCTCTTTGTCCCGCAGTCGGTGAGCATAAAAGCCCGGGTCAACACCGCATTTTTCAAAGGCGTTCATCCAACGCTCGAAACGGAAATAGTCGCTCCACGCCTCAAGCCTGCCTCCGCTGCGCCAAACCTCTTCGATGACTCTTCCCATGCGTCTGTCCCCACGGGAGAGGGTAGCCTCTATATAGCTTGTCTGAGGATCGTGCCAATTATACACCACGTTCTTTGCGGTGATTGTCTCACGGAGCAGGTTCACCTTTCGGATGTACTCCTCCATGGTGTTCTGCGCCTCCCACTGGAAGGGGCTGTGGGGCTTGGGGACAAAGCAGGAGGTGGATACCGTTATGCGTACTCCCCTGTTCTTGTTTTTGGCGTACAGTCTCCACGTATGCAGCACCTGATTTGCAAGCTCGGCAATACCCTTAATATCCTCGTCTGTTTCCGTAGGCAGACCCAGCATGAAATACAGCTTCACGTTATTCCAGCCGCCCTCGAAGGCAAGCCTGCAGGTGTTCAGCAGCTCCTCCTCCGTGACATTTTTATTTATCGCGTCACGCAGACGCTGGCTTCCTGCCTCGGGAGCAAAGGTAAGTCCGCTTTTTCTTGTCTTCTGTATGCGGTGCATAATCTCCATGGAGAAATTATCCGCGCGCAGAGACGGCAGAGAAATGCCTATGCTTCTGGGCTCGCAGTATTCCAGCAGACCGTCGCATATCTGCTCCAGTTCTCTGTAGTCGCTTGTGCTGAGCGACAGCAGGGTTATATCCTGACAGCCGGTGTTCCTGAGCAGCGCCTTGCCCTGTTCAATGAGAAGCTCCGGGCTTTTCGCTCTGACGGGTCTGTAGGTGTGGCCCGCCTGACAGAAGCGGCAGCCCCGTATACAGCCCCGGAACAGCTCAAGATTCACTCTGTCGTGAACGACCTCCGTGGAGGGTACTATGGGATTAAGAGGAAAATGCACCCTGTCGAGGTCTTCGATAATGCGCTTTGTAACTCTTTCGGGAGCGCCCCCGGCAATGTCGAAGTGATTTACGGTGCAGTCATCGTTTAATACGGGAGTGTAGAATTCCGGGACATATACGCCGCCTATCTTTGCGGCTTCACGGAGGAAGCTCTCCTTAGTCCATGAATTCTCCTTGGCTGTATTCAGCAGAGCCAGAAGCTCGTTATTCATCTCCTCGCCCTCGCCCAGAAGGAAAATGTCCGCAAAGTCCGACATCGGCTCCGGATTGAGCGCCGCAGTTCCTCCCACGACAACAAGCGGAGTCAGCTCCTTACGCTCTTTTCTGTGTATTGGCAGTCCCGCCATATCAATCATGTCCAGCACCGTGGAATACGCCATCTCGTAGCCCACGGAGAAGGCAAGAACATCATGCTCCGAAACGGGGTCGCCGCTCTCAAGCGCGTACAAAGGAATTCCGGCTTTTTTCATCTCCTCGTACATATCTCCCCAGGGGGCAAATACTCTTTCGCACCATACATAAGGAAGCTCGTTCATGGTGGCGTAGAGTATGCTCACACCCAGATTAGACATGCCTATCTCGTAGGTATCCGGGAAGCAGAAGGCAACACGCAGACTTATCTCCGTCTTGTCTTTAATTATCTGATTGTATTCTCCCCCGGTGTAACGTGCAGGCTTCTGTACCCGGGGCAGTATTCTCTCAAGTCTTTTATCCATTGTGCATCTCCATATGTTGATTTTTATATTTTACAACACAGCTCTGTTTTTTACAATAGCCTCTGCGCAATTATGAGAAATGCTCCGCTCACCTGTTAAGCTTGTGTTTTCAGAAAAATCTTGACATTTTCTCCGCCGCTTATTATAATAATTAAGCTGTTTCGGGGAGTAGCGCAGTCGGTAGCGCGCATGGTTCGGGACCATGAGGCCGGGAGTTCAAGTCTCCTCTCTCCGACCATAACGGAGCGGACGATTTTTGTCCGCTTCCTTTTTTATGTTCCGCTTCACTATCAGAAACAGAAACAGTAAACAGAAACATAATCAGAAACAGAAACAGTAACAGTAACAGTAACAGTTGTCCCCCCACCCTGTGGGGAGGGTCCCGGGACGGTGTTATTAAAGAATAGTCACGCATTGCATTCATAAGTTATCTCCTCCATATACAGTCTGCATCTCACCCGAATTTGTACGAAGTCGTGCAACAGAAGTTTGCATCGGAAGGAAAAATAAACGGCAGCCGTTGCTGCAGACCTGCAAAAATGAAAAACCACAGGCTCGGATGAGCCTGTGGTTTTATTATTAGTCAGGGTGCTTTAATGCAGGGTGTTGTAAACTCTGAGAATGACGGTGGCTGCCATACCGCGGTTTGCGGTTCCGTTGGGAGCAAAGGTGTCGGAGCTTGTGCCGTACATTATGCCCTCGGATACGATGGCGGCAACTGCATCATAGTATGCAGACGCAATGCTGTCCTTATCCGCAAAGGTCATGTCCTTCACCTCGCCGAAGTCGTAATTCTCAACATTCACGAGATAGCGATACAGGAAGGCCGCCATCTGGGCACGGCTGATGCTCTGATTCGGCTTAAAGCTTCCGTCAGTATAGCCGGCGATGATTCCGTTCTCCACGCCCCAGACAACAGCGCTCTTATAGCCCGCATAAATATCGCCTGCGTCGGTGAAGCTTATATCACCATCTGTCTCGGGAGAGCCCGCTGCACGGTAGAGCATGGTGACGAACTGGCCTCTGGTGACGACGGCATTGGGTCTGAAGGTGCCGTCAGCATAGCCGCTGATGATGCCGACATCTGCTGCCTCGACTATCCATGTGCGGTAACCGCTGTCGGCGATATCGGTGAAGGGATCTGCCGCCACATCGCCGCAGACCACGTTGGCGCGGTCATTTACACGGATTCTGGGGAAGGGTCCCTCGGGAGCATTAAAGGTGTCGTCGTAGGATGCTACGCCGGACACGCTTATCTCGCAGCCTACTCTGATGTTCTTCACGTCCTCAGAGGAGCAGATATAACCGTCGATGAAGACTCTTGCCACATTGCCCTGTGCGTCCTCGACCATAATGGTCTGAACAAGACCGTTGTCGAGGCTGAAGCTCTTCACAACGCCCTTGAGGGTGATGAACTGACCCAGCACGGAGCCGTCATTAATCTGTGCTGCGGTGACCTCTGCGGGACTTACCGCATCGCCCTCACCTATCTTCTGGATTGCAGTTACCTGCAGCTCCATTTCGCCCTGGAAGAAGTCGGTGGTGCCGGTTACACGAACCTTGTCGCCGATTCTGAAGTCGCCTGCAACGGGGAAGCAGCAAACGCCGCCGGTGGCATCCTGAACATAGATGCAGTCAAAGAATGCGGTATTCTTATCGTAGCCGGAGGCATTGGTGGTGACAGTACCCTCGATGGTGTACTTGAAGCCGGCCTCGGTCTGCTTCTGCACGGTGGCAATGGGAGTTACGGTCACGGGGTTCAGATACTGGACGAGGTTCTCGCAGATTTTGTAGTTGGAGTAGTTCTTCTCGGCGCCGCTGTCGGAAATGGTTGCCTGAACCTCGAAGTTGGAGAGGAAGGCCGCACCGGATACAACGATAAGTCCCTTGCCCTCAAGCTGCTCGGTGGCCATGACCATCAGACGCTCTGCACCGTCAAAGCTGTACTTGGGAATTGCTCCGAGCCCGCCGAAGCTGTCCTTGTCATCGTCGTAGCTTTCGGTGGTATCAAAGCCGAAGACGGTGGGAGTTACGGTGGCAGGAACAGCAGTGGTGGGATTGCCCTCGCCGTCTACAACGTAGATGGAGGCGCCGCCGTACTGACTGTAAAGCTCGGTGTACATATTCTCATAGGGGTGCTCCGCATCATATTCAACACGGTCAAGGAGGAAGCTGTCGAAGTTGTAGGAGCTAAGATACAGACGCTGAGCCTGCCCGCCGTTGTGGGCGTTGTCCTTGGTCTCGTCGTCGCTGATGCGCAGAGAGGAGCCAAGCGCCGCAAGCACCTTATTCTGCTCTGCGGACATATGCTCGGACTGGGTAAACTCCGCATATGACTCATAATAGTCACCCCAGCCGCACAGGACAACGGTGCCGCCGTTGGCGTTAAAGCTCTTAATGGCCTCGAGCTCTGCGTCGGTGTATGTGTCGTAGGGGTTGCGCAGTCCGTTGCCGTCACGGCGGGAGGGTGCGGTCAGAACGAGCGCAACATACTTGCCGTCTGCGTTCTGAGCTGCTGCGATGAGTTCATCGGAGGTGTTCAGCTGAACGGTTCTCACGGAGAAGCCGGCTGCAAGTCCGCCGAAGTTGCCCATGCTGTCCTTATAGTTGCCGTTAACGTATTCGTTATGGTGGGAAGCATCGATGCCGATGTAAACCAGCTCGTCGGCGTTGAGAACGTCAAGGGTGATGTCCTTGCTGAAGGTGAATTCCTTGCCGTCCTGCTCAACGGTAACGGTGGCGGTTACGGTCATGACCTTTGCCACCTCGGGAGTGTAATTGAACTTGATGGTGCAGTTGCTGCCTGCAGCTACGGTGTATGCAGTGTCGTCGGTACCGATGACCTTGCTGCCGTCGGTGGTATAGACAACGGACTTCACGGTGGCGGGAGAAGACTCGCTGTTGAATACCACGGTGCTGATGGTGAGCTCTTCACCTGTAACGGGGGTGGAGGTTCCGCACTCAATGGAGGAGATGCCCAGCTTCAGGCTCTCGCCTACCCAAACGGGAGCGGTTACTGCCAGATCGCCGTCGCCTTCGGTTACGCGGACAAAGTAGTAGCTGTATTCGGGCTTGAGAGTGACGGAGAGTGCGCCGCCTGCAAGCTCAGTGGGGTTATCCCAGGTGTAGACGACCTTGCCGGAGTTTGCTACCAGCTCAACCTTGGAGATGGAGTCGGTGGCGTCGGGGTCGTTTACGGAGACGCTGAAATTCAGCTCCTCGGGAACCTCGGTGATGCTGCTGCCCAGCATAAGTCCGTTAACAGTGTAGATAATTTCGAGGTTCTTGTCCTCGGTGGCGTATACACGCATATCGCGCATCGCCTGATAGAGGCCTTCCTCGGAGAAATCGCTGGTGAGGATAACGTCACGGGCATCGTTGGCGTTGCCCCACTTGCCCTTGTGGTTGTCCTGATTGTTGGTAGGAGCTACATGCCAGCCCTTATCAAGAGCGATGATGTACTGCTCGTAGCTGGGGTAGTAGCCGCCGGCGCCTATCTGACCCTCGCCGTTGCCTACCTCAACAAGGAATACGCGGCTGTCGATGACCGCATCCCAGTAGGCGAAGTCCGCAAAGGTGCCGAAGGTCGTGCCGGGGTGGTTGAGCTGGGACACGGTGCCTGCGCCCTCGGCCTGGCTGAGAAGTGAGTAATATGCCTTGAGTCCTGCGTCTGAAGTCTTGTCATTCAGGGTCTTGTTGTTTCTGGATACGATACCGGTGCTGTTGAAGGTGTTGATGTGACCGGGGCCGCCGGACCAGGTCATCTCAAAGCCCGCAATTGCAACAACATCGGACTGGCTTGCGTTGAATTCCTCAACTGCTCCTCTGTACTTTGCCCACTTCTCACGGCTTGCCTCGGTGGCAAGGCTCATGTCGTAGAGAGCCTGCTCGGGGTTCGCAGCTGAGGACGTGTCGAAGTAGTTGGAGTGGTCGGTGAAGGCGACAAACTGAACATTTGCGCTTTCGGGCAGATTTTTGACATAGTCAAGACCCGCTGCCAGAGTGCCTGCGCCGTCGGAGTATTCTGCTGTGTGGCTGTGGAGCTGACCGAAGTAGAGCTGGTACTGTGCCTTTCCTACGAAGAAGCTCCAGTTCTTGACCACGCTCTTGCCGTCGGCACGGGTAACGCTGAGGGATACGGAGACCTTGCCGTCGGCAAAGTCCTCTGCAGGAGTAAAGGTAGCCTTGCCGTCTGCGTAAACGGTCTCAACCTCTGAGCCGTTCAGGGTCATGACGACAGTGGCGTCTTCACCCGCGTTCACAACCTCTGCGGTGATGACGGGACGCTTGTCTGCTGTGTACTCTGCATTTGCGGCAGGAGAAACAGCACCTACGGAGGGCTCGTCAATTACCTTGACGGTGACGGTGCCTTCAAAGGCAACGTCCTTCACGTCCTTGCCGCTGACGGAGAAGACGAGGCTCTCGCCGCTTATCTTTTCTGCGGGGACGCTGACGGTGTAGCCGTCTGAATCTGCCACTGCGGTAATGGCTTCATCACCCAGCAGGACAGCAATCTCGCCGACGCCGAAGACAGCGTCAACGGTAAATCTCATGGTATAGTCTGCGCCGGCATAGGCGTCGCCTGCGGAGAAGGTGACCTCAGGCATATTTACAACGCCGTCGGTGAGAGTTATTCCCTCTGCCAGAGGCAGGAAGTTAAACTCGAAGATCTCCCTTGAGGAGGCCTTGAAGGAATAGCCGGAGAAGCTTCCGCCGTAGTACTCAATGCAGATCTTGTTGGAGGCTCCGCTTGAGCTGATATACACGCTGTCCTTGCTGTAAATGATAAGGCCGTTGTCACTCTCAACAAGGTTCCACTTGATATTGGCGGTCTCATCCTCGGTGAGGAAGACATATTCATCATTATTGGAGGCGAGGTATTTGCCGCCGCACATGAAGGTGAAATCTTCGCCGTCAACGCCGACGGTGAACACCAGAGCGCCGTTGCCGGCAACTGCCGCTCCGTCCTTGAGCTCTGCGGGAGCGCACTCAAGGGAAATATTCATGTCATTGGGCTGACCCAGAACACCGGCGGCGGAGGCGTTGTAGATAACGACCTCGTCTCCGTCTGCGGGAAGCTTTCCCGTGGGCTTCTCTACGCCCTCACGGACGAGCTTGTAGAAGGTCATTCCGAAAGCGTCCTCGCTGAGTCTTTCGGCGCTGGTATCGTAAACGGTAAACTCGGTGTACTTAGCATACCATTCAAGATAAACATGTCCGTTGCTGCTCTCAACGGTCTTGTTGTAGACATAGTAGGAGCTGTTCTCTGCATTGCAGACATCCAGTATCCAGCCTGTCTCCTTGGTAGCATCGGTAGAGATGTTTCTCTTGGTTCCGTTTGCATAGGCGGAGAGCATCATGTCGTCCTGAGTGAAGGTGTAAGTACCCTCCTCCTCGCCTACTACCCACTGCAGAGCCGCAGCGTCGGCAGGCTTGATTGCCATGTAGCCCTTTTCGGTAAGGGTCACATCAGCGGCGGTGAGATAATAGGTGGACAGAGGAACGGAGGACAGAGCCTTGGCACCGCTTGCGCTGTACACGACAACGGTATCGCCTGCGGCGGGCTTGTCAACCTTCTCAAAAACGGAGAACTCTGCGTCAATGTCGTCATAAGGAGTGGGCTGTGCGGTCTTGCTGTTTCTGGGATTGGGAGCTGCAGTGCAGAAGTCAACGCTGTTTTCATCGGTGTCAACGCCGTCAGCTACACGGAGTGCAGCAGTAGTGTTAGATAAGGCAGGCGCAGCCGCAGTACCTTCGTACTCGTTAGCTGCTCCTACTCCGAGGAAGTCAACGACCTTGCTGTCGCTCTTTCCGGAAATGGCATCAGCTCCGGAGACAAGCGCAAGCTTGAAGTCCTTTGAGCCCATGGCAATTCCGCCGATAGCATCTGGCTCGGGAAGGTCTTCAGTGCCGCCTGTACCGGCTGCTTCACTGATAAGGTAATAACCGTGAGCTTTGATAACACCGCTCAGCACGGTCATATTATTAAAGTTTCCGGTTTTTGCCGCGTACTGGACGCTCCAGCCTTCAAGTGAAACATCTTTATCTGTGGGGTTATAAAGCTCGATAAAGTCGTTCTTAAATGTTGCTCCGGAGTTCCCTCCGCCGCCATACGCTTGGTTGATTACAACATGGTCGGCAGTTTCAGCGGCGAAGACGGACATGGGCATGAGTGTCAGTATCATTACCAATGCCAGAAGTGCCGCAAAAAACCTGCTGCGCTTTGTTGTTCGCATGAGATTACCCTCCTTAAAAATTTTTAGTTTCTGCTGTACCCATAATTTTGGATGATGACATTTTATCATAAGATTCTCAATATTTCCACATCATTTGCCCCATAAGCCACAAAATATATGTAAGTAATAAATTTTCTACTTATTGTTAAAATTTTTAGAGTAAATTTGCACATACTTGACAAAGTCTGTTTCAATTGCTATGCTGAAATCAAATCCCAATGAAGGAAGTCTGCTTATGAAACCATTGAAACAAGCGAAAATCAGACTTAAATCAAGCCAAAACCGTCTGACCTTCACTGTTCTTGCCGTCGCTGCCGTAATTTTTCTGGTGCTTTGCCTTGTGTGCAGAACGCCTGAAAGCGACACTGCTCCCGAGGGAGACTATGCCGAATACGAGACCGGAAGAGTCATCAAGATAATGAACGACACCACCTTCCGTGACCCCGTCTCCGACAACGCTTACAGAGGCGAACAGACACTGGTGGTGGAGGTAACCTCGGGTCAGTACGAGGGTGAGCAGCTTCTGGTCGACAATGCCGTCGGCCCCCTCTTCGGTGTTCCCGTTAAGGTCGGCGACAGCATCGTAATGATAATATCCACCTATGAGAACGGTGATGTCCGCGCTACAGTGCATGAATACAACCGTGAGACCGCTCTGGTCATCGTAATTCTCCTCTTCATGCTTGCAACTGTGCTGGTGGGGGGAAAGACCGGGGCTAAGTCTCTGCTGGGGCTTATCATCACCGTTATATGCATTTTCCGAATCCTCATTCCCCTGCTGATGAAGGGTCTG
>JABUSQ010000025.1 GCA_021442665.1 Oscillospiraceae bacterium
AACGAAGCGGGCATGGGCTCTGCTCCCAACGCCGCCGCTACCGCAGACGTTTCCCATCCCGCAAAGCAGGGTCTCGTTCAGATGCTTTCCGTATTCATCGACACCCTCCTTATCTGCTCCGCAACTGCATTCATGTGCATGTCCGGTCAGCTTAAGGTGGGTACAGCAGACCTGAGCGCCTATGTTGACGCCTCCGGCAGCCCCATCTCCGGTCTCTTCGTGCAGGATTCCATCTTCGCCTCTCTGGGCAGCTTCGGCCCCATATTTATTGCCACCGCGCTTTGCCTCTTCGCCTTCACCACCCTCATCGGCAACTACTACTACTGCGAAGGCTGCCTGAAATTCATCATGAAGCGCACTCCCAGCAAGGCATTTATCACCGTGTTCCGTCTTTGCGCCACCGTTCTTGTGTTCCTCGGCGCCATCCTCTCCGCAGGTCTGGTATGGGATACCGCCGATATGCTGCAGGGTCTCATGGTGGTTATCAACGTTCCCGTCATCATCATTCTGGGCAAGCCCGCCATTGCCGCTCTCAAGGATTACATGGCTCAGCGCAAGACAGGTGTAGATCCCCAGTTCAGCGCTTCCAAGCTCGGCATCGACAAGGCAGAGACCTGGGAGTGATATAAGGCACAAAAAATCGGCATCCGTCGGATGCCGATTTTTTATCTTCTGTTTTTGGGGTTTTTCACGTTTGCAAAGGGGTCCTTGCCTCCTCCGTAGAAAATCGTGAAGTTCAGACTGGAGGAGACGTGATTTTCCATTGCCTGACGAGCAAGCTCCGGAATGCGCATCTTAATGGCCTCTACAATGGCGGTGTGGTTATAGGTGACGCTGGAGGACCAGGGATTATCCGAGGTGGAGCTTATGAATTTCAGCATGGAGGACTGATACATGGTGAGATTCGGCAACAGCATCTCATAGCACTTCTGGATATACTTATTGCCGCAGGATTTGACGATAAGGGCGTGGAAGGGCATATCACTTGCCAGCATACCCTGATAATCCTTGGCTATAAGACTGTCCCGATAGGCGTTGGCAAGGCGCTCCAGCTCAATGACGGTTTCCTCATCGGCATGCTCGGTGCAGAGTACCGCAGCCTCGCATTCGATGGCGGAACGTACATCGTAAAGGTTTATCATGTCGGTCATACTGAGGTCGATGACAAAATAACCGCTGGTCTCCGGCCTTGACATGACAAAGCCCATGTCGCAGAGATTGATGATAGCCTCTGCAACGGGAGTTCGGGAGATACCCAAAGATGAGGCGATACTGTTGACGTTCAGCTTTGTGCCCGGCGCAATATGCAGGGAAACTATCTCGTCATAAAGCATCTGAGTGACAACATCCCGAAGCTTTGCGCCCGGGTCTCTGTCCATGTACTGCCGGAATTGGAGTTGATCCATTTCATAACCTCCGTGCTAAGAAAGCAGAAAAAATAGTCGTAAAAATAACAATTTGCACGTCTCTTTGTGTAATTCTATCATGATTTGACAAATAATGCAATATTTGATGCAAAAATAGTTTGGCAATATCAAGAATAAATAGAAATATCTGTAAGATAATTCGGTAAAAGTAAGCGGCATTCTCAGAATGCCGCTTAAATCTGCCTCGGACGGCTCTGTGTTTATTTGTTTTTGGACTTTATGTACTCGTCAATACTCTTGGCGCCGGTCTTTCCTGCGCCCATAGCCAGAATGACAGTGGCCGCGCCGGTCACTGCGTCACCGCCGGCGAAGACACCCTCGCGGGAGGTCTGGCCGTTTTCGTCTGCCTCGATGCCGCCCTTCTTGGTTACAGCAAGACCCTTTGTGGTGGAACGGATCAGGGGATTGGGGCTGGTGCCGATGGCGATGATGACGGCGTCGCAGTCCAGTATCCAGTTTTCACCCTGTACGGGAATGGGCTTCCTGCGGCCCTTCTCGTCGGGCTCGCCCAGTTCCATCTTCTGCAGCTCCACGCCGGTGACAAAGCCGTTCTCATCACCGTGGATGCAGACGGGATTGTTCAGCAGACGGAATTCGATGCCCTCAGCCTCGGCGTGCTCAACCTCTTCCTTACGGGCGGGAAGCTCTTCGCGACCGCGGCGGTAGGCAATGTAAACATGTTCGGCGCCGAGACGCTTTGCAACACGGCTTGCGTCCATGGCGACGTTGCCTGCGCCTACAACGACCACATTCTTGGGGTGCTTGATGGGTGTATCGTAGTCCTCGCGGTATGCCTTCATGAGATTGATACGGGTGAGTATCTCATTTGCGGAGTAAACACCCAACAGGTTCTCACCGGGGATGTGCAGGAACTGGGGAAGACCTGCACCGGAACCGATGAACACGGCCTCGTACTTCTCCTCGTCCAGCAGTTCGTCAACGGTGATGGATTTGCCGATGACCACATCGGTGACAATCTTGACGCCCATGTCCTCAAGATTCTTGACCTCAGCGGCGACAATCTCCTTGGGAAGACGGAACTGGGGGATGCCGTAAACCAGAACGCCGCCGGTCTTGTGGAAGGCCTCGTAAATGGTGACGTCGTAGCCCAGCTTGCGCAGATCGCCCGCACAGGTGAGGGAGGCGGGGCCGGAGCCGACTATGGCAACCCTGTGACCGTTGGATTCGGGAACCTTAACCTCGTCCTTTACTTCCTTGCTCATGTGGTAGTCGGCAACAAAACGCTCCAGACGGCCGATGCCCACGGGCTCGCCCTTGATGCCTCTGACGCACTTACTCTCGCACTGCTTCTCCTGAGGGCAGACACGTCCGCAGACCGCAGGCAGAGAGTTGGTGGAGGTAACTATCTCATAGGCAGCGTCAAAATCACCCTCAGCGACCTTGGCGATGAATTCCGGGATGCGTACGGAGACAGGACAGCCACTGCGGCAGGGCATGTTGTGGCAGCTCAGGCAGCGCTTTGCCTCGTCCATGGCCATCTCGGGGGTGTAACCCAGAGCGACCTCTTCAAAGTTTGCGGAGCGTACTACGGGGTCCTGCTCCGGCATGGGATTCTTAACCATCTTCATATTAGCCATTGCGATTACCTCCGGTCATATTGCAGATGTGCTTTGCGGAATCATCCTGCTCGGTCTTGTAGAAGGCCGCACGCTTTATGAGGGAGTCGAAATCCACCTCATGCGCGTCAAAGTCGGGACCGTCAACACAGGCAAACTTGGTCTCGCCGCCGACGATAACACGACAGCCGCCGCACATACCCGTGCCGTCTACCATGATGGGGTCCAGGGAGATAATGGTCTTTATGCCGTAGGGACGGGTCACGTCTGCGAGGAACTTCATCATGATATCGGGACCGATGGCGATAACACGGTCGAACTGGGGCTTGCCCTCTGCGATATTCGCGTCAATTTCCTGCTTGAGGTACTGGGTGGTGAAGCCCTTCTCACCGAAGGTGCCGTCGTCGGTACACATGATAAGCTTGTCGGAGGCTGCCTTCAGCTCATCCTTGAGGATAACGATGTCGGTACTTCTGAAGCCGGCGATGAAGGTGACCTCAATGCCTCTCTCGTGCATTTCCTTTGCGATGGGGTATGCGATGGCGCAGCCGACACCGCCTCCGACAACGCAGACCTTCTTGAGACCGTCCATCTCGGTTGCCTTGCCGAGAGGACCGACAAAGTCTGTGATATAATCGCCCTGCTCGACGGTGTGGAGCATTTTGGTGGTGCGGCCTGCGGCCTGCACCATAACGGTGACGGTACCTTTTTCCCGGTCGTAGCCGGCGACGGAAACGGGAGTACGCTCGCCCTGCTCGTCAAGACGGAAGATAACGAACTGACCCGCTTGTGCGTGCTTTGCGACCAGAGGTGCTTCAATCTCAAAAAGGCAGATGGTTTTTGCCTCGTTGAGAAATCTCTTGGTTACTACTTTGAACATCTTATTACCTCTTGTTTTGTTAAATTTGTCTATCAAATTTCAATTAGGAAGTTAAGATTATTGTACTTTAATTACACGGCATTGTCAACAGCCGAATTAGACATAAAAATGCAGGAAATACAGTAAAATCAATGATTTTTAAGTTCTGTTTGTTTGTGTTTTATCAGAAAACTGCACAAATATTTGTGCGGTTTATGTTGCCGTGAGCCTGTAAAGGGTTTATAATGCTCAGGAGGTGATGCAGCTGTGATAAGTGTTGAAGACTTCGGTGAAGCTTACTCAAAATTTACGATTGAGAATAAAAACAGACTGAGAATTTCCGTGACGGAGCTTGGAGCCACCGTTCTGAGCCTGCTTCTGCCGGATAGGGAAGGGGCTTTCGCCGATGTGGTGCTGGGATACGACAGTCCGGAGGAGTATCTGACAAACGACGGTTATCTCGGAGCGACCGTGGGCAGATACGCAAACCGCATAAGCGGAGCGGGCTTTACACTGGGAGAGAGAGAATACCACCTCACGGCAAACGAGGGAGAGAACACTCTCCATGGCGGCACAGGCTTCAACAGAAGACGCTTTTTCGCAGAATGCGTAGGTGATGATACTGTTGTTTTTTCTCTCACCGATGAGGACGGAGCAGACGGCTTCCCGGGAAATCTCAGGGTACAGGTGAGCTATACCCTCACGGACGGCGACGAGCTGGTGCTCGCATATACTGCCGTATCGGACAAGGACACGGTGCTGAGTATGTGCAGCCACAGCTATTTCAATCTCCGTGGCGAGGGCAGAATACATGACCATGAGCTTATGATAAACGCAGACCGATACACGCCGGTGGACGGAAAACTCATTCCCACAGGTGAGCTCAGACCTGTGGCAGGTACGAGCATGGATTTTCGAATAATGAGAAAAGTGGGAACGGAAAATTACGACATCAACCTTGCGCTGAACGGGGACGGAGCCTGCGCAGAACTGTATGAGCCGATCAGCGGAAGATTTATGAGCATCACTACGGATATGCCGGGAGTGCAGCTGTATACTGCGGGCTTTCTCTCGGAAAGAAAAGGCAAAAATGGAGCCCGGTACGATGCGGGCTCGGGGCTGTGCCTTGAAACTCAGTTCTTTCCCGACAGCCCCAATCGCCCGGAGTTTCCCTCATGCGTGCTTGAGAAAAACCGCATTTTTGTCAAAAAAACCGTATATAGCTTCAGCGTAAAATGAATACAAGGGAAATATTCTGATATGGAATATATCGGGATATTTTCTTTTATATAAACATACAAATTTAACGCAAACATTTATACATATATCACAATTGAAAAAATAATTGGACATGTGTATAATAAATGTATAAAAATGTTTAAAAATAAACACAATGTAAAGATTGGAGAAGATACTATGGCAAACAAGAGCGATGTTATAAGAAACGGCTTCAGACTGACCGGACCTCTTGCCAAGAGAGGCTATGATTGGTGGTGGCATAACATGACCGCCATAAACAAGGAGACCGGCGAGGAAAAGCCCTTCTTCATCGAGTTTTTCGTGTGCAACCCCGCTCTGGCAAAGGATAAGCCCAACATCGTGTGGAACAGACCTGAGGCTCAGAAGGCAGGCGAGCGCCCTTCCTATGTCATGGTGAAGGTCGGCTTCTGGGGAGAAAAGGAAAAGGGACAGATACATAACTTCTACGCATGGAAGGACGCTGAGATTGCCAAGGAAGGTCCCATCGACATCAAGGTCAACGGCTGCCACTGCTCCGAGAAGCACATCAGCGGCAAGGTCAAGGTCACTCCCGAGGAGGCTGCAGAGCATCCTGAGTGGATGAGCGATGCAGGCGAAATGAGCTGGGATCTCACCGTTGACAAGAACATCACCTACAACGTGGGCTACGGCGCATCCAAGTTCTTCCGCAAGATAAATTCCTTTGAGATGTTCTGGCACGCAGAGGGCATCCGCACCTTCTATAAGGGCACGATAACCCTCAACGGCGTAGAATACAGCGTTGAGCCCGAGACCTGCTACGGCTATGCAGATAAGAACTGGGGCGGCGACTTCACCGAGCCCTGGGTATGGCTCTCCTCCTCCAACCTCACAAGCCGTATAAGCGGCAAAAAGCTCCTGAACTCCGTGTTCGAGATCGGCGGCGGAAAGCCCAAGGTGTTCGGCGTTGCTCTGGACAGAAAGCTTCTGGGCTGCTGCTGGTACGAGGGAGAGGACTTTGAGTTTAACTTCTCCAAGTTCTGGACTCTGTCAACCACCAAGTTTGACTGCTATGAGACCGACGACGAGATAGTATGGCATGTGGAGCAGTCCACCGTCAAGGGCAAGATGATTACCGATATCCGTTGCTACAAGAAGGATATGATCTACATAAACTACGAGTGCCCCGACGGACTCAAGCGTTACAACCACTTGAACAACGGCGGCAACGGCACCGGCGTTATCAAGCTCTATCGCAGAAAGGGTCTGAGAAAATACGACCTGATAGACGAAATGGATACCAGAAACGTGGGCTGCGAATACGGCGTATACGACTTCTGATAAGAATGATCTTATAAGAATAAAAAATAACGGAAACGCAAACGGCAGCGCTCTTAAAACAGTAAGCATAGAGCTTTACGAAACGGCATCTGTCCGACGGAGTCAGCACAAAATCAAAGGCGATACTTGAGACATTTCAAGTATCGCCTTTATTACGTTAAGTCAAATTCTATGATTTGTGTATTTGGGGGCTTGTAAACTTAGATAAAATGCATGTCTATTTTATTTGATTATTACTCTTTGCCATTGGATTTGACCTCCAGATAGTAATGAGGCTCTGTCAGCTTGACTTCGGTAATGCCATTTGCAAGATCGAAGCCAAAATTTTGGCGGACGATTTCAATTTGACCTCGATCCTCCAGCTTTGCGGTTTGCTCGGTGAGATTCAGGTTGCTTCCGAGTTCCGTAACCATGTCATAGCCGCTGATTCCTTTGTTCTCAGTATCGGCACAATAGAAATCATAGCTTGGCATTTTCTCGGACGCAGCATCAAGCGTTACGCTTTCGCCGGCTGGAATCGTAATTTCAGCTTCCAGCCAGAACACGCGGGACACACCTGAAACATCCAGATTTTCAATGGCTCCATCGTCATATCGCTCAACGGCGTTTTCAGAGAGAACACTGTATTCCATCAGATGTTCCTTCATTAATCCGAAATACAGTTCAAATCCATAGGCAGGATTACTTTCAAAATAGTTGCCTACATCTATCAGCTCCTGATACTGATAAGCGGCAGCTGCTCGAAGAGCGTCCTCCAGATTCGATTCGCTGCGCTTAATCGTCACGCCTGCCTCAACGGTTTTCTTCGTATCCCATCCACCTGTGGCGAAACCCTGATAAGTCAGATTTTCGATGTCCTCCCCAATTACAATGATATAATAAGGGACACCGTACATCCGATCTACGGGCTGGCGGACACTGAATCCTTTCCCCATGATACCCTGTTCTGCATTATATTGGCCCTGATTAAAGCCATAGGTCAAAACATTAGTTTTTGTGTAATCCAGTTCAAACATAATGTTGATTGTGGGATTTGGTATACCGGCGTCATTGTTTTCCTCCGGTCCCCAGGCATCGGTCAGCTCATAAACCGTGACGGGGATATCGCTGAGGTCAGCAAAGTCCCCAAGAGCCCGCTGCAGATAGGTGCCGTCCGAGAGCAGATCACGATAACCCTCCCAGCTTTCAATGCTGTCGAGATTCAAGCTGCCCGGATTCTCGTGCGTTTCTGCCCAGTTTCCCCACGCGCCTTGAAAACCTCCGGCATAGCTGCCTGCGTGAAGAGCGGTCTCCAAAGCATTCCCATCTAAGGAGAGGGTCGGACGAGTTTCGTCGATGCTGTTTAGGTTTGATACAAAGGGATATAGAATACTAACCGTCTGATTCTGTGTGCTCTCGTTGGTCAGTGTGTAGGAATCTGTTACCTGAATTTTGCAGGACGACTCATAACGGCCGCCGTCGGGATACCATTCATTGTAGGCATTCAAAGCATCCTGCCGCTCCGCATCCGTAAGATATGTGAGGGAGGCGGCCTCCTCTTCGTTGGAAATCCAAACAGGAATCCACGGTGCAAAATCCAAAGTAAGACTGCGCTCGGCAGAGATTGCAGCATTTTCTTCCTTCAGTGTCAGAGGAAATACGGGACCGGCATAGGACATAAATGTGCTGCCGTCACCGTGACCACTGTCACCGACTCCGCTATTCCCACCTATCCGGGGCAGAATGAATCCACCAATTCCGACAAACAGAACAAGGCAAGCTGCGATAGCAGAAGACCACTTAGCCCAGCTTGGCATACGAGACTTCTTTACCGCAGGAGCCGCTTCTTCAATATGTCTGTCATCAATATTACCGAGAACGTCTAAAAGGTGTTTCTCTTTCATAATACAATACCTTCTTTCTCCAATACAGTCTTGAGCTTTTCTCTTGTACGGAAAAGGGTAACAGTCACTTTACTTTCAGAAAATCCATATTCATCTGCGATTTCCTTTACAGAACTCATATACCAATAGCGGCGAACAAACATAATTCGCGTTTGAGCCGGAAGTTCATCAAGGAAATGGTCAAGGGCTGTCTTGAGGACCATATTATCAACGATGGAATCCGTGTTCTCATTTGACGGGATACACTCTGAAAGTTCCTCTAATGCAAGGGATACCTGCCCGCCGCCGCGCTTTTCAGCAGAGAGCTTTTCCCACCTGTTCAGAGACAAATTTCGAGTGATTTTCCCCAGGAAAGTCCGTAATAGCTTCGGCTGTTTCGGAGGGATGGAGTTCCACGTCCGGAGGTATGTATCATTTACGCATTCCTCTGAATCCTCCTCGTTGTGCAGAATATTATTGGCAATGTAGTGACAGTATCTTCCGTATTTCTTGGAAGTTTCTGATATGGCTTGGTCGGATCGATCCATATAGAGCTGTACTATCTTTCTGTCATCCATATCATCAAACTCCTTTCGTTTCTGTTCAGGCCCTTCACCCTAATACACCGGATTTGTATGCTGTTCACTACATGATTTGACTGCTCCCTTCATTGGAAGGATAAGGATAAGCGCAGCACGCACTATATTTATGAGCGGGTCCTGCAGGAGTTGGTTCTTCAGCGCATCCGGATGGTCACACCCAGTACGACAGGTTTTGATTTATCCCACTGACTATACTTCTAAATGCGGAAAAGGCGTGACTCAAGGCCACGCTTTCCCATTCATTTTCAATTCTGAAACATAACTGTTTTATGACGCCCCGCCAAATGTGTTTCCGTTGTTTTTCACTCCTCGACGGGCTGCTTTATAAAGTAAACCGCTACGGCAACACCCACGATGAGCAGGCAGCCTGCCAAAACGGAGGCAAAATTCAGAGCACCCGTAAGCTCCGCAAATGCGATGGACAGAAGAGCGGCGACCGCGGATACACCCGCAAGAATGACGGCACGGCGTTCCTTTTTGCCGTTGGTCAAGGAGGATATAAAGGCTGCCGTGCAGGAGATGAGGAGCAGAACAAAGGCGATTATCTCGCCGAGGAAATCACGCAGATAAAGCCTCCTCAGGTCGCTTACATGTCGGTCGACACCGGATATCAGCTCCGCATCGGAGGAGTCGCTTCCGGCGTAGCCTGCGTCGATGAATATATCATGGAGGCGTTTTGCTTTTTCCTGCGTGCGCTGATAATCCCTGATAGGTTCGTAAGCCGCTTCAAGCTCCGCCTCCTTATTGTCAAGGCGCTCACTCTCCTCGGCGATGACTGCGGAGGTGTCGGTGAGAGAATTGCGGTCTCCGCCGAGCTGACTGCCCATGGAATTAATCTGAGCGGAGCTGCTGTTTATCTGAGCGAGGGCTGCGTTAAGTCCCTCCTCTGCCTGCATAAGTTGAGCGTAGGTTTCGCTCATGGCGCTCTCGCCTGCCTGAAGCTGCTTCTCAGCATCGGGAATCATGTCCTCTGCCATATCAAGCGCCAGCTTAACCTGATCGAGTGTGTCCTTGGTATTATCAAGACCTTCTTTCATAGTCGTGAGAGACTCGTCGGTTAGAGGAATGCCGAGCTGGGCGCTGACAGATGCCAGAGCCGCCTCATGGCTGAGACCGTAGGCCTCCAGCGCCGCAAGAGATGCGACGATCTGCTCGTACTGCTGCAGACCTCCCTCATACTGCATGAGACCCGCCTCGTAAAGTGCTTTGCCTCCGCTGTATTCGCTCATCTTGGACTCAAACTCGGCCTTGCCTGCCTCAAAGGCCTTTCGACCCTCCTCGTAGGCGGCCCAACCGCTGTCAAGACCTCGGCGACCCTCCTCGTAGGCGGTTACACCGCTGCCCATGGCAGATTTACCCACGGAAAACTGCATGAGCTTCTGATTGTACTCTACGACGGCAATCTCATAGTCCTTCACCATGCTGTCGTAGGCGTCCTTATCGGCATCAAAAGTGGCTTTTTCGGCGTCGTAGGCGGATTTCTGCGCCTCATACTCCGACCGTCCGCTGTTGATTTTATCCGTGGCAGTCCTGTAATCGTCCGCCTGCTTTTTAAAGCTCTGATAGTCATCCTTAGTGGATCTGACCCCGGTGAGACCGTCGGCAAAGCCTACGATACCTGCCACGAAGGCAAAAATACAGATAAACACGGTCACAACGGAGATGACCTTAACAATTCCCTTAGAGTTCATTAAATCACCTGTCAAACAATATGATTAGACTATACTACAATACAATTGTTAACTCAATATGAAATTATGCAAAAAGTTTGCGTAATTAATCATTGTTGTGGAAATCCGGCTCAGGATATGCTACAATAGAAAAAATAGTTTTAAGGAGAGAGCACTGTGGATGCCGAAAGATTAAAAGGCTTTGCCGAGCTTATCGTCAGAGTGGGCGCAAATGTTCAGGAGGGTCAGGAGGTTATCATTCAGGCGGAGCTGGATCAGCCCGAATTTATCAAGCTTCTGGCAGAGGAATGCTATAAGGCGGGTGCCGCAGAGGTCAATGTGGAGTGGAGTTACCAGCCACTGAAGCTCGTGAACGTGAAGTATAAGAGCCTTGACCGTCTGGGCGAGATAAAAAAGTGGGAGCATGAGAAGCTTATCCACCGCAGGGACACTCTCCCCGCCATGATTTATATTCTATCTGAGGACCCCAACGGCCTTGACGGCATGGACCAGGAAAAATGGGGCAAGGCAGTTCAGATGCGCTGGGGCATTATCAAGCCCATACGGGATGCAATGGAGAATAAACACCAGTGGTGTATCGCCGCCGTGCCCGGCGTTGAATGGGCAAGAAAGGTATTCCCGGACTGTACCGACGATGAGGCGGTTGAAAAGCTCTGGGAAGCCATACTATATACCTCCCGGGCGGAGGGTGATGCGGTTGCAGCATGGCGTGAGCATAATGCAGAGCTGAAGCTCCGATGCGAATATTTAAACAGCCTCGGTCTGCGTGAACTCAGGTATACCGCTCCCAACGGCACAGACCTCACCGTGGGACTGATCCCCGAGGCTCAGTTTCTTGCGGGCAGCGAGAAAACTCTGGGCAGCGGTATCACCTACAACCCCAATATCCCCAGCGAGGAGGTCTTCACAAGCCCCATGAAGGGCAGAGCCGAGGGTATCGTCTACTCCACAAAGCCCCTGTCCTACAGGGGCGTGATGATTGAAAACTTCTCCATCCGCTTTGAGAACGGCAAAGTTGCGGAGGTTCACGCAGAGAAGAACGAGGACACCCTCAAAACCATGGTGGCAATGGACGAGGGAGCCGCCATGCTGGGAGAATGCGCTCTGGTACCCTGCGACAGCCCCATATCCAACAGCGGCATAATGTTCTATAACACCCTGTTTGACGAAAATGCTGCCTGCCATCTGGCGTTGGGTGACGGATTCACGGGCTGTGTGAAGGACTACGAAAAATACAGCCTTGAGGAGCTTCGGGAACTGGGGATAAACAACTCCATGATTCACGAGGACTTTATGATAGGCTTCGAGGCTCTTGATATTCTCGGAGTGACCGAGGACGGCAGAGAGATACAGATATTCAAAAACGGAAACTGGGCATTCTGAAATAATCTGATATAAAAAGACAGCGCATTATTGCGGAGGCTTGCTATGCAAAAGACAAGATACAGAGTTAACGGAAAAAGCATTATCATTAGAATTGCGGCGGTGCTGATGTACCTTGCGGTGGTGTTCCGCCTGCTTTCCTGCTGGGGTCCCCTCTGGAAGGGTGCCGATGTCTTCTTTGTGACCACTCAGGTGGCACTTCCAGTGGTGTCCTGCCTGCTGTTTGCGGTGATGATACGGAAGCTGGGTGAAAAGCTCTTCGTGCTGACCTTCATTCCCGTGCTAATGGGTGTGGTGTTCTTTGTCATTTACGCTACGACACTGTCCGTCATATCCATGATAGTCTGCATAATTGTCAGCGTTGTAGTCGCTGTGGTCTACACCACCACGGTAATGGGCGGCTTTGACACCAAGTGGTTTCTTCCTCCGCTTTTCGGCGTACCTTTTCTGTACCGCCTGATTGTGAAGGATGCGGCGACAATCATGGTGAAGGAGAACGCCATGAGCCTCGGAGAGTTTATCCCGGAACTGAGCATACTCTGCATGCTGCTGAGTCTCCTGCTGGTGAGCTTTGCCATGAAGAAGAAAAAGCCACCCGTGGATGACGGTACAGCTATCCTTGAGGGCAGTGACGTGATGGATTCCGAAGAGCCGCTTATAATTGATAGTAGGCCTGCGGATACCTTAGCGACGCCTGCCGATGCTGTCACTGACAGCGGCAAAGAAAACTCCCAAGAGGAGAACAGCCAGATATGAATGATAACAGAAAGTCCGTGCCCGAGAGCGGTGCAACGGTCATAATGAACACTCACGAGCTGGAAAAACGTTTGCGTTATGAGACGGACAGTTCCCTGAAGGACGATTCCGACGTGGTCATCTATCCCGACGGACTGGATCTGTCGGAGTTTCGATTCGATGACGGGGATGTAACCGTGGCGGAGAGACCTGCTGTCCCGGAGAACTCGGAAAGAGCCTCGGTGGCTCCTATCATAGAGAAGCGTGTGCCGGAAAAGAGACCCCGCACTTCGGAAAACGCAAAACGTATAATTGAGGAGAACGCGGAGAAAAGAGCCTCGGGCAAGCGTAAAAAACGCAATATTATCATAGTTCTGTCGGTAGTTGCCGTCATCGCCGTGCTGGTTATCGGAAGCATGGCTCTGCGCAGTGCAGCCCAGAACAAGGAATACAGACTCAGCTTCGAGGCGGCACAGAATTACTACTTCGATGGGGAATACGACAAGGCACTGGAGACCCTCCGCAGGGCGATGCAGACCCGCAAGACCGACGAATGTCTGCTGCTGATGTCTGCCTGCTATGAGGCGAAGGGTGATTTTGTAAACGCCATCGCAATTCTGGAGAGCTCCAACAGCGGAAGCGAGGAGATAGCAAAACGCATCGAAAAGCTGGAAAAGGCCCGAAAGGAGTACGAGGAGGGCAAAACAGTGCTTATTCTCGGCGAGAGCTACGATATCGGCACCACCTTCCTTGATCTGTCGGGTAAGCACGTCCGCTCAGCAAGGCTTCAAGACCTGCAGAAGCTGGAAAAGCTCACAAGTCTGAAGCTCAACGGCAACCTGATAGACGAGCTTTCCTTCCTCACACCGCTGAAAAATCTCGTTTCCCTTGACCTCAGCGAAAACAACATAAGCGATATTACCACCCTGTCGGGAATGCAGAGCCTGCGCACCCTTCACCTTGACAAGAATAAGATAAAGGACTTCACACCGCTTTACAGCCTGCGGGGACTCACTACCCTCACCATCGGCGGAATGGAGATAAGCGAAAGCCAACTCAAGGAGCTGAAGAAGGCTTTGCCGGACTGCATCGTTTTCAGCGACGAGGCGTCGGAGGATGTGGTAGATATCCGTCTGGGCGGCAAGACCTTTAAGAGCAATGTCAAGGAGCTTGACCTTTCAAATTGCGGACTTACGGATATCTATGCCCTGTCGGTCTGCACCAAGCTGGAGAGCCTGAACCTCAGCGGCAATAGTATTCAGGATCTTACACCGCTTATGGATATGGCAGAGCTAAGGAGCCTTGACCTCAGCGGCAACAGAATAAGCAGCATAATGCCGCTTATGGGCCTTACAAATCTTGAGCGCCTGAATCTGGAAGGCAACAGCATTACGAGCATAGCCGCTCTCAGCGAGCACACAAAGCTTACGGAACTGTATCTCAAGGGCAACAGCCCCAAGAGCTTCACCGCTCTCGGCAAACTCAGCGGGCTCAAATACCTCGGCCTGCAGAACACGGGCATCAACGATACAGGGCTGTCCTCACTGTACTCACTGAAGAGTCTCAAGACCGTTGCGTTGGAGGACAACACCGAAATAACCGCAGCCGGAGTCGATGAGCTCAAAAAGAAGCTTCCAGACTGCAAGGTAAGCCACTCTCCGCTTGTTGAGCAGATAGAGATAGGCGGAAAGAAGATAAACACGGATGCGGAGACAGTCGAGCTGTCGGGACTCGGCATTACGGACATAAGCGCATTGTCCAAGCTCAGCGCTGTTAAGAAGCTTGATCTAAGTGAAAACAGCATCAGCGACTTCAGCGTTCTGTACGAGCTGAAGACCCTGCAGTCTCTGGACGTTGCGGGAAACGGCATCACTCCCGAGCAGCTTTCGGCACTGGAAGCGGCTCTGCCGGACTGTGTGGTCAATGCAATGTGATTTACACCAAAAGTCAGGAGAAAATTTTAAAATATTACTGCAATTTTCACAAAAAGTTCTTTAATTTGTGCCGTTGCTGTGCTATACTGATTACAGAGCAGGAAACTCCTGCAAGCGCAGAAAGGAGCTGACACAAATGAAGTTCACATTTGCAGAAAAGAAGATGGATTCTTCCGAGGAGCTGAGAGCCTACGCACAGCGCAAGATAAGCAAGCTGGACAGGCTTTTCCGAAACGAGGCAGAGGCTTTCGTAACCTTCAGCCTTGAGCGGGGCAGATACAGAGCGGAGATAACCATCAAGAACAACGGAATGTTCTACCGTGCAAACGAACTCACAAACGACATGTATGCCTCCGTCGATTCCGGCGTAGCTGCCATTGAACGCCAGATACGCAAGAATAAGACCCGCCTTGAAAAGCGGCTGAGGGAGGGAGCTCTGGAGCGTGAGGTCTTACCCTCCTATGAGCCTGCGGATGAAGCAGAGGAATTCAAGATTGTCCGCAGCAAGCGATTCTCCATAAAGCCCATGTCACCTGAAGAGGCGATCTTGCAGATGAACCTTCTGGAGCACGAATTCTTCGTGTTCAGAAACGAAGAGGAGGACGGCGCTATCTCAGTGGTCTATGCCCGAAAGAACGGCGGCTACGGACTCATCTGTGATGCACCCGAGGAATAAAAACGACTGCCCCATCAAAGATGGGGCAGTTTTTGAGGAATTACAGCATGAACATGAAATATACGGAAGTAATCATTGAAACACCTGAAAATGAGATAGATGCACGCTGTGAGAGGCTCACAGAGCTGGGCTGCAGCGGATTTGTAATTGAAAACGAGCAGGACTTCAGAGATTTTTTGGAAAATAACCGCCAGTTCTGGGACTATGTGGATAAGGAACTGGAGGAGAGCTACAGCGGACTGTCCCGAATAAAGCTCTATATTGAGGACGGCGACGAGGGCGAGGTCCTGCTGGACAGGATAAGGTCGCTGTACACGGTAAGCACCTCAACAGTACAAGACAGCGATTGGGAGAACAACTGGAAGCAGTATTATAAGCCGATTGAAATAGGGGAGAGGCTTCTGGTGGTGCCCGAGTGGGAGGAGACCGGGGATTCGGAGCGTGTGAAGCTCGTGCTTGACCCGGGGCTCATGTTCGGAACCGGAAGCCACGCCACCACGAGAATGTGCCTTGAGGCGTTGGAGGGCTTTGCGGAAGCAGGAAAGAGCGTCCTCGATCTGGGCTGCGGCAGCGGTATACTGGGCATCGGTGCCATACTTCTGGGCTGTAAAAATGCCGTAGGTGTGGATATTGACCCCAAAGCTCCCGATATCGTCATGGAAAATGCTGCTCTCAACGGCATCGGCGGCGACAGGCTCAGGGTCTATTCGGGGGACATCATCGGAGATGCGTCTCTGCGAAAATCTCTGGGCGGCGGTTACCATCTCGTCGTGGCGAATATAGTTTCCGACGTTATCATACCTCTCGCTCCCCACGTCAGGGGCTTCATGGCAGAGGACGGAGTTTTCATTACCTCCGGAATAATCGACGGCAGGGAAAACGAGGTTCGCTGCGCCATTGAAAAATCAGGCTTCACCGTGCTACGCCACCTCTGTGAAGAGGAATGGCACTGCTTTGTATGCATGTAATTAAATCCCCGACAGCTTTGAAGCGTCGGGGATTTTTTCTCATTTCTTTTTCTTGCCGAAGATGCCCTTGCTTTCATGCTCCTCGCCCATGGAGGCGGCAAACTGCTTCAAAAGCTCCTTCTGATTTGAGGTGAGGTTTTTCGGCACCGCCACACGGACGGATATGAACTGGTCACCTCTGCCCTGACCCCGGAGGTAGGGGATGCCCTTGCCTCTGAGACGGAACATGCTGCCAGTCTGAGTCCCCTCGGGAATGGTGAGCTTAACCTTGCCGTCGATGGTGGGGACCTCTATCTCTGCGCCTAAAACCGCCTGCGCATAAGAGATATCCTGCTCCATCATGACGGAGGCGCCGTCACGTTCGAATACGGCATGGGGCTGGACGATGACGGTGACACGCAGATCACCGGAGGGACCTCCGTTTATACCTGCATCGCCGCCGCCCCGCTTGGAGATGGTCTGTCCGTCGTCTATGCCGGCGGGTATCTTGACCTCCTCCTTATGCTGACGGCGAACGCTGCCGAGCCCTTTACAGGTCTTGCAAGGGGAATGTATAATCTTGCCTCGTCCCTTGCATTTCTGACAGGTGGAGGGGCTCTGCATTACACCGAAGGCTGTACGCTGGGTGGTCATTACACTGCCGGAACCCTTGCAGTCGGGGCATATCTCCGCCGTGGTGCCCTCAGCGCAGCCGGTGCCTTTGCAGTCGGTACACTGTTCCACACGAGAGATAAAAACCTCCTTGACGGTTCCGAAGGCTGCTTCCTCAAATTTTACGGTTACGTTGGTGCGGACGTCATTGCCCTTGCGGGGAGCGTTGGGGTTGCGGCTCTGACCACCGAAGCCGCCTCCGAAGATATCGCCGAAGATGTCGCCGAAGATGTCGCCAAATCCACCGAAACCGCCGAAGCCGCCTCCACCGAAGCCCTGGTTGGGGTCAAAGGCGGCATGACCGAACTGGTCATACTTCTTGCGCTTGTCCTCATCGGACAATATCTCGTATGCCTCGTTTGCCTCCTTAAAGCGCTCCTCGCAGGCAGTATCTCCGGGATGCAGGTCTGGATGGTTCTCCTTGGCAATTTTTCTATATGCTTTTTTGAGCTCGTCGGCGCTGGCGTCCTTGCTTACGCCCAGCACCTCGTAGTAATCTCTTTTTTCTGCCATAAGCTGTTCCTCTGAAAAACGCATAATCTTCCCGTGTCCGATGGCACGGGAAGAATGCGCGCGATTTTTAATGCATTACTTGTCGTCGTCCACTACGGTATAGTCAGCGTCGTAGTAGTCCTGACCGTTGCTGCAGTTTCCTCCACAGTTGGGGTCGCAGCCTGCTGCTCCGCCTGCCTGAGAGGGATCGAAGCCTGCGGCCTGCGCAGCCTGATATATCTTCTCGAACACTGCAGTGAGGTCGTTGGTGGCGTTTTTGATTGCGGTGGAGTCGGTACCCTGCAGAGCAGTCTTCAGAGCGGAGAGTTTGCCCTCAATCTCAGACTTGAGCTCGGCGGGAGCCTGATCGCCCATCTCGGAAAGCGTCTGCTCGGTCTGGTACGCTATCTGCTCGCCCTGATTGCGGATATCGACCTCCTCCTTGCGCTTTGCGTCCTCGGCAGCAAACATCTCAGCCTCCTTGACGGCCTTGTCTATGTCTTCCTTGGACATGTTGGTGGAGGAGGTGATGGTGATGTGCTGCTCCTTTCCGGTGCCCAAATCCTTTGCGGAGACGTTTACGATACCGTTAGCATCGATATCGAAGGTTACCTCAATCTGGGGAACGCCTCTGCGTGCCGGAGCGATGCCGTCGAGGTTGAAGTTGCCGAGGCTCTTGTTGTCACGGGCCATCTCGCGCTCACCCTGCAGAACGTTTACGGTGACAGCGGTCTGATTGTCGGCTGCGGTGGAGAAGACCTGACTCTTCTTGGTGGGGATGGTGGTGTTGCGCTCGATGAGACGGGTGCAGACACCGCCGAGAGTCTCAATACCCAGAGACAGGGGAGTTACGTCCAGAAGCAGGATGTCGTTGACCTCGTGATTGAGAACACCGCCCTGAATGGCAGCACCGATGGCAACGCACTCGTCGGGGTTGATGCCCTTGAAGCCGTCCTTGCCGGTGAGAGTCTTGACCATATCCTGAACTGCGGGGATACGGGAGGAGCCGCCCACCATGAGAACCTTGGATATTTCGCCGGCGGAGAGACCGGAGTCGGAGAGAGCCTGCTTTACGGGACCCATGGTCTTCTCAACGAGGTGACGGGTCAGCTCGTTGAACTTGGCTCTGGAGATGGTCACATCCAGATGCTTGGGACCGGTGGCGTCGGCGGTGATGTAGGGGAGGTTGATGTTGGAGGTGGTAACGCCGCTGAGCTCGATTTTGGCCTTCTCGGCAGCCTCACGAAGACGCTGCATGGCAATCTTGTCGCCGGAGAGGTCAACGCCGTCGGACTTCTTGAACTCCTCCACCAGATATCTGGTGATGCAGTCGTCAAAGTCGTCGCCGCCGAGGCGATTGTTGCCTGCGGTGGCAAGAACCTCAACAACACCGTCGCCTATCTCGAGAATGGAGACATCGAAGGTACCGCCGCCCAGGTCGTAGACCATAATCTTCTGATCGGTCTCCTTGTCAAGACCGTATGCCAGAGCGGCAGCTGTGGGCTCGTTGATAATGCGCTTTACCTCAAGACCTGCAATCTTGCCGGCATCCTTGGTAGCCTGGCGCTGAGCGTCAGTGAAGTAGGCGGGGACGGTGATGACGGCTTCGGTAACGGGAGCACCGAGGTACGCCTCTGCATCGGCCTTCAGCTTCTGCAGCACCATTGCGGAAATCTCCTGAGGAGTGTATGATTTGTTGTCGATGTTTACCTTGTAGTTGGAGCCCATCTCACGCTTGATGGAGGAGATGGTGCGGTCGGGGTTG
>JABUSQ010000162.1 GCA_021442665.1 Oscillospiraceae bacterium
ACTCCTATGATGAGACCGACTATAATGGTGCGCAGGTAGGTAGACTTTACACGCTTAAAGTTTTTTGCGCCGTAGTTATAACCAACAATGGGCTGGCTTCCGACGCCGAGACCAACCATGACGCTGATTATGATGGAGTTGACCTTCATGACTATGCCGAGAGATGCCAGAGGGATATCCGCTCCGTAAACACTTTGGGTGCCGTACTTTGTCAGGAGATTGTTCATGCAGATGACGACCACAGTGTTGGCGAGCTGAGTGCAGAGACTGGAAACGCCCAAAGGCAGAAAAGCCATGACAGTTTCCTTTTTTAGCTTTGCGTATTTGAACTCAAAGTGGATGCTCTTGAACTTGGGGATATACCTGATACAGAGGAAGAAATTCAGAGCCTGACCGATGACGGTAGCCCAGGCTGCGCCCTTAACTCCCCAGCCGAGACCCATAATAAACCATGCGTCCAGAATGATATTCAGAAAACAGCCGGACATCATGCATATCATGGCATAACGGGGATTGCCCTGAGCGCGGATTATGCTGCTCACCGTCATGCTGATAGTGACGAAGGGGAGACCCAGCAGGGTAATTCGCGCATAATCCATGGCGTACGCCATGGTGACGGGTTGGACCTTCGAGCCGCCGCAGAGAAGGAGAACAGGTCTGAGGAAAATCTCAATGAAAACAAGAAGGAACAGACCTGCAGCCAGAGCTACGGTGATGCCGTTACCCATGGTGCGGGTGGCTTCATCGTAGCGCTTTTGTCCTAGCTTGATACTGAAATACGCCACACAGCCGTCGGCTATCATGGTGCTCAGCGCCATGGATAGGGTAACGAGGGGGAAGGTAAGGTTAGTTGCGGCATTACCCAGCATTCCAACGCCCTGACCTATAAAAATCTGGTCTACGATGTTGTAGATGGAGTTGACTACCATTGATGCTATTGCAGGAAGTGCAAATTTCAGCATCAGCTTGAGTATTGATTCTCTTTCGAACATCAAAAGAGAGTTTTCGCTTTGCATTGTTATTCACCTGATTTCAAATTTAACTATATAATTTTAACACAAACATTTTTGTTTGTAAATATAAACAAAAATAAAAGTGTGAATTTGTAAATAACTACAAATTCACACTTTGAAAAGCAGTATTAATAATCAGATAGCCTTGAACAGAAGGAGGCAGAAGTAGGCTGAAGGAACGGAGAAGAGCAGGCTGTCTATGCGATCCATTGCTCCGCCGTGGCCGGGAATGAGGTTGGAATAGTCCTTTACGCCTGCCATGCGCTTGAGCAGGGAGGCAGCAAGATCTCCCACCTGACCGAGAGAGGAACAGACAAGAGCCGTTACCATGCACCACAGCAGGGGAACATCGATAAAGAAACTGAGGATAAGACCGGTTACAACAGAGGAGAGAGCACCGCAGACAGAGCCCTCGATAGTCTTGTTGGGGCTGACGGCGGGGGAGAGCTTGTGCTTGCCGAAGGCTTTGCCGCCGAAGAGACAGAAGCTGTCGCAGACCCATGTTGATATGCAGCCTATGGCGAAGATGGGGAGCCAGTTTTCCATGAGTGAGAGCTTGGTTATTATGAGCATGGGCACAATGGGATAAACCAGAACGGCAAGGGTTGCCAGAGCTCCGGGACCTCTGACCCGGGAGCAGGTGACACCCGCTGTCATAGCGGCGAACACCGCAAGGAAGAACAGGGCCTCGGTAACAACGGAATCAGCGCCGAAGAAGATGGCAGCCACCGAGGCTGCGCTGAATATGTACAGTACCCACGGCGCGCAGTTCACATCCTTGAGTTTAATGACATTGCAGGTCTCACGGACTGCAACGATTATGACTGCCAGCAGAAACAGAGTACGGGTAATGGGAGAGATGGCAAAGCAGGCAACGACGGCGGTAATCATCACAGCCGCAGAGATAACACGGGTTTTCAAAAGGGTTCCTTCTTTCTTTTTGTATGTTTTATTTCAGAGTACCGTCAGGGAAGACATAGTGCCTGCGGCGACCCTTTGTGCTTTTGCCGTATTCAATGGCGCTTTTCGGGCAGACGCAGATACAGGACAGACAGTGTATGCAGTCGTTACCCCATTTGGGAGCTCTGTCCACAATATCAATATTATGCAGAGGGCAGTTTCCCGCACAGAGGCCGCAGGAAACGCAGGCGTTGTTGACCGTGAATTTTCCGGGATTTACAAGGAACTTGTTAAACAGCCTGCTGCCGGCTGTGCTTATCTGCCTGCCGAGGAGAGAGGACTTTTCACTGAATGCTGCTCCGCTCCTGACGGTGTCGGCAATACCGGAAATCTTTTCGGGGAAGACGGAGAGCCTGCGCTCCGATTCCTCTCTGTCAGAGGGCTCGTACATAACAAGGTAGTTGTCAGGGGCCACAAGGGTATAGGTGCCCATGTAACGGAGCTTCTTCTTTTTACAGAGAGCCCTGTTGGCAGCTCCTGCGCCGCCGACGCCCGCTCCGCAGGTCATAACAAAGTAAATTCCGTTATTTCCGCCGAAGGACGCCCTCATGATGAAATCCTCCACAACGGAGGGTATATGATAACAGTAGGTGGGAACAACGAAAATATAGGGTGTTTCCGATACAAGCTTATCTCCGTCGGGAGTGTTAATAAGCGAGGTCAGGGAAAAAACCTTGTCATCAAGCGATTTTCCCAACAAACTTGCCGCATATCTGCTATTGCCAGTTCCGCTGAAATATAGTATCATGTTATGGTAATTCCTCTTTCTGAGCTGAATTCTAACCCAATATACCATAAATCCGGTTGCATAACAACCACGAAATGTAATCGGAGAGGAATTCATAAAAGAATATTATTGAAATTTATAATAATTTTACAAATCATGTAATGTGTGAACAAAGTTTTACGTCATAATTATTAGAAAGAGGAGCTTGTTTTGGAAGACATAGAAATCGTCAGGCTTTATCTTGAACGTTCGCAGGACGCAATTCTGGAGACGGAGAAAAAATACGGAAGATACTGTCATAAGATAGCCTTCAATGTCCTCGGCAGTATTGAGGACAGCGAGGAGTGTGTGAACGATGCGTATATGCGTACATGGGGAAGCATTCCTCCCAATGAGCCGACATCCCTTTCAGCTTATGTCGGAAAGATAACAAGAAACCTTGCCCTTGACCGATATCGACAGCGCAGCAGCGGAAAAAGAGGCTTCGGAGAGGTACCAGTCCTTCTGGATGAGCTTGCCGAGTGCATAGCTGATGAGGATGTGTACGAGAAGCTGCAGGATTCCGAGGACATACGGAACGCCATAAACGGCTTCCTGATGTCTTTGCCGGAGGAGGAGCGGAAGGTTTTTATGCGCCGCTATTGGCAGATGGAGCCCATAGCCGACATTGCAAACAGATACGACATGTCAGTCTCAAAGGCAACGACCATGCTTTTCAGACTGAGGAATAAATTAAAAATTCATTTAATGAAAGAAGGAATCACGCTTTGAAAAGCGAAGATTTATTGAACCATATCGGCGCTGTTGATGACAGGTTCATTAAGGAGCTTGCCGACGAGGACAATGTTGTTGTCCTCAGAAAGCGCAGACCTTACCGGAAACGCAGGCTTGCGGCGGTTGCCTGCCTTGCAGTTGTCGTTGCGCTGGCGGCCCTGCTGATGGGCAGGGGTATGAGGCTTGACTGCGGTAAGATGACCCTAAGCGGAGGACTGAGTCAGATAAGCTTTGCCCGAAACTCCGTGGTTATGATCGATGTTAACCCCAGCATACGTCTTGAGGTCAACGACAGGAGCATAGTTGTGAAGGCTGAGGCTCTCAATGATGAGGCCTCCGTGGTCATCGAGGGACTGGAGCTTGAAAAGAGACCCTGCAACGAGGTGCTGAGTGACATTGTTGCCTCCCTGCAGGAGCATGATTACATTACAAATCTCAGGAACTCCGTACTTGTCACCGTTGTCAACCGAGACCTAACCGAAGCAGAGGCAATAAGAGCTGCTGTCGTGGAGACAATTGAGCTTCTGGACGAAAACACCGAATACGACCTTTCCATACTCAGTCAGGTGTTTCAGGATGTTTCCGAATTTGCGGAGCTTGCGGAGACTCACGGCTTCAGCGAGGGGCGTGCCGCACTCATCAAGGGAGTCTGCAGACTTTATGAACATCTCGATTTCGATTCTCTTGCAGAGCACAGCATACAGACCATAAACCAGATGTTTGAGTACATCCCGGTACCTGACTTTGTGCAGCGTGTGGGTAAAGCTGCTGCGGCAGTTCCCGAAAGCTTCCGGGAGAAGCTGGGACTGGATGAGCTCGGCGGAAAAGACCTTGTGAGCTTCACCTGTGCGATAGCGGATTTCTACGACAGCCTCTGCGCTTATTACGATGAAACCAGCGTTGCAAACGAGATAGGCTACGTTTTTGATATAGTGTGCGCCGAGAATGATGACGGCACCAAGCTCTGGGCGGTGCTTGCGGAGAGTCTGAGCGACAAGGTCAAGACCTATTGTGCGCTTATAAATATGGGAGAAAAGAATTTAGACTGGTGTTCAAATGCTCAGTTCTATGAGATCGTGGAGCTTATCGAAAAGCTCGCAGGGTAATTCGCAATAATAACAAAGAGCCGCAAAGGCGGCTCTTTGTTATGCCTTTAAACGACTGCTAAAATCAATAATATCAATAGTATAAGAGCCGGATTCATTAGTTTTGAACCCGGCTCTTGTGATTTATCTGCGCCTTATTTAACTGTAAAAACGGGAGCCTGCAGGAAGAACTTGTTGCAGTATCTCGTGAGGATTGCCGCCACCTGCGCACGGGTGGTGTTGTCCTTGGGGCTGAGGGTGGTGGTGGAGGTACCGCTGACGATACCTGCTCCGATGCCCCACTGGAAGGGCTGAGTCATTCCCTTGGAAATGTTCATCACATCGGTGTAGCCCAGAATATTTATATTGTCGTAGGCAGCAACGTTGTCACCGGCATAATTCTTTGCAAAGCGGTAGAGGAAGGTGATAAGCTGCTCTCTCGTAACCGCTTTTCCGTAACCGAAGGTACCGTCATTGAAGCCCATGACAATGCCGAAGTGATTTGCCCAGCGGACGGCATCGTAGGCATAGTTACCCTTGGGAACATCGGAGAAAGCTGCGCCGTTATCGGGAAGAACGGGACAGCCGGCAAGCCTCCAGAGCACGACTACGACCATATCGCGGGTCATTGTGGCGTTGGGTGAGAAGGTATCAGTGCTTGTACCGCTGAAAAGACCGGCAGAGGCAACGTAGCGTACAGCATCGTAGCACCAGTCGGAGCTCTTCACATCAAGGAAGGGGTTTTTCCAGTCATAGAAGGGAACATTCGTGACGGGTGCATACAGGGCTATGATGGTGTGCGGGCGGCTGACGCTTACAAGATCGAGCTTATGGTCGGTGAGCTGGACGCTCTCACCGTCAAGAAGCACATTCTTGATGTAGTATGCGGGGATTGCGGCGAAGCTGAAGCTGAGATTCTCACCCTTGGCGGCCATGATGCTGTCAGGGGATATCTTTCCGCCCTGAGACTGGATAACGGTGATGGGGATATTGTAGACGGGATCGTCAACGTCCTTGTAGTAATCATCACCGGGGTAAGCATCTCCGTCGTCACCGATTTTCCACTGTGCTGTGAGCGTTGCTGCGGCGGGAACCTCCACCTTGGAGCCTGCGGTATACAGATTGGAGGTGTTGGCGTCAGTCCAGCCTCTGAGAGTGTAGCCGTCACGGTAGACGAAGGGCAGGGACACAATACCGCCGTCATCCTCAAATACACCCACCAGTCTGGTGCCGCCGTTGGTGTTCAGTGTGGCATTGCCTATTATAAGCTTACCGCCGTTCATCATGATCTGCGAATTATCACCGGTGGTGCGGATACGGGCATTGGAGAGAATGTTCAGAGTACCTCTGGCGTCCAGCGTGATGGTGGAGCCTGCGGGCAGCTTGTGGGGATTTCCGCTTTCAAGGGTGGAGTTTACGAAGAATTCTCCGTCCTGGAAGGTGAGGTTGTATGCGTAGGGATGATCACCCTTAACGGGATTAGAGAGGAAGGTGAGGCTTTCGATGCCGAAGAACTCGCTATTGCAGGAGGGGTCTGCATCCTTCTTTGCATACATGAATAGTCTGTAGTCACCGAGCTTTTCATCCCAGAGCATTATTCTGCCACCGTCCTTGTTGACGGTGTAAACGCCCTGAAGCTGCTGCATGCGGTAAACCTTGACCTGAGACTTGATATTCAGAGTGAAGTCGCCGGTGAGGAGACGGACGTTTTCGTCAAGGGACATATCCTCCTTGAGCTTCAGCACCACATTGGCTGCGAGGGTCACATCACCGCCGTTTTCGTTGTCGTTTGCGGCATTGACCGCCTTGACAACGGAGTAGTACGGAGTGTCGTTGTAGTATGCCTGAATGACCTTCTTGTCCACGCTGCCCATTGTGTTAGAGGCGGAGAGAAGCACAGGGAAGCCAACAACGCCCATGAGAACGTATTCCTCAGTGTTGCCCACGGTCCAGTAGCAGTAGTTTGTTTCGGGATGTGCGTCAACATAAAGCTTCAGTGCGCTGAGAGCGTTGCGGGTGGAGGTTCCCTCAACATCCACGTAATCCTGAAGTATACAGGCTGCGCTGGTGCCGTTGAAGTAGGCGACGTTGGATGCGATGGGTGTTGCAATCTCGGGCCATGCCTGCTGGCAGGTGCCATAAAGGTAGTAACAGTTCTTAATAGTGGTTCCCACGGCAAAGCCTGCGATTGCGCCGTAGGCTACGGGAGTGTAAACCGCGGCATAGTTGGCGCAATTCACTATGGTGCCCATGTTGGCGCCGCCTACGATGCCGCCGGCGTTGTTAACTGCGGTAACAGCTACGGAGGACCAGCAGTTTGCAATGGTGCTGAAATTGAAGTCACCTACGATACCGCCTGCGTTGGTGCCTGCCTTGACGATGCCGGAAATACCGAGATTCTTGATTACTGCGCCCTGATTGATGTGACCGAAGAGACCCTGATCGTCTTCGTCGTTGGATATGTACAGTCTCTGCACTGTGTAGCCCTGACCGTCGAAGGTACCCTGGAAGGAATGCGTGAGATCAACACCCACGGGAGTCCATGACTTTTCGGTCTCTAGGGAGTAGACCTGGCTCATGTCGATGTCACGTGTCATGAAGAAGGTTATCTTCTTGGTCTTAAAGCCCTCGTTAACGTATTTCTGGAAGGCCTCGAGGTCGTCAAGACCGTTGATGCTGTAGTAGCAGCCCTCGATACCGTCGGAGCGGGTGCTGTAGAGAGAGCTCATGGTGGAGGTGGCGGTGTAATCTCCGCAGTATTCCTCATTTTCGCCGGAGGCGGATTTGTCGGGCTCCATAAGTCTGGGGAAGTGGCCGGAGGTGCCGTCCTGAATGTTTATCATGACTGCTGAATTATACCAACCGCAGTACAGACCGTTGTTCTGATTGCGAACCCAGGCGTTCAGCGCATCCAGAAGGTCAGTGGTCATAAGCTCATTGATGGTGGCGGCTCTCTCAAGAGTGCAGTAGTAGTCGTCGTTGTAGAAGCCGTAATCAAAGCCGATGACATCAACGGTGCAGTTACTGGAACAGCTGTTGTAGCCGGCGGAAACATTTGTCTTGATATAGTAGCAGTTGGTTACAACGGACTTGCCCTTTGCGTCACCGAACACACCGCCGGCCACAGCAGTAACACCGCCGTAGCAGAGCATTGCGCCGTAGGCTGTGCAGTTGGTAATCGTGGTATCGTCTATTGTACCGGCGATTCCGCCTGTCTGAGACTCGGACTGGATGCTGACGGCAGTCCAGCAGTTTTCGATAATGCCGTTGGATATCTCACCCACTATGCCGCCGCACTTGATTTCGGCGACCATAGCGCCTTGAACGCCGAGGTTCTTTATTGTGCCGCCGGAGACACGGCCGAAGAGACCCACATTGTCGCCTTTTTCGTTGTAGATGTAAAGACCGGAAACCGTGTAGCCGCAGCCGTCAAAGTTGCCGCGGAATATGCCGTAGGTTATGGAATAGTCGTCGTGTATTCTGAAGTCACTGCCGATGGGAAGCCAGCCCTCGGCATTGTTGCCCCAGCACTGGATGGTGATGTCAACATCGTCCTTAAGGTAGAAGGTAACGTCCTTGGTAAGACGACCCTCCTGAACGTACAGCGAGAGGTACTTGAGCTCATCACCGTCAGAGATGCTGTAGTGACCGCCGGCTACACCGTCGATACCGCTCTCGTAGAGCTCGGTCATTGTTGCGGTCTCGGTGTAGAATACCTTGTAGGGATTGGAGTCATCATCAACGTCGATGTAGGGCTCGTCCACGTACTTGACACCCGAACCGTCGTTGGGGAACAGATGAGTGGGGTGGTCACCCTGAATCCTTGCAATACCTGCGGCGGAGTCATCATACTTCCAGGGGCGGTAGCTGTTGTCCAGCGCAAGATAGGTAACCCAGTGATTCAGAACATTCAGCAGCTTCACACCGGAGGCACTGCCCACGGCAACGGAGCGCTGGAGAGTATAATCTGAGCCGTTCTTGTCATAGGCAATAACGGATATC
The DNA here is from genome assembly GCA_021442665.1 of Oscillospiraceae bacterium. Taxonomy (GTDB): domain Bacteria; phylum Bacillota; class Clostridia; order Oscillospirales; family Oscillospiraceae; genus F23-B02. The sequence goes on from JABUSQ010000162.1 coordinate 8,562, forward strand.
TGAGTACCGGCGGTGTCGCCGCAGCCGTCGGCAAGCGTGCTGTTGTAGTAGCAGTATTTGACGGTGGAGCCGGAGCCGGTGTTGCCCACAATGCCGCCGAGATGCCGATTACCGGAAACGGTGGCGAAGTTTACGCAGTTTGTGATGGTGCCGCTGCCGCAGCGTCCGACGATGCCGCCTATACGGTCGTCACCGGAGATTTCGCCGTCAAACCAGCAGTTTGTCACATTGCCGCTGATAAGATATCCCACGATACCGCCGGAGCTGTCGTTTGCCGTAACTCTGCCGAAAAGACCGAGGTTCTTGATGCAGGCGTCGGGGTTGTCAACATAGCCGAAGAGGCCTCTGTAGTTTTCTCCGTCGTTGATGTACATATCGAGAACGGCAAAGCCCTGAGCGTCGAACACACCCTGAAAGGCAGTCTTGTCGTCATTGCCTATGGGTCTCCAGGTGATACTGGAGATGAGCTTCAGACACTCGGGCATGAGCATGTCCTTGGTGAGGAAAAAGGTAACTCCGGCGGTGGTGAAGCCGGTGTTGACATACTCCTCAAAGTATACAAGCTCCTGTTCGGTGTTGATGCTGTAAAAGGAGCCGGAGGGAGCATTCTGAGCGGACTCGTACAGAGCCGTCATGGTGGCGGTCTCCTCGTAAATGCTCTGGATGGGCTCAATATAACCGGGATAGTTATGGCTGGGGTATCTGCCGTCGGTGCGGTCAACGCCCTTGTCACTGGTGTCATATACCCATGTGCGGTAGAGGGCGCTGTTCTTCTGGTCGTTAACCCACTCATTGAGCAGCACCATGAGATCATCGGTCTTCTTGCTTGCAACGGTGATGACCTTCTCGGTAAGCACCTCAGTACTGCTGCTGGCAAAGCGGTAGACCTCAGCCCTGCAGCCGGAGCCGATGCTTCCACAGGCTCTGTCGGCGCTGTAATAGACGAAGTAGGAGTAATCGACGGTGGTGCCCTCACTGATGGAGCCCGCAAGTGCTCCGACATTTGACAGTCCCTCAATATAACCGTAGTTGCAGCAGTTCTCGATGGAGCCGCCGGTCATATCACCTACGATTCCGCCGACATTGCTGTCGCCCCTGACATCAACGGCATTCCAGCAGTTCAGTATGTAGGCCTCCTCGAGGTTAGCCGCAATACCTGCATAGTTGCTGCCGGTACCGCTGACGGTGCCCATGACGCCGAGGTTGAGAATTACGGCCTGCTCGCCGGAGACATAACCGAAGAGAGCGGCGTTGCCCTCGGCCTTTTCCATGGTTAGTCTCAGCACGGCAAAGCCGCAGCCGTCAAATATACCCTGAAAGGCGTATTCGGGCAGATTGGCGACGGGAGTCCATGCCACCCTTCTAAGATTCACGTCGTTGGTGAGATAGAAGGTAACTCCCAAAGTGGGCTTGCCGGAGTTGACATACTCAGCAAGATACAGCATTTCATCGGAGGAGGATATGCTGTAGCAGTCACCCAGCGCCGCCTTATCTCCGGAGGTGTAAAGCTCCGTCATTGTCGCCGTGGCGTCGTAGCCGCATTTATCTGCTGCCGAGGCGGAAAAAGTACCAACTCCGGTAAAAAGGCTTATAACCATTACCAGTGTCAGAAAAGCACTGAGTAATCTCTTAAATTTTCTTTTCATGTTCTATACCTCCGAAAAGACATAAATACACAAATAGAATAACATATTTTAGTTGTATATTCAATTAAAAAAACTATTAATTTTTACGGATATATAATTCGGTTGAAAAGCACCGGATTATATGGTATATTTTCATTAACAGAACAAATCTTCAAGTTTAAGGATATTATAACTATGGCGGGCAGACTCAAATATAAAGCGGCGATAATCATTGCAGCTGCGATAGCAGCGGCGGCACTGATATACTTCTGCTTTCTGAGGTCTCCAGAAATAGTATTGGACGAGCCAGCGGACGTAACTCTGTGGTACAGTGAAAACTCCATGTCCGACGGCATCCACGAAATGCTTGACCGTTTCAGCACCGAAAGCGAAGCAGGGCAGAAGATCACTGTCACGGCGAGAGCATTCGAAAGCATGACAGAATTGGCAAATGCCGTAAACGCTGCGGCTGTAAACAGCGGAGAGCTTCCGGACGTTGTGCTTTGTAGCTCCGATATTGCGGCGGGCTTTTATAACAAGGGGCTTCTTGCGGATATGGAGCAGTACAGGCGGCAATGGGATACCGTAAAATGCGACTCGGGAATAATTAAAAGCTGCACCACCGGAGATACGCTCGTATGCATGCCTTTGGCCTGGGAATCCGAGGTGCTTATTGTAAACAGAGAGCTTTACCCCGATGAGGAACAGCCCGCCAGCTTTGAAAAGCTATGTGCCGCCGCAAATGAATACTACAGGGAAAACCGCAGCTCCTTCTTTACCATATCCGACTATTCGATGTTTTTCCGATGTGCTATGGCGCAGCTTGGAGAGCGTTTTCGGGCGGAAAATCCCTTTGACAGTGAAAACGAGAATCTCAGGTACATATATGACCGTCTTGCCACCGCCGCATTCAGGAGGGGATTCACTGCGGCGGAGAAAGACCCGGCTGCTCTGGTTGCCGAGGGCGAGCTGGCCTGCGCTGTTATAAGCTCCTCGCAGGCGATGGACGCTTTGAAAAAGGGCGCGGACATGAGCAATACGGAGTTTATTTCCGTTCCGAGGATGGAGAAGGGAAATTCCGTCTATGCCTGTGATGTGCTGGGCTTGTGCATCCTCAAAAGCGATGAAAACACGGAAAAGGGCGCTGCTGTATTCATTAAATGGTTCAGTTCTGAGGAAATAAGCTCCGCATATGTCGGCTTCAGCGGCTTTGTGCCGATCGGTGCGGGTGCAGACTCTGCCGTGTCCGTCACGGAACCACCGGTGCTGTGGAGCCGGCTTATGAGCGTGGTTTGCTCACAGGGCTGCCGGTATTTTGACGCAGATTCGGAATACGCCGCAAACCGATGGGACTTTGACGACACGCTTGCCAACATTATGGAGAATTCTTTGGGTTAAAATAATTAATATGAGGTGATATTTATGGAAGGATTCAGAATACTCGAAATAAAGAAAAGTGTATTCGAAAACAATGACCGTGAAGCTGACAAGCTCAGAGAAGAGCTGAAGAAGGAAAAGACCTTTCTTCTCAATCTCATGTCCTCTCCCGGCTCCGGCAAGACCACCACTCTCAAGGCAACCATTGCCGCACTGAAGGACGAAATGCGTATAGGCGTCATGGAGGCGGACATTGATTCCGATGTGGATGCCGCAACAATTGAAAAGACCGGAGCAAAGGTTATTCAGCTTCACACCGGCGGTATGTGCCACCTCGATGCGGGAATGACCAGACAGGGACTTGAGGGTCTTGGCACCGACAACGTGGATTTTGCCATACTTGAGAACGTTGGAAACCTCGTATGTCCTGCGGAGTTTGATACGGGCGCAGTTAAAAACGCCATGATACTCTCCGTGCCCGAAGGACATGACAAGCCCCTCAAGTACCCCCTGATGTTCTCAATATGTGACGTTCTTCTGGTCAACAAGATAGATGTCATGCCTTATTTCGACTTTGACCTCGAGGCCTGCAGACAGTACGTGACCAAGCTAAATCCCGATATTAAGATTATCCCCATCTCCGCCAGAACCGGAGAGGGCATCGACGAGTGGGCAGACTGGCTGCGACAGCAGGTCAAGGAATGGAACGAGTAAGTATACAGCAAAAAAGCACCCGGCAGGGTGCTTTTTTGTTATACTATTTTATGCCGAAATAGTCGCATCGTACCGCATTTTGCGACATTTCCACTGTACTTCGTATTTCAATGTTCAAATCAACAGAGTCCTTATCCTTCAGCTCGGTATTTGCCGGGTTATAGAACATATCCTCACTGAGCCAGCAGCCGTTGGGAAGCACGGCATAGCCTTCTCCGCTGCCGAAAATATCATGCCCTGCGTAATATCTGTACGGCGCATCAAGACCGAACAGGTTTGCCACCGTGGGCAGGATATCCACGGAGGAGCACAGCTTGGTTATCTCTGCCGGGGGCATATCCTCGGAATAAATCATGAAGGGGCAGATGCTCATGAGAGTGGAAGTGCTTATGCCCTTGACGGTCTGGGTAAACTCGTGGTCGGTCATGTATTTGCTGTAATGATCCGTGAAGAGCACCAGCACGGTGTTTTCGGACAACCCGCTGTACTCAAGCTTCTGCACAAGATCCCCGATGAAATCGTCGGTTTCCATAGCGTGTGCCACGGCGTGAGTGTACTCCGATCTGTTTTTCTCCGAAGCATCGGGGAATTTGTCCGCCGTCAGCTCCGAGGCTCTGTCCATGTGCGGAGCTGAGATATCGCTCATTTCGTCTGTGTATGGACCGTGACCGGAGAAGGTGATGATGAAGCTGAAGAAGCTGTCGCCCTCGGTCATACGGGAGAAGCCGCGAGTGAGCTGACTGTCAAGCATGTAGTTATCCATACCCATGTTGAGCCAGTAACTGTAGCTCTCAAAGCCCAGATTCAGGTGAATCTCTCCCCGGTTATATATGACGGGGTCGGCGCTGTGAAAGGAGCGTGCGGAGTAACCCTCGTTTCTGAAGAGCTGCGCAAGGGAGTAGGGGAAGGCGTTGTTCGTATAAGCGTCCGGAGAGATATTCGTCTGCGGAGGAATAAGACCCGTGTTGGCGATGAACTCCGTGTTGAAGGTTCCTGCTGTGATAAACTGAGGAGAATAATAATTAACAAAGTTCATACTCTTCTGCTGAAGTGAGTAGAGATTGGGCATATACTCCTCGGTCAGCATCCATGTATCTACACTCTCCAGCATGATGAAAATGAGGTTTTTATCCTCAAATACTCCGCTCATTTCGTTGACGGGATGCTCCGACCGCTCCGGGGAGGAGTAGTATTCGTCCAGCTCCGATTTGAGCTTATCCGGGTCTGCAGAGCCGTCAAAGCCGTAGGTGACCGCCAGACTGTGATACAGATACTGATAGCTTCCGCAGAGGGACATACATCGGTTAACATCCTTCAGCTCCCTGTAGCAGAAGGCGTCGCTGGTCTTCATGGCGGAGTCCCATGCGATAGCCTCGTCCGTCTCATTGGGCATGAGATCTCGGTGATTTATGTATATGCCGCTTATGGCAGCGGCAATCATGATAAGCCCGATAACAAGCTGCCTTGCTTTCCATTTTCGGGAGGGTAGCGAGGCTGCGCAGGAAACAGTAATTATAAGGGTGAGGGCGCAGGTAAGGAGCATACCCTTCCTGACCTTCAGGTATGCAGCGCTGAAAAATTTAGCTCCGTCTCCGGCGTAGGCGATATCCGCAAAGGAGAAGAAAGTTCCGAAGAGATTGTACATCACGCCGTGGACGATGTAAGCAAAACAGCAGAACAGCATGATGATTACCATGGCAGCCCTGCGCCCCCTTGAGGGCAGACAGTACACCGCTCCGCACAGCAGAAGAGACCAGCACAGCGTGAAAAGAAGAGCCCTGGGATAGACTATAGGAAGGGAATCGGCAGTGCGGTAAAAAAATCTGAAGGCAAGGTCTGATAATACCAGCAGCACAAAGAAAACAGGTATGGCGGCCTTGCCGAGGAAGGATTCAGTTTTTTTGACAGCAGAGCTCAAAAAAATCACCCATTGGTAAATTTAATAAACTTAATATTATCACCTGAATTTGACAAAGTCAAATAATAACCCCCGAAAAGGCGTAAAAAATGCATTTCCCAACGGCGTGCCCGTAGGGAAATGCACTGCTGCTAATAATACCTCATGTGGGCTCGTAGGCCTTGCCGACCTCGTTGCCGTTTACATCATAGTCGATGCACTCCATGAGCTGGGGCTCCACAAGGCTCTGACGCTTAATGGTGAGCCCCTGATCCTTGACATTGAACACCCATATATAGTTTTTGAAAACACGGGGATCCTTTTTCCTGAAAATACCCGTCTCGTTTATGCGGCAGAACTTCGCACGGCCCTCGGGAGTGTCAAGCAAATCACCCTCGCCGGTATAAAACAGCTCGTCGCTGTATGTGTAATTATCTTCCTGTTCTATCTCTTTTTTGATATCTTCCTTTGCCATGATGCCCTCCATACTTTTTTTATATAATAACATGTTCGGCGGGTTCTTGCAATAGCAGAAAAAAGCGTTTATTAAATAACTTATTGTCCCAAAAGTGTTGACATTATATAAGCAAATTTGGTAGTATAAAGAAAAAACAATAATAAGCAATAATTAAGAGGAGAATTTTATATGTATAATGTAATAATCGTTGAGGACGACCTTATGGTATGCGCAATTCTGGAAAGACAGATAAGCCGCTTCCAACAGCTAAAACTTGTGGGGAACTTCCGCCGCGGAACCGATGCGCTTGAATGGCTGGCCGAGAATCCCAATGAGGCAGATCTTGTTGTTCTGGATTACTACATGCCCGGACTTACCGGAATAGAATTTCTCGGTAAGCTCAGAGAGAGCAACAAGGAGATACAGGTCATTATGATAACCTCCGCCAATGAATATGAGGTTATCCGTGACGCCATGAACTGCGGAATATGCGACTATGTTCTCAAGCCCTTCACAAGCGCAAGGCTTGAAAAGGCGATAAGCAAGTTTGACACTATCATGAAGCTCAAGGCGGAGACTCATGTCTGGACTCAGGACAAGGTGGATGTTCTTCTATGTCCCCACAAGCATTACAATGTGGATAATTCCGAGGCGGCAAAGAGTATCCGTGCCAACAAAATAAACGGCGCAACACTGGAGAATGTACGTGCCTACATGAAAACCAAAAGCGGCGTGAAGATGCCTCTCACGGAGATAAGCGAGGGTATGGGGCTTTCCACAGTCACCATGCGCAGATATCTGAAGCATCTCAATTCACTGGGCGAGGTTAATATCACTCTCGACTGTAAGACAGGCGGAAGACCCTCAGAGATATTTGAATACAAAGGATAAGGCATATGAATAAGCTTAAAGCCGCATTCATTGCGGCAGGAAACGATTATAACGCCGCCCTTGAGCGTACTGCGGGCGATGAAGAGCTGCTCACCGAACTCATGCATATGTTTCTGGCAGACGAAAATTTCCGCCTTATGAGAGCTTCAATGGAGGCAGGTGAGACGGAGCAGGCGTTCCGCGCAGCCCATTCACTGAAGGGCAGCTGCGGAATGCTGGGCATGACAAAGCTGTATTCGGGTATGGTCAAGATAACCGATGAGCTCCGCCGGGGAGACATTGATGGAGCAAGGCGGGTATATCCCGAGGTGCTGAAGGCACACACGGATATGGTCAGCCTGTTGGAGAAGTATCTGTGAACGACGGCGCAATAGGAAGCTTCCTCGGTAAGATGAACTGGAGCCTGACCGAGCTCAGGCAGCTCTATATATATGTGGATATTACCGCGCTGCTGCTGTTTTTTCTGATGCTTCTGGCATTCATGCTGCTGAAGAAAAACCGTGAGATAAATGCGTGGCTTCTGCTGCTGGGCGCAATGGTCGTGTGGTCAATGGGCTCACTTTTCGTGCGCGTTGATATTTTCCCCGGTGCGGATTTCTGGTTCTACTGCTCACTGATAGCCCTTGTCACAATAATGTTCTCCGTCTATAACTATGTCTACATGTTCTCAAGGGGCAACGGCGGAACAAACAGAAGCGTATGGCTCATCGTAACTATCGTAATGATGATTGCCTCCGTTGGAGGGGCATTTATCAGCCCACCCCGGATTGCCGAGGCAGGCGGCTATATAACCCTTAGCTATTCGCTGGACTGGAGAATAAGCGTACCGATATTATTCTTTGTCATGGTCATTGCGGCCACCGCAATAGAGATGAAATCTGTTGTAAATTCCAAGGGACCCGGCGCGCCGGGTGTAAAGGAGATAATCGTCGGCTGCATTATTTTCGGCATCGGAAATCTTGTTGTAATACTTCCGGGAAACCACTTTCCCTTCGACACCTTAGGCGGTGTGCTGTTTGCGCTTCTGCTCTGCATATCGCTCTATAAGAGAAGGCTTTTCGACACCGATATCGTAATTTCGGGAAGCATACTGTACATCCTCTCTGCAATACTGCTGGTTGCAGCGGGCGGTTACGTATTACCTAAGCTGGTTGCATTCCTCGACGGCCTAGGAGCCCGTCTTGCGCCTGCAGAGGTGGAGGCGTTCATCGTTCTTGCGGTTGCGCTTATTCTTATTATTTACGCTTTCAGAAAGCTGCTGCGTGTTCTGTTTTCCGATAAGGAGAACAGGGGACATGTTATAAAGAAATACTCCGACTATATTTCTAAGACACTTGACTACGACAGCATTCTTACCGAAACCGTTGACATTATCCGCAGTGAGCTCGGAGTGAGTGATATGTATATCTGTCTTCTGGAGGAGGACAGATATGTTCCCGTGCGCAGCTCTGCACCCTATGATGCGGAGAGCTTCCGTATTTCACGGGATAACCCCTGCGTTAAATTCCTTGAGCAGGGGGATAATCATATGGTGCTGAAGGAGCTGCAGAATAAAACCGAATTCGGAGCCATACAGCTTGCGGAGCGTAAGCTTTTCTCGGAATACGGAATAAGCTGCATATGCGCTCTGAAGGATGCGGACAGTGTCATGGGAATTATGCTCATGACGGAAAAATCGGACGGCTCCGACTATGAGTACGGCGACTTCGCCTTTATGAACATCGTATCCTCCATCGCATCCATAGCCATTAAGAACGCCGCTCTGTACAGAAAGGTGGCAGGCAGGGAAAATCTCCTGAGCAGCATGTCGGAGTTTATACCCAATGTCATTTTCATAAAGCACAGAAAGGACGACAGCTTCTCCTTTGTAAGTGAGAATACCATGCGAGTACTCGGTCTGCCGGGAGAATATTTCGACTCCCACAAGGTTGATGAGGTTCTGCTTGAGTGCCTGGGTGAGGAGCTGACGAATGAGCTTAACGAAAATCTCGTTGCCAAAGCCGACAGCAGCTTCATATGCGATACGCCTTTTACAAGACCCGATGACGGAAATGTGATAAACATCAGATGCGCCTTTTCACCAATTGTTCTGAACGGCAAGGTCACGCACTACGTCTGCGTCATAAACGACATAACCTCAGACGTTCAGGCACAGGCCATGCTTAAAACCTCCGTGGAGCTGGCTCAGAACTCCAACAAGGCGAAGAGCGTGTTCATGTCGCATATGTCCCATGAGATAAGAACGCCCATGAACTCCATAGCGGGACTGACGTATCTGGCTCGTGAGCTTCCGGTGGTGGAAGAAAACGAGGAGCTCCGCAGCTATCTTGACCAGATAGATCAGTCCTCTCAGTATCTCATAAGCATACTGAACAATATCATGGACATGAGCAAGATAGAGAGCAATAAGTATGAGCTTCACAACGCGGAATTCGATATCGGCGAGGTCATCAACGAGGTCTACACCGTGTACAGCTCACAGATGAGCGCAAACGGCATCGACTTCGAGCTGGACAATTCGGGGCTTGTGAAGACCCGTGTCATCGGCGATGAGATTTCCCTGAGGAAAATACTGAACAATCTGCTGTCAAACGCCTTTAAATTTACCCCATCAGGCGGAAAGGTCACTCTGACCGTTTCCCAGAAACTGAAGACCGAGAAGACCTCTGCGGTGAGCATAGTAGTCCGGGATACCGGAATAGGAATGAGCCCGGAGTTTATTGAAAAGCTCTTCGAGCCATATACTCAGGAGCGCACGGAGAATGCAAGTCGCTCTGCCGGCAGCGGTCTGGGAATGGCAATCTGCAAAAGCATGATCGAGATGCAGGGTGGAACCATATCCGCAGAGAGCAGGGTTGGCGAGGGAAGCTGCTTTACGGCGCTGCTGCCCTATACCCTTGCAAATATTGCGGTGGAGGAGAAAAAGCCTGCCGCTGCAGACAGCAGCCGACTCAGCGGAAAGCGCATCATGGTGGTGGATGATGTCGCCATCAACACGGTCATCACAAAGAGACTGCTGGAAAAGCAGAAGGTTCTGGTGGAATGTGCGGAAAACGGACAGCTTGCCTTTGACCTTTATATGTCAAAGCCGGATTATTATTACGACTGCATACTGATGGACATTCAGATGCCCGTAATGGATGGTATGGAGGCCGCCTCCCGCATAAGAGCCTCGGGAAAGAACTGTGCAGGCAGCCTGCCCATTGCCGCCATGACCGCGGACAACTTTGTCAGCGACAATCACTACGGCGATCTGGACGCCTTTAACGATTTTATTCTCAAGCCCATAAGTCCCGAGATGCTTTACGACAAGCTTTGCAGCCTCATAGAGGGATGAAAGAAGGTACCGTGTTGAAAAACCTATTCTGTGATATTCAGCGGAAGACGGAAGCCTTCTGGAACGGCAG
>JABUSQ010000052.1 GCA_021442665.1 Oscillospiraceae bacterium
GGGATGCCGAAGTCCGTGAGGCACTGGTAAATATTCCGGGTAAGTCCCGAGGGTGTGGGATTTATTTCGTACACGCCCAGCACCTCCGCCCCCTCGAGTGTAAGTCTGCGTGCCATGATAAGTCCTATGTCACCGCTGCCCAGAATGACGCATTTCTGCGCGGGCATCACTCCGAGTCTGTTTACATAATGCTGCGCGGTGCCTGCGGTAAACACTCCCGCCGGGCGTGTGCCGTGGATGAACACCTGCTTTGCGGTTCTCTCACGGCAGCCGGTCGCCAGCACAAGGCTCGCAGTCTCAAGGCTTTCCATACCCTCCGACGACACGGTAACAACGGTAAAGCCCCGCTCCGTCTTTTCTATACGGGTGACGAAGGTGCTGAGTCTGGCCTCTGTTCCATTCTCACGCACTCTGTCCATGAAGCGTTCGGCGTATTCGGGCCCCGAAAGCCTTTCACCGAAGGTACTGAGCCCGAAGCCGTCATGGATGCACTGCTTCAGCATTCCTCCGAGCCTCTCCTCACGCTCGATGATAAGCGTGCGCGCGCCGTTATCGTGAGCAGAGCATGCCGCCGCCAGTCCGGCAGGACCTCCGCCGATGACTATAACATCGTAGCTCATACCTTTTTCCCCTTTCTGCCTTCAAAAACTATGGGAGCGTCGGCGGAGGCTTTTCTGACCTCCGTGACAGGTATGCCCAGCTCCTCGGCGATAAGCTTCACCACCAGCGGTGAGCAGAAGCCGCCCTGACAGCGTCCCATACCCGGACGTACACGCCTTTTCACACCGTCCAGAGTGGGCACGCACACGGGAGAGCGAAGTGCTGCCAGTATCTCGCCCTTGCTTATCTCCTCGCATCGGCAGATCATAATGCCGTAGTCGGGATTTTCCTTAATAAGTCTGTCTCTTTCGGCGTCTGACAGCTCTCTGAGAACGGGAGCCGCCTTCCTCACGGGGTCGAAGTCTTTGTTCACGGAGGCTCCGAGCCTTTCGGCAAGCATCCGGGACACGTCCTGCGCCACGGCGGGAGCCGTAGTGAGTCCAGGGGACTGTATGCCCGCCACATGGAAGATGTTCTCCGTTTTTCTGCCCCACTCGATGATAAAGTCCTCCTCATAGGTTGGGGCACGGACACCGGTAAAATATGTGATTATGTCCCGCTCCGAGAGCGAGGGCATTGTTATCCTCTGCTTGGCAAACACCCGTGCGATGCTCTCGGCACTTGTTTCTGTATTTTCCCGCTCGAAGGTCTCCACGGCATCGGGGCCTACGAGTAGATTATCGTGGGCGGTGTGGACGATGCCCCCGCCCTTGGTATGGCTGCCGGTACCCTTGGCTCCCACCACGGAGCCGATGGCGGCAAACCTTGCGCCGCACTTTCTGTCCAGAATGGAGTTTGTGCCTCTGCGGGGGTGAATGGTGAAGAAGCGGTCACCCGCCAGCTCTGCCACCACATCGGCGAACACTCCCGAGGCGTTGACTACTATCTCGGGATACACCGTTCCCCGGTTCGTCTCCACGGCGACAATTCTGCCCTTTTCCCTTCTCATACTCAGTACGGCGGTGTTCAGGGATATCTCGGCACCGTTTTCCACGGCGTTGTCGGCATAGGCAATGGTGAGATTATAGGGACTCACACTTCCCGAGGAGGGATTTGCAATGGCAAAGGCGAAGCTGCCGTTGAGGTTCGGAGCCTTCTCCCGAAGTTCCTTCGCCGAGGCTATGTAGGTGTCGCTTATGCCGTCTATATATTTTCTCTTCATGGCATAGAGCCATATGAAGGGCTTCAGCCTCCTGTCCTCAAAGCAGGCATACTGGCCCACACGTCTGAATGCCACGGACAGCTCACGGCAGACCTCGTCGTACATTCTGTTGCCCCGCCGTATGTACTTATGCTTCAGAGAGCCCCGACTAAGGTCAACGCCGGGATGCACCTCTCCGTCATTTCTTCCCGAGGCACCCATGGCGAGGTCGGATTCTTTTTCCAGCAGCAGTATTTTTAAATCGTATCGGCTCAATTCCCGGGCAATGGAGCAGCCGGAAATGCCTCCGCCGATTATCAGCACATCGCAGTGCTTACCCTCAAGAGCGGTGTCCCGCAGAGAGGGGAGGCGCATGCTCTGAGGCTCTGTGCCGGGGCATACGATATCGTTCACAACGTGTATTTTCCCGTGGGGTTCGGCGGCAAGCTGTCCTGCCTCCACCACCTCGCTCCAGCTCCCGAGCTCTCCCCGCAGGACGATGCAGCCGTCCTCCAGAGCGATGCTCACACGGTCTCCGAAACGTTTTCGGAGCTTTTTCTCTTTTTTCCCAATGTTCACAGTCAGCACCCCAATCCACCATAATTATACAAGTTATTCAGTTTAAAGTCAATCTGCATAATGAAAGCTTTTTCCTTGCAAATTTTTATTAAATATTGTAGAATGAAATTTACTGTAAAAAACCTACGGAGGGATTCCCTTGACTTTATCAGACCGCAAACCCTTTGCCGAATCCAAAAGCGCAGGGCTTCTGAAGCTCTTTCTCATAAGCTTTGTGCTGGTTCAGCCTTTTTTTGACTGCTACTTTTTCTATACCGAGGAGCTTTCCGAGCTTATAGGCTTCACTGTCCCCCCGCTGCTGTCCGTTCTCCTCATGGGCGGAATGCTGCTGATGTATTTTGTCTGTGACCTCAAAGGCAATCTCCGCAGACGAAGCACGGTGATACTGTTTATCTACCTCGCTCTCACGGCGGTTTATTTTGTCCTGCACCACATTACAAACATCGATTTCGTCTCCGTGGCTCCCGGCGATTACGGCTACAGCATGGTACATGAGGCGTATTACATTGTGCGCATGCTCATACCCTATTTCATGCTGTTTCTCACCTACGAGCTGTGCATAAGCAAGGAGGAATTCTACCGCTGCATAGAGCTTATCTGTGCCGTGGTGACCGTGGTCATCGTGGCGTCGAACCTCACCTGCCTGTCACTCTCCTCCTACACCAACGAGCCCATCTCCGCCAACATTTTCGTGTGGTTTACCTCCGCTGTGGACAGCTTTGACCCTAAGGAGCTGACCTCTAAGGGCTTCTTCTGCTACGCAAATCAGACGGCGGCCCTGCTCATGTTCCTCTACCCCGTCATTCTCTACCGCATGGTGTCGCGCTTCAGGGTATGGCGTGCGGTGCTGGTTCTCGTCCACGCCCTCGCCATGATAATGCTGGGCACGCAGACCTCCTCCTACGGTGTTCTGCTGGAGCTGGTGGTGTTCATCGGTGTGGTGCTCTTCTCTGCGATACTCACGAAAAAGCTGAACAAAGAGGGCTTCAGGAGATATCTTGCCCCCGTGGCCGCCCTTCTGGCTATCACTCTGGCAGTGGCGGTCATACTGCCCAACTCGCCTGTAGTGGGCAAGGCGCTTGCCACTCAGAGACTCCACGAGGAGCGTGAAAAGGCGGAGAAGAAGATCACCACCGAGGATGTGGACGAATACTACAGACTCCCCTTCGAGGAACGTGTGGAGTTCATGAACGACAATTTCGAGTACTATTCCCTGCAGTGGAGCTACTGCAAGGTTGCCTATCCTCTGGACTACGACCCCGACTTCTGGTATGAGGTGATGGCTCTGCCCATCGATACGCGCTTCGACTTCCGTTTCCTTGAGACAAGCATCCTCAACGCCGTGGTGGAAACCAACAACGACCCCATGGACAAGGTCTTCGGTATATCCGCCACCCGTGAGACAAACATATGCAAGCTTGAGCACGATTATCTTGCCCAGTATTATTCTCTGGGGGCTGTGGGAGCTGTCCTGTTCATGGCTCCGTATGTTGTCTTTGCCCTTTGGTATTCCCTGAGGAGCATCTTCAGGCGAAACTGGAGCGATGTGTTCGAAAATCTCAGTCTGTCCATGGCGCTGGATATACTGCTGCTGGTGGGCTACGTCACGGGCAACTGCCTCGACGTGCTTTTCACCACCGTGGTTATGGGTCTGTTCCTCGGCAGGCTGCTGCTGAACATCAAGGAATCAAAGGGAGGAAAAGCCCTTGAATAATATCAGAAAATTCGCCTATTATCTGAAAAAATCCGGGCTTCGCCAGACCCTTGCGCTGGTGCTGTCCTTTATCCGTTCAAAGCTCCGCTACCTGTGGTTCAGAACCTGCGCAGGTCTTTTTTCCGGGAAAAAGCTCAGTGCCGCAGCAGAAAAATGCAAAGGCAGGACGGTCATGGTGTTCACCCCCTCCGTGGAGTGGTCCTTTCTTTTCCAGAGAGCGCAGCAGATGGCGCACAGCTATGCAGCTCAGGGCGCAGCGGTGATCTTCCTCACCACTCAGCGGAGCTACGACAGCTTTATCGGCGTGAAGGAAGCGGAGGAAAACCTCTTTCTCGTGAATGAGAACCTCGCCGGACGGCTGGACGAGGTCTGCCGTGATGCAAAAAAAGTGGTCACCTGCATTTACAACATCGCCGGCATCCCCGTGTCGAAGCTCTACCGCTCCGACCTTGTGGTATACGAATATGTTGACGACATCTCCGTCACCGTCTCCGGTGCCGACGACCTCTCCTCCGCCGTGAGTGTGCATGAGGACATACTGCACAGCGCAGACCTTGTGGTCGCCACGGCGTCAAAGCTCTACGAGGAGGCCCTGCAGAAATGCAGACGTGTGATATTCTCTCCCAATGCCGCAGACTATGATTTCTTCTCCGCTCCCGCAGAGAAGCATCCCCGGTATGCGGAGCTGCAGGCGAAATACTCCTGCGTGCTGGGTTACTACGGCGCTCTCGCCTCCTGGTTTGATTACGAGCTGGTGCGCAGCGTCGCCGAGGCTCACCCGGACTGGGCCTGGCTGCTGGTGGGCAAGAAGATAGACAACGACATGGAGCGTTCAAGGATAGAAAAGCTGCCCAACGTGTTCTATGCTCCCGCCGTGCCCTATACGGAGCTTCCCTCCTATGTCGCCTGCTGCGATATAATGACCATCCCCTTCGTGCTCAACGACATCACCGCCGCCACCTCTCCCGTTAAGCTCTTCGAGTACATGGCGGCAGGCAAGCCCGTCATCACCTCGGATATGACGGAGTGCAGAAGCTACCGCAGCGTGCATATCTGCAGTGATGCGCATAGCTTTATAGCTCTGGCGGAGCTTGCTCTCTCCCGCAGAAACGACCCCGAATACACGGAGCTTCTCAGAAAAGAGGCCTCCGAAAATACATGGCAGAGCCGTGCGAGAGCAGTTCTGGAGGCTCTTGAGGAGAATTAATGGAATCGGCAAAACGGTTTATACGGTCTTCGGCAATATATTTTGCCGGAAACGTTCTCACAAAAATAATATCCTTCTTCCTGCTACCTATTTACACGGCACGCATAGCCACGGGAGAAATGGGCTACTATGATACCTCCGTATCGTATCTGAACATCCTCGTTCCGGTTATATGCATGGAGATATGGTCTGCCATAATGCGCTATATCTACGATTTCGAGGACGAGGAGGGAAAATACAAGGCTGTATTCAACGGTCTTGTGATGTTCACCGGCTCTGTGGTGCTGTACACCCTGCTGTTCGGTGCTCTGAAGCTGTTCACGGATATAAGCTTTCTGCTGTTTATCTATCTGTACGGTCTCTTCACAATGCTGCTGAATGTCTACTCCTACAGCTCCCGCGCGCTGGGCTACACCACGGTCTTCGCCGTGTCCGGCATCATCGGCAGCCTCGTCAATTCCCTGAGCAACATCGTCATGATACTCTGCTTCGGTATGACCGTAGATTCTCTGTACCTTGCCATGATAATCGGCTTTGCTGTACAGATAGGCATAATGGAAAGCCGTGTCAGGCTACTGTCTAAGCTGCGCTTCTCTCTCTTTGACGGAGCCATGATAAGGAGCATGGTGAAATTTTCCCTGCCCCTGTGTCTTAATTCCGCCTGCTTCTGGTTTCTCTCGGGCTATAACAGAGTCGCTGTGACCCACGTTCTCGGTCTTGAGGCAAACGGACTCTATGCGGCTGCGGGAAAGTTCGCCTACGCCCTGACCCTTGTGTCCATCTGCTTCAACATGGCGTGGCAGGAGCTTTCCTATTCCCACGGCAACGACGCCGACCGCTCGGAGCTATACTCCACTGCCGCAAACTACTACATTAAATTCATCGCAGTGGGAAGCATTCTGTTTCTCCCCGCCATCCAGCTCGTGTTTCCCTTCTTCATCAGGGGTAATTACGGCGGCTGCTTCAGTCTGATCCCCCTGTACATTCTCGCCACCGGTGTCAGCATCTTCAGTATATTTCAGGGCAACATCTTCGTTGCCGAAAAGAAAACCGGCACCATTTTCGTGGCAACCGTCTCCGCCGCCGCCTGCAATGTGGCAAGCTTTCATCTGCTGGTGGGCTCCATCGGTGTGCAGGCTGCAAACGTCGCCCTGCTGCTGGGCTTCACGGTGAATGTGGTCATCCTGAATATCATGCTGAAAAAGACCGTTCATATCCGTGTCGACATCCCCTTCCTTCTGGGCAGTCTTGTGCTGTTTGCCGCCGCAAGCTGGGTATACATGACAAACCTTACCTGGCTGAATCTTCTTTTTGCCGCTGCGGTATGCGCAATCAGCCTTTTTGTGTTCCGTGACCTGATAAAGCTGGCGGCAGGCGCTATCGGGAGAAAGCTGAAAAAATAAGTTCGGAGAAATGTAATGGCAGATTTATTTGAAACGCTTATGCTCATAAGCTTCGGTCTCAGTTGGCCCGTTAATCTCGTAAAAAACATACGCCTGCGCTCGGCAAAGGGCATGAACCTCAGCTTTTTCATACTCATCACCCTGGGCTACCTCTGCGGGATTGCGGCAAAGATAATAAAGGGCGAGGTCAATTTCGTGCTCTTTGCGTATGTGCTGAACACCCTTCTGGTGGCATGCAACATCGTGGTCTATTTCATAAACCGGGGCTATGACAGAAAGGCCCGAATCTGACCCAAGGTTTTACTTCAAAATTTTTGTGTAATTCTTTATATAAATATCTCTTCCGAATTCAGCACAAGGGCTTGACAAAGGGCTGAAACAATGTTATATTAGCACTCACAGCTAACGAGTGCTAACAATTAAACAACATTATTCAAAAAAGCGTATATTAAAACAAGCCGTTAAAGGAGAGTCTCCATGAAGGAAAACATATTTATCCGCATTTTAAAGGGATTGAAGAACTATCTGACAGACTGGAAAAACCTTTTGGGTCATGCACTGGTGGGCATTTTTCTGCTGGTATTCGCCATCTGGGCGCCTATCCCGGGCTGGGCAAGGATACTGGTGCTGCTGGCCATCATCACCTTCAATGTCTGGCGCATGAGACGCGATAAGGCAAAGGGCAAGGGAAAGCACGGCAAAAAAACCGATGTTGAGCCCGAAGCCGAAGCAGCCGAAGCAAACGAAGTATAATATTTGCTCCCTCCGAAACAGAGGGAGCTTTTTTCATGCACAGGTTTTGGAATAAACAGCGGACAAATTCCGAATTTTGCACACAGCGTAGGGCAACTTAAAGTTTTATTATCAGTGTTGAACGAATTTTAGTCTCCGTTTTCGACGAATTGCCTAAAAATTTAATACAAAATTTGAAATTTTTACTTGACCGCAGCGATATTAAGTGATAAATTTAATCTACTAAATTGGTAAATTGCAATTTTTATATTACAGGAGGCAAACCATGCAAGTTAAAATTTCCCACCGTATGTCGAAGCCTGACTTCCAGGCAGAATTCCTCTCTTCCATTCTGGCAGCAGCCGCCGACCCCAGCATAATATCCTTCGCAGGCGGTCTTCCCAACCCCGATTCCTTCCCCGTAAAGGCAATGAACGAGGCTGCAGGCAAGGTTCTTGAGAGCAACGGCATCATGGCACTGCAGTACAGCGGTTCTCAGGGCTACCTGCCCCTGCGTCAGTTTATCTGCGATCGCTACAAGAAGATGATGGATCTGGATTTCGATCCCTCCGATATAATTATAACCAACGGTTCTCAGCAGGCACTGGATATGTTCTCTGCCGTCATGATCGACCCCGACGACGAGATTATGGTGGAAAGCCCCAGCTATCTGGCAGCTCTCCAGACCTTCCATCTCTACTACCCCAAGGTGCTGCCCATAAAGCTCAACTCCGACGGCCTTGACGCTGAGGACCTGAAGAAGGTCATCTCAGAGCACAACCCCAAGTTCATCTACATTATCCCCAACTTCCAGAACCCCACCGGTCTGACCTACACCGAGGAGGTCAGAGTCAAGGTCGCAGAGGTGCTCAAGGGTACCGACATCATGGTGCTTGAGGACAACCCCTACGGTGAGCTCCGTTTCTCCGGCAAGGCAGGTCACAGCCTGCACTACTTCCTGGGCGAGCAGGTCTGCATGCTGGGCACCTTCTCCAAGATCGTAGCTCCCGGTATGCGTATCGGCTGGATTGCCTGCAAGGAGCCTCAGGTTCGCGCAAAGCTTCTGGCATACAAGTCCACCATGGACCTGCACACCAATATTTTCGGCCAGATGGTGCTGGCACAGTTCCTTCAGGATGTTGACCTTGACGCTCACATCGAGACTACCAAGGAGCTCTACCGTCAGAAGGCAGAGTACATGCTGGAGTGCATGGACAAGTTCTTCCCCAAAGAGGTTGAGTTCACCAAGCCCGAGGGCGGCATGTTCGTATGGGCGACCATGCCCGAGGGCGTAAAGGCCGTGGACGTAACCAGAGCAGCCATCGAAAAGGGCGTTGCGGTATGCCCCGGCGATCCCTTCTACGAGTACGAGCGTGATGTTCGCACCCTGCGTATAAACTACTCCAACTCCACCAACGAGGACATTGAAAAGGGCATTAAGATTCTTGGCGACGCCATCAAGGAGCTTCTGTAAGATACTCCTGTCCCTCATCTGAATCCATAAGCTATACTCTGCTCCGGGGAGCTTTTGCCTCCCCGGGGTATTTTTTTCTATGCAAAAGCCCGAAAGTAGTATATAATTACAGAAAACATTTGTTTCGGGGGGAGCATATGGAAAAGCTTGAGCTGCTGAGTGCAGATATGATATGGGGCGAAAAGCCCCTGTCGGTGCTGAAAAAATACGGAGCCGACTGCGTTATAACCGACCTTGCCCTTGTGACGGGCTGTGCTCTGTCCGTGTCACAGGGACTCTCCCGCCGTCTCGGCTGGAGTTTCACCTCCACTGCCGGAGGACGATGGACAGCCCTTGCCATAGATGCTCAGGGCGAAAGAGCGGAATACTACCGCAAGCGTCACGACAGCGCAATTCGCCCCTGCTTCAGAAGCCGGGAGCTGTTTGAACGCCTCTCCGTCACGGAGGACTGCGAGGTGACTCTTGGGGAATATCCCCGCTCTGCCGCCGACGCTGTTGTTTCCGCAAGGCTGGACAAGGCGCTGAAAAACGGCACTCTGCTGCCCACAGGCAAGGTCTACACCTTCTGCGGCAACACCTTCAGGGAGAAGAAGCAGGACTACCGCTTTGTGGAGAAAAATGAGCTGATATTTCAGAAAATCACCACCGATGAGCTGCCCGACATGATGAAGAGCGGGCGCACCTTCCAGTCCTACGGCGACAGGCTCCGTCACGGTGCGGAGGACACTGCCGTGGCTTTCATTCCGGAGGAGTGCGCCGAATACGGCTTCATGGGTGAAAAATTCATCCGCATAAAGTCCCGCCCCAAGGAGCAGAGCGAGAAATTCACCCTCTCCAACGGCATGCTGTATTCACCCGGCGACCCGGTGTGGCTCAGAGTCGAGCCCGTGGAGTGGTACGCAGATTTTGAGGAGAAGCTTTTCGTTGCGAAAAACTGTCTCGTATCCGGTGTGAGACTGCAAAAGCAGGCGGCGGTACCGGAATTCAACTTTGACGAGACGGAGATGGGTGTCTACCTCACCCGTTACATGAGCCGTGATATTTTCAGCGTATCCGAGCTAAGCCCCGGGCTTTCCGGAGAAAAATCCGCAAAATGCGGAGCAAATCCCCACAGCTTCGATTTTTCCGAGGTCAGCGAGGAGGATATAATCCGGGGCTGTATTGAAAGCGGCGTGCCCGTGTTTCTGCACGGAGCCTCCTCCGAGGGCAAGAGCGCAAGGATAAGGCAGATAGACCCGGACTGTGTGGTTATCTATATGCGAAACGCCACACCCGACAGCCTTAACGGCAAGAGCATAGTGGATCAGAGCAGCGGCGAGCTTACGGATATCAAGCCCACATGGCTGAAAAAATTAGAGCGCATCTGTGAAAGTGAGCCTGAAAAATGCCATGTTCTGTTCTTTGACGAGCTGACCAACGCCCTGCCGAGCATACAGGGCAGTGCCTTCAACATAGTCCTTGACCGTGAAGTGAACGGTCTGTGGAAGCTGCCGGACAACGCCCACATCGTCGCCGCAGGCAACGAGCTGAACGATTCGCTGGCAGCGTATCAGCTTGCCGAGCCTCTGTTTAACCGCTTCGCCCATGTCTACATTCAGACCTCTCTGGACGCATGGCTTCTTTGGGCGGCGGATAACCGCATCCATCCTGCCGTCTACACCTACATCGCCTGCCGTGAGGGGCTCCCTCTCCGCAGTGAGTATGACGGTCAGCTTCCCAACGCAGACCCGAGAAAATGGGAGCTTGCCTCCAGACTTCTCTATACGTCGGGAAGACCCGAGATGCTTCGCTCACTGGTGGGCGAGAGCATCACCGCAGACTTCTGCGCCTTCTGCAAAGACAGTCTCATCACCTGTGAGGATGTGCTGGGCGGTCTTGACCCCGACAGTCTTTCACTCACCGCAGAGGAGAAGCGAAACAGCGTGATCTGTCTGTCGCAGACGGACAGGGAAAATCTCGAAGCTGTGCGGAGCTTCGTAAAAGCTATGGACGAGGAATACTGCGCGCTCTTTGATTCCTTCTGGGCGCACGGAGAGCTTTCACGTCTGGAAACACTGGCGGAGCTGAGACGCAGGGAGAGAGAGAATGCGTAGATCCTGGCTTTATGCTCTGTTTCTGCGGCTTTTGTCGCTGTTTTCGGAAAAGTCCGGGAAAAGCGAGGCAGCCGATGTCGGGGGCGCGGGGAAGTATTTCTCCGTTATGACGGAGGAGCTTTTCGGTGCTCTTCGGGACAAGGACGGCACTCAGAATTCAGACAGCAGACCCGACGCGGAAAGCCCCGCAGAGCTTGAGGCAAGCCCCCTCACGGAGCTGATAAACAGCAGACGGGATTCCGATAAGGAGGATATGCACTCCTCTCCTGCCGGTGAAAAACGCAGTCTCTTCAGCGAGAGCGACAGAGGCGAGGCTCTATCCGAAAGCTCCGGCGGAAACGGCGGCGCTTATTCCGAGCAAAGCCCGGAGGGCGGTCTCCTCAGCAGAAGAAGCGGGGACAAGCTGGGCAGCGAAAACCGACAGAGCCGGATATCCGCAGGGCTTGATTCCGTGGTCAGCGAGGAGAGTGTCCCCGAGCATGTGGTGTTCAGCGACATCGGCGTGGCGACACGCATATTCGACTGGCGCAGGATACTCAGACCCATGGGCAGCTTTGACGTGGACTGGTCGTACCGCAATGCGGTCATCGAGGACGGCATACTCCGACCCTGCCTTGAGCAGATACCGGTTGCGGTGACGGAGATACTTCTTGACACCAGCGGCTCCATTGACGAGCCTCTGCTGAAGCGTTTTCTGCAGGAATGCCGCAATATCCTGCCCTATTCCAGGGTCAGGGTGGGCTGCTTTGACACTGTGTTTTACGGCTTTACGGATATAAACAGTATCCGTGACCTGGAGGAAATGGTCTTTGAGGGGCGGCACGGCACCAGCTTCTCAGCCGCCGTAAATGCTTTTTCCGGTCGTGCCGACAACCGCATCATCTTCACCGACGGTGACGCTCCCATGCCTGCGCAGAGAATGGACATTATATGGATAGTCTTCGGCGGAAAGCGCATAAAGCCCCGGGGCGGAAGAGTTTTTTATGTTGACGGTGATTTTTTAAAGTAGAAGGAGATATTATGGAAAAGCTTGAGATCATGCAGGCACGGCACTCTGTCCGTGCGTATCTTGACAGAGAGATTGAGACCGAAAAGCTGGAGAAGCTCAATGCCGCAATTGCGGAGATAAATGCCGAGAGCGGACTTAACATTCAGCTTTTCGTGAGTGAGCCGGAAGCGTTTAATGCCAACGCCGCGCACTACGGTCAGTTTTCGGGCTGCCGCAACTATTTCGCCGTGGTGGGTGAGAAGAACGCCGATGAGAAGGTGGGCTATTACGGCGAGAAGCTGGTGCTTCTGGCGCAGGAGCTGGGGCTCAATACCTGCTGGGTGGCTCTGACCTATAAAAAGGGCAAGGTGAATATCCGCAGCGGTGCAGGCGAAAAGCTGCATGTCGTCATAGCTTTGGGCTACGGCAAAAATCAGGGTGTTCCCCATAAGAACAAGGCTCTGAGCACGCTGTGCAATATAAGCGAGGACTCTCCGCAGTGGTTCAGGGACGGCATGGAGGCAGTGCTTCTGGCTCCCACCGCCATAAATCAGCAGAAGTTTTATTTTGAGCAGAAGGGCGACACGGTATCTGCCGAGGCAAAGCTTGCCTTCTACAGCAAGATGGACCTCGGTATCGCAAAATACCACTTTGAGCTGGGTGCAGGAAAGGAAAACTTCCGCTGGGCATGAAAAAAGACCGTCAGTGACGGTCTTTTTTATATATCAGTAGTACACATCCCAGAGCGTCAGCCCCTTGGCAGGGGCTGTGAAGCCCGCAAGCTCTCTGTCCTTCGCCGCCAGAGCCTCGGCAACGGAGGCAATGCTCCGCTGACCCGCTCCCGCCTCAAGAAGCGTTCCCACGATAATGCGCACCATGTTGTACAGGAACCCGTTTCCCGTGAGTATAAAGCGCAGCTCACCGCCTCGGCGGGATATTTCAATGCTCTCGATGCGCCTTACTGCGGATTTTTTCATTCTCTTTGCGGAGGTAAAGGCGGAAAAATCATGCTCGCCGCAGAGAAGCTCCGCAGCCCTTCTCATGGCATCGAGGTCAATAGTCTTATCAGTGCAGTACACATACTTCCGTTCAAAGACATTGGGCTCGGGGCTGTTCCATACCCGATAGACGTAGGTCTTGCCGCGGCAGCTCAGCCGTGCGTGGAATCTCGGCTCCGCCTCCTCAAGGGAAATTGCGCCTATATCCTCCGGCAGATAACGCCTTATCTCCGCAAGAAGCTCAGAGCAGCTCATATCCGTGTCTGCGTGAAAGGAGCAGACCTGCCGTCTTGCGTGAACACCTGCGTCCGTGCGTCCGCTTCCCGCAAGCTCCGTTTCCCGGGACAGCAGCCTTGACAGCAGCGCTTCAAGCTTATACTGTATGGTGTTTTCCGTATTCCCCTGCTTCTGCCAGCCGCTGTAGCGGCTGCCGTCATAGCACAGGGTCAGTCTGTAATTTTTCATAGTCCGACCTCTATCTCAGTATAACAGATTTATACCACAAAAGCCGTATATAAACAATATCGCTTTTATTTGTTGCATAACCATTTAAAAAATGCTAAGATAAAATGTAACGCTTACGGAAATGGGGTGTGAGCTTGAAGGGAAAGCTTGACATGACTACGGGAACGGGCTGGCGGCACGTTCTGAATTTTTCTCTGCCCATAATGCTGGGAAACCTCCTCCAGCAGCTGTACAACACAGTGGACGGCATCGTCGTGGGCAGATATGTATCCGACGCCGCTCTGGGAGCCGTGGGAAACTGCGCAAGCCTGAATTTTCTCTTCATTGCCATCTCCTTCGGTCTGTCCAACGGCTGCGGCATAGTCACCTCCCAGTTTTTCGGGGCAAAGCGTGAGGCCGAGGTACGCAAAGCAGCCTCCACCGCCTTCGTGCTGCTGGGTGTTATGGGCCTTGCGGGTGTCGTCTTCGGTATAAGCTGCTCAGGCTGGCTGCTGGGCACCGTGATGGATATCCGTGACCCCGAAGTGCTGAAGGAGGCTGTGACCTACTTCTCCATCTACTCCGTGGGTCTTATATTCATGTTTGTCTACAACGCGGTTTCGGCACTGCTGAGGTCGCTGGGCGACAGCAAGGCGACCCTGTACTTCCTGCTCGTATCCACCTTCGTGAATCTGGGGCTTGACCTTCTCTTCGTTCTTGTATTTGACTGGGGCGTAGCCGGCGTTGCGATCGCCACCGTCATCGCTCAGTGCATCAGCACGCTCTTCTCTCTGTTCTACACAAGGCGCAGATATCCCATACTCAGCTTCAGGCTGAGAGAACTGAGGTTCTACCCCGACATGGGCAAAAAGTGTCTGCAGATGGGCATACCCTCCATGCTGCAGCAGAGCGTGGTTGCCGTGGGCGGAATGTTCATGCAGAGACTTGTGAATTACTTCGGAAAGGCTCTTATGGCCGCCTTCACCGTGGGCAACCGTGTCGAGAACTACATCTTCGTGCCCATCATGGCTCTCAATGCGGGTATGTCCACCTTCACGGGACAGAATATGGGCGCTGACAGGCCCGAGCGTGTTAAGGAGTGCTGGCGGAAGGTCATTCTCATGTCCCTTGCGTTCTCCGCCTTCATCGCCGTTCTCATCTACGTTTTCGCAAATCCCATATCCACGCTGTTCGGAGTAAGCGGAGAGGGTCTGCGCATGAGCGTGGAGATGATACGCTTCATGAGCTTCTTTGTACTGCTGTTCTCCCTGTATCTTCCCACAGTGGGACTGCTGCAGGGTTCGGGCGATGCCTTTTTCGCCATGCTGTGTTCCATGTCCACACTGGGCATCCGTGTACTGGCGGCATACGCCATGGTATTCCTCTTCGACGTGGGTTATCAGGCGGTGTGGTATGCCGTGCCCATGGGCTGGCTTGCCTGTGTTGCCCTTTCCTGGGGACGCTATTTCAGCGGAGCGTGGCAGAAAAAATCCCTCGTAAAAAGAGGATAAGAAAAACCGAAGCCTTCGGGCTTCGGTTTTTTCAGACATGTACGAGAATAAGACCCACAAGGGTACCGATCAGCATGAACAGTGCTGGGAGCTTGGAACGCCACATGAGTATGGCTTCGGGCAAAAGCTCGCCGAACACAACATACAGCATGGCTCCGGCGGCGAAGCTCAGGGATACGGACAGCCAGATGGGGCCGATAAGTCCCAGTGAATAGCCCAGCATGGCTCCGATTATTGTCGGAACTCCCGACAGGGCGGTTATGAGTATTGCCTTCCCCCTGCCCATGCCCCCGGTGAGGAGCGGTACGGACACCGCCATACCCTCGGGTATGTTGTGCAGACCGATGACCACGGCTATGATGAAGCCGCTGCCGCCTATGACGGAGCCGGGGTCCCCTGCGTAGGACGCGCCGATGACCATGCCCTCCGGGAGATTGTGCAGAGCGATGGCGCAGGCCATGACCAGTCCGGCAATAAACAGCTCGTAGTGCTCGTTTTCCCCCTTCTCCCGGTGCATACGCAGATGGTCGGCGTGGATAAGCTCGTCAAGGTCGTCGGCGGTCTGAGGATGCTTTTCGTCTATATGAGACAGCTCAGGGTTGGTGCTGCGGTCGATTATGTAGTTTAAAAGGTAAATCACAAGGTAGCCTAGCAGCACGCCGGCAACCACGAGCCAGAGGTTTGTCTCCTGTGTTGCTCCCTCGGGCAGGAAGGCGCTCTGTATAAGATCAAAGCACACCACTGCCAGCATAACTCCCCCGGCGAAGCTCAGCAGCAGACTCACAACCTTTGTGGAGTCCCGTCGGAGCACCGCTCCGAGAAATCCGCCCACTCCCGTTCCGCCTACGCCGGCAATGGCGGTTATGATGACTATCCATGCAAAAATGCTCATTAAACAACTCCGTCATAAATTTCTGTTTATATTTTGCGGACGCCGTGACCTTTTGTCAATAGCGGTGTGAAAAAAATATGATTGTAACGGCGAAAAAATATAGTATAATAGTAACAAAAACAGTTCAAGGAGAGCAACAATGGAAATCAAATACAGAATATCGGAACGTGCAAAGGACTTCCTGCAGGAGCATCTGCCCGCCGCTCTGGAGGCGGAGACCAGCTTCGCAGCCCTGAAAATGCTCTACGAGCTCATTGACGACAAGGGCTTTGAGGCCCCCAAGTACGACAGGCTCAACGAATTCGGCGAGCTGGCGGACGAGATTTACGACGAGATTTACGAGCTGAATATGGGGGACGCCTGAAGTGACGGTTCTGAAGTATACCTGCCGTGTCGCTCCTGTGCAGGCGACGCCGCTGCTGTTAGGTCTCGCGGACAGATGATGATATTTGAATGCGCACCCATGGAGGGTGTCACGGACTTCAGCTTCAGGCAGGTGCAGAGCAGGCTCTTCACCGCCGCAGACAGATACTACACCCCTTTCATATCCCCCACCGCAACGAGGCTGTTCACGCCCCGCCAGCTTCGGGAGCTTGTTCCCGAGCATAACGAGGGAATCTGCCTCATACCCCAGCTCATAGGACACGATGCAGGTGATTTTCTGTGGGCTGCCCGTGAGCTCAGGGAGATGGGCTACAGGGAGGTAAACTTCAATCTCGGCTGCCCCTCGGGTACGGTGGTGAGCAAGAAAAAGGGGGCGGGACTGCTCTCGGAGCCGGAGCTGCTGAGGTCGTTTTTCGACGAGGTGTTTGAGCACAGCCCCGTGGATATCTCCGTAAAGACCCGCATCGGGCGTGACGAGCCGGAGGAGTTTTCCGCACTTCTGGAGCTGTTCGGCAGATACCCCATACGGGAGCTTATTATCCACCCCCGCCTTCAGACGCAGAAATACAAGGGCAGCCCCCACCTCGATGTCTGGCGCAGAGCGACGGAGGAGAGCCGTGCGCCCCTGTGCTATAACGGCGATATTTTCGACAGAGCCCGCTTTGAAGGCTTCATGTCGGAGTTTCCCGGTACGGAGCGGATAATGACGGGCAGAGGTCTTGCGGCAAATCCCGGACTCATAGGTGAATTAAAGGGTGAGGCTCCCCTTACGAAGCAGGAGCTGGAGCACTTCCACGCCGAGCTTCTTGATGCCTGCCGTCAGCGGATCGGTCAGGAAACACCTCTGCTGCTGCACATGAAGGAGCTGTGGCTCTATATGTCCTGCTGCTTTGCGGACGCAGAAAAGCCTCTGAAGGCACTGAGAAAATCCCGCACGCTGGCGGATTACTCCTCCGCCGTGCACAGCCTCTTCCGTGACTGCGAATTAAGGCAGCCCGCGGGCTTCACCGTGTAATTTTCTGCCGCAGAAGCAAAATTTTTTCAGTTTTTTCTGTACAGACCTTGATTTTTGTACGATATAATGTAAAATATTTTTGTATTTTAATTACGAAAATGCAGGTCATTTTCGATTATTGTGCTGAGCACGGAATGGAGACAGTTATGTTTTACGAAATTGACATTGCCGGTTTAAAACGGGCGCTTCCCATATGTAAGGTCACGGACGATCTTTATATCGGAGCCTTCGTCATGTTCGGCGATGTTGAACTCACCGTCCACTGCGCCGCAGAGCTTTTGAAGCTTGCACCGGAATACGACTACCTCGTCGCTCCCGAGGCAAAGTCCATACCCCTCATCTATGAAATGTCACGTCAGAGCGGAGCGGATAAGTACCTCGTTGCCCGCAAGAAGGCAAAGGCATATATGAGCGATCCCTTTGAGGTCACCGTTCAGTCCATCACCACCGCAGGTGAGCAGAAGCTCTATCTGGACAGGGCAGACGCTGAGCTTATGAAGGGCAAGCGGGTGGTCATCATCGATGATGTTATCTCCACGGGCGAATCTCTGAGAGCGACCGAGGAGCTGGTGAATTCCGCCGGCGGCATCATCGCAGGCAAAATGTCGGTGCTGGCAGAGGGTGATGCCTATGACCGTGAGGATATCATAGTTCTTGGCAAGCTTCCCCTGTTCAATCCCGACGGCAGCGTAAAATGAAATGACGATATAAAAAGGACGTGCTTTGAGCACGTCCTTTTTATACGTCCGGCTGCACGCTTATCTGCGCCGTTCAAAGAAGCTTTTCAGAAGCTCTGCGCACTCCTTTTCCCGAACTCCGCCGTAGACGGCGGGTCTGTGCCCGTAGCGTTCCTCAAACAGATTTATCACACTCCCGCAGGAGCCGGTGTTCTCGTCCTTTGCGCCGTAGACCACCGTGGGTATGCGGGAGTTTATTATGCCCCCTGCGCACATAGGGCAGGGCTCCAAAGTAACAAAGATGCTGCACCCGGACAGCCGCCAGTCGCCCAGCTCTGCGCAGGCCTCACGAATGGCCTCCAGCTCCGCATGGGCGGAAGCGTCACGGCTCTGCTCCCTGCGGTTGCGTCCCCGTCCTATGACCCTTCCCTCAGAGTCAACAACGACACAGCCCACGGGAACCTCCCCGGCGTCAAAGGCCTCTATTGCGCATTCCAGCGCCAGGCCCATATACTCTTCTCTGTCCATAATGCCACCTCTTAAAAAGGCAGGGTCTCCCCTGCCTCAGTTTGTCAAAGAAGTCATTTTGACTTCTTTGACGAATTTTTTGCACTCCGTTCTGCGCCTCAATGTACGCCTGTGGCGTACTTTTCGACGCTCACTGCGCGAGCGTCGAAAAGACCCGCAAGCTCTGTTAATTCAAGTGCGCAGCTATCGAACCTGCCGGCAAAAGCAGATTGCGAGGGATTTTTCGCCGTAGGAAGGCATTTCCCCGAAGGAATATACAGATATTTCGAGGGGGAATAACGAACCTACGGCGGAAAAGACCCGCAAGCTGCGTTTATTTAAGAGCGGCGGTGATTATAGACATCTGATACACTTCCTCGGCATTGCAGCCGCGGCTGAGGTCGTTGATGGGAGCGTTGAGACCCTGAAGGATGGGGCCGTAGGCTGCAAAGCCGCCGAGACGGGCTGCGATCTTATAGCCGATGTTGCCGGACTGGATCTCGGGGAAGATGAAGGTGTTGGCATAGCC
>JABUSQ010000074.1 GCA_021442665.1 Oscillospiraceae bacterium
CTGTGCAGAGTCGTGGACATCGTGCTTCACGACGAAAAAGCCATCATGCCCGCCAGCATGGAGCTGTGCGGTGAATACGGTGTGTCCGGTCTCTTCGCCGGCGTGCCTTGCATCATCGGCTCGAACGGCGTTGAGGAAATCATTCAGTACAACCTGCCTGAGGAGGAGCTGAAGGAATTTAAGGCATGCTGCGACAGCATCAAACATAACATGACCATGGACGACACCGTGATCAGATACTAGGATTATAAACGCAGCATAGACTGCAAATAAATGGTGAACGAATAATAAAAGCGCCGGATGCGGGGACGTACCTCGCCGTCGGCGTTTTTATATTATATTGCATTTTCCTGAAAAAACGGGGCAATATTCGAAGTAAAATAGCTGAAAAACGGGGCAAAACAGGCTTCTAACTGATAATCATTCCTGTAATCTCCAAACCCATTGACGAATGAGAAATAGGCATATATACTGTATGGAACACTTGACAGATGGGTCTATGACGGATGGCAGAGTCGTCCAAAGGAAGGCGGTGCAGCTGCCCTGGGACTCGCCCGCGAAATCTCTTCGAGACAGATTCGCGAATTACCTGTTGGATGCAGATCTGACTTGAATAATGAATGGAGTTTTGACGTGAAAAACACACTATCAAAGTACTTTCTGTATTTTATGATGTATGCGGTCTTCGGCTGGTGCTACGAGGTCTTTCTGGAGGTCGCAGTTTACCGCTGGGGCTTTACAAACAGAGGCGTTCTGTTTGGTCCCTACTGCCCGGTTTACGGTGTCGGAGCCCTTGCCTTTCTGTTCACCATTTATCCGATGATCAAAGAAAAGGACCTGAAAGAGAGGCTGAAATACATCCCCCTTGTTTTTCTTGGATGTATGACCATTGCAACTGCCATCGAGCTGGTGACCTCCTATCTGTGTGAACTGGTCATGGGCAGCTGGCCCTGGCAGACCTACGCGGATTACAAGTACAATTTCCAGGCAAGGATCGCCCTGTCCCCGTCTCTCAGATTCGGACTGGGCGGCGTGCTCTTCCTCTATCTCTTCCAACCGGCATTTAACCTGGTAACGGACAGACTTGGAGAAAAGCGTACGCAAATGCTTGCGGCGGTTCTGGCAGTGATCGTAGCGGCAGATATGGTTTATACCTTTCTATTAAAATAGCGATTTACAGGACAGATTCTTAAAGATTATGACGTAGAACTAACAGTATAACATTTTCCCCAAAGGGTAGTACCTTAAAGACATAGCTTGATAACATAGTTAAAAGACATTGTTATAGCGAAGACGGATACAGAAGTATTGACATACAGGGAAGTGACGCAATGAATAACAATATGAACATGAACACGAATATGAACGCCAATGAAAGCAGCAGTGCAAAGGCCATTGCCATGCGAGTCTCCACCATCAGCATCGTGGTGAATGTGGTTTTGTCCCTTTTGAAGCTGATCGCCGGTATTGTGGCAAGATCCGGAGCCATGGTTTCCGATGCGGTCCATTCCGCTTCGGACGTACTCAGTACCATTGTGGTTATGGTTGGCGTTTCAATTGCAGAAAAAGGACCGGATGACAATCATCCTTATGGTCATGACAGACTGGAGTGTGTGGCCTCTATTATCCTGGCCGTTCTACTGGCGGGAACCGGCATCGGTATCGGGTTCAGTGGTGTTCAGAAGATTACATCCGGAGATGCAGCTGCCCTTGAAGTGCCGGGGCTTCTGGCTCTGATCGCGGCGGTGGTATCCATCGGTGTGAAGGAATGGATGTACTGGTTTACAAGAGCGGCGGCGAAGAAGATCAAATCCGGCGCACTGATGGCCGATGCCTGGCATCACCGCTCGGATGCGATGTCCTCTATCGGAGCATTTGTGGGTATTCTGGGTGCGAGAATGGGTTATCCGATCCTGGACCCTGTAGCCAGTATCGTCATCTGCGTTTTCATCGAAAAAGCAGCCCTGGACATCTTCAAGGATGCCCTGGATAAGATGGTGGACCATTCCTGTCCGGGAGAGGATGAACAGAGAATGCGGGAAATCATCCTGGCCCAGAGTGGCGTTCTTGGCATCGATGACCTGAAAACAAGACTTTTTGGTGCCAGGGTCTATGTGGATGTGGAAATCGCCGTGGACGGCAGCAAAACCTTAAACGAAGCTCATGAAATCGCCCAGCGTGTACATGACGCCATAGAAAACAGTATGCCGGAGGTCAAGCACTGCATGGTGCATGAGAATCCGCTGACAGAGGATTGATTAATAAAATAACAATCAATAGGAAAAATATGAGAATAATATCAAATATTTGAAATAATATTGACAAAAATGCTTAAAGTGTTTAAAATAGCACTATAGCAAACCAAAAATTTAACGAAAAGGAGAAAATCATGAAAAGAGTAAAATTCTTATTAAGTATTTTCCTTGTTGCCGCAATGCTGCTCAGCCTTTTGCCTGCGGCGGCACTGGCAGATGCTTCTGAGCAGGACTTTTATTCCTACGAGAGTGCAGACGGTGAGTATGTGCTCTATAAGGTTTCCCATGCCGATTCTCCCACCAATCAGCTGGGCGTTGCCGACAGATACGCTGACGGTATCGTCGACTATGTGGGCAACGGTGTGGTAGCATCTGTGGATCAGGGTCAGGGCGACCGCTCTGAGTGCTATTCCTGGGCTGCCGCGGAGTACGGTGACTGGATCTATGTCGCCACTTGCGCCGACGCTATGATGAGCACTATGAAGGTCATGGGAAGCTCTCTGGGACATGACTATTCCACAGAGCAGTTCAACGCCATAATGAAGGTCATCTTCAACGGTGAGCTGTTCATTTCCGAAGAGGACGGAGGCACTCCCGGCGGCATCATCGCAAAGATCAATGCCAAGACAGGCGAGACCAAGCTTCTTATGTCCAAAGCCTCCTGCGGCATGAACATGGCCATGCGCAACGCCTGCAAATATGACGGAAAGATTTATTTCTGCGGCAGCGTCAACAGTCTGCCCGTTATCCTTCAGATTGACCCCGAGACCGACGAGTACAAGGTGGTCTATCAGGGCATGACCATGGCGGATTTCTATCAGGGCTACACTCAGGGTATCTGCAGCGGTATCAGAGGTCTCTGCGAATTTGACGGAGAGCTTATCGTGAGCTGTGTTATCAGAGATCAGGACACCGGCGTCATCGCTCCCCTCATCCTGTCCTCCGACCATCCCTGGGACGGTCAGGACGCCTTCACCAAGATTGCAAGCTTTGAGGATCTGTACGAGTATCCCGGTTTCCACTTTGAAGACAGCATATACGGCGGCTCCATCTGGGAGATTGCGGAGTTTAACGGCAGCATCTATGTTTCCATCTGCACCGGCACTCCTGACAATATGCCCGATGAGCACACCATGCAGTCCTTCGCCATCGTAAGAGGCGACAAGGCCGAGGACGGCAGCTGGACATGGACTCCCGTTGTCGGCGACAAGGCCGACGGCGCAAAATACACCTTCGGCATCGACCCCGAGCGTACCCGTGCAGGCGCCGGCGTGCTGCAGGTCTTCGGTGACTACCTCTACATCGGTGAGTACAACGATGAGGAGATAGCTCTTGAGGACTTCATGTTCGGCATGGACTGCACCTTCCTTAATCTCAACTTCCAGCAGTCCGTAAGACTCTACCGCATGGACAAGAACGAGAACATCGAACTGGTCGTGGGCGACAGCAGTGAGATGTTCCCCGACGGAAGCCTCTCCGGTATCGGCTCCGGCTTCGGTCACAATGAAAACCAGTACATCTGGAGAATGAACGTCTGTGACGGCAAGCTCTATGTGGGCACCATGGATACCAGCAGCATCCTTGAGCCTCTGGGACAGTTTGCAAACTTTGACCTGCTGAAGATGTCCAAGGGTGAGTGGCAGCGTCTGCTGGGCTACATCCGTGAATTCCTTGAGGCCTCCATACCCGAGGAAGGCTCCGACGACAGCCTTGCAAATATGCGTGCGCTCTTCAACAAACTGGACGATAAGTCTCTGGCTGAGATGTTCTCCGGAGCCACTGTCGGCAGCGGTACTCTCAGCGCTTTCAGCGGCAATGTGGAGAAATACGCTCTGAGCTGCGATTCTCTCAAGGATACCGTGGCAAAGCTGAAGAACTTCTCCCAGACCGTCAAGGACGTAATCTACAAGGCATCTCAGCTTCTGCAGACGGCAAAGTACCTCGGTCAGGCGACCCGCGGCTTTGATATGTACGTCACCGAGGACGGAGTGAACTTCTCCACCATCACCATAGACGGCTTCGGCGATCCCTTCAACCACGGTCTGCGAGTGTTCGCAAACACCGATGCCGGCATGGTCATCGGCACCGCGAACCCCTACTGGGGCACTCAGATATGGAGACTTGAGGACCTCGGAACAGAGGAGGAGAGCGGCAAGGACTGCAGTTTCCCCTTCATTGACGTGGATATAGACAGCTTCTGCAGAGATGCGGTAAAATGGGCGCTGGATAATCTCATCACCTGCGGTGTTGACCTCACTCACTTTGACCCCACGGGACCCTGCACCCGTGCTCAGGCTGTGACCTTCATGTGGCGTGCGGCAGGTTGCCCCGCTCCCGAGAGCTCCGACATGCCCTTCGCGGATGTGAGCAAGTGCGCATATTACTATAAGGCAGTGCAGTGGGCGTTTGAAAACGGCATCACCGCCGGAACCACCGCCACCACCTTCAGCCCCGACAAGACCTGCACCCGTGCTGAGATAGTGTCCTTCCTGTGGCGTGCGGCAGGGGAGGAGACGGTATCCGCCGCAAATCCCTTCAGCGACGTATCTCAGGGAGCCTACTACTATGATGCAGTGCTGTGGGCAGTGGACAACGGCATCACCGCCGGAACCACCGCCACCACCTTCAGCCCCAACACGACCTGCACCAGAGCTCAGATAGTTTGCTTCCTCTTCAGAGCGGCAATGTAAATACACGGCAAAAACCTCCGATTCAAGCGAATCGGAGGTTTTTTTGTGCTCATTTATGAATGAAAATACGGTTTTCTCTGCGGGGACGGGGCTCGGGATACGCACAGTCACGGTAGCCTAGGATGCAGCAGCCGATACCTACATATTCATCACCGATACCCATGCTGCGGAGCAGCTCTCTGCATTCGGTGTCCTCAGCCATCTCCTTCGCTCTGTGTATCCAGCAGGAGTCAACACCCACTGCGTGGGCGGCATTCATGAGGTTGCCCATGGTGAGAGCTCCGTCCTCGAGATATGTATAGACTCTGCTGTCGCCCAGCACCATTATGACCGTAGGCGCTCCGTAAAAGGGATCTGCAAAGCGGCCGCCGGCAAAGCTCGAATTAAGTGCCGAGAGCTTTTTCACGGTATCCTTATCCTGAAATACCGCAAGAACGGAGGTCTGCCTGTTCATTCCCGACGGGGCGTAGATACCCGCACGAAGGATAGCGTCCAGCTCCTTGGGCTTTATCTGCTCGTCCTTGTATACTCTTATGCTGCGGCGCTCCTCAAGACATTTTAATACCTCGTTATTCATCCTCTGCCTCCGGCTCCGGAGCGATACCTATCTCCTCCGGGAGAGCAGACTCGTCGGAGGGAGCAGAGCTGCGGGCTGCCTCCACGGCGGATTTCGCCGCGGCGAGCTCCGCACGCATGGTCTCGATTTTGTCGTCCATTTCTCCCACCTTTGCAAAGAGCTCCGCAAAGAGCTCGGGGGGATCGCTGCGGTTTAATTCATAGAAGGTGCGTCCGATCTCGTTGAAGACCTTCTGCTGATCCTCCAGTTCACCGTTTATGAGCACGCTGAGCTTTGCGATATTGGTGTAGCATCTTGCGGTAGTGGTGCTGCGGTCATAAACGTCTCTGAAGGCGTTGTCCTCGGCGATATTCTTTGCTTTTCTGCCCAGAGCTTTTATAGTTCCCTTCAGCATACTTGTGTAATTAGCCATTGTTTTCCTGCCTTTCTCCCTGCCTGTTTACATACATTTCGGCGGGGTTCGATTTCTTTTTTGCTTTGATTATAAGGATTACCAGCGCCGCAGCGGAGCTTGCCGCCGCAAGAAGCTGGGATACACGAAGAGTTGTGTCTCCGATATAGAGGCTGTCCGTACGCAGACCCTCTATCCATGCTCTTCCCAGACCGTACCAGAATATATACAGCCAGAACACCTGTCCGTCATACCTGCGCCCGCCCTTTTGCGTCCATATGTGCAGAAAGGCAAGCCCAATGAAATTCCACAGGCTTTCGTACAGAAAGGTCGGATGGACATAGATGGGAGCATCTCCGGGATAGTTCAGGCCCATGCGGCAGAAGATATCTGTCTGAGCGCCGAAGGCCTCACGGTTCATGAAGTTTCCCCAACGGCCTATGGCCTGACCGATAAGCAGACCGAAGGAGGCAAGGTCTGCCAGCGCAAAGAAGGGTATTTTTTTTGCCCGGCTCCACAGTAGAGCCACGAGGATACCCATCAGCACACCGCCGTAGATGGCAAGACCGCCTTCACGGATATTGATGATATCGCTCAGATTGTCGCGGTAGAAGTCCCACTTGAACGCCACAAAATACAGCCTTGCGCCTATAACGCAGAGGGGTATTGCCCATAAGAGAAAATCGTATAGATTATCCTCCGTGAGACCGAATTTCGAGGCCCTCTTTGCGCAGTACAGGGCTGCTGCCACCATGCCGCAGGCTATGATGACGGCGTAGAAGTATATGGATAAGCCGAAGAGCGTAAAGGAGTCCGGAGGATTGATTTTAAAATCACCGAGCATGGGGAAGCTTATCTCAGCCCCCCGCATCATGGTTGCTGATAATACGGTCATGGGCACCTCATTTCAGAGGCAGCACTACGCTCAGGGCGAGTCTGTCCTCAGCGAGATACTCCGTAAGGAAGGCCTCGCACTCCTCGACGGTGACGCTCTCAAGGACGTCAAAGCTGGCCATGGGTTCATAGCCCTCAAAATATCCGTCCATGGCGGACAGACAAACGGTATCAAAGCTCTCAAGACCGCGAAGCCTTGCACCGTAGGAGGCCTTTTTCGCGCGGCGAAACAGATCCCGGTCAAGTCCCTTCTCACGAACCTCATTTACCGCTCTGATTATCTCCGCAAGTACGGTTCGGGGCTCACGGCTCTCACCCTCAAAGATCACCGTACCGGTGCCGGCGACGTAATCGGTCTCAAAGTCGAACTCGCGGTTCAGCAGTCCGTCGGAATACATGCTGTTATAAAAGTTGCCCGACCTGCCGAAAAGAGTTCGCAGTGCAAGCTGAGAGACAATCTTCTGACGTAAAAGCGCTTCTCCCCGAGGTATGGGGCTTATTTTTGCGCCGATGAAAAACTGGGGAGCTGAGACCTCCATGTTAAGCTCGGAGTATTTTTCAAGAGGGAAGCAGCTTTCCTCCTCACCGAAATCCACCTCGGGACTTATGCCGTCCTTATCGCCCAACTCCTCCATAGCAATATCGTATATTTTCTGTGGGTCAAAATCGCCGGCAGCGCATAGTACCATGTTTTTCGGGTTGTAAAACGCCGCATGGCAGGTGTAGAGAGTGTCTGCCGTTATGCCGGCAATGCTCTCCACGGTGCCGGCAACCTCCTCGCGCACGGGGTTATGCTCATACAGCATACGCATGAGGGAGAAATAAGCACAGCGGTAGGGGTCGTCGTCGCCCATTCCTATCTCCTGTCCTATGATGCCCTGCTCCTTGGCAACGCTCTCTTCCGTGAAATAGGGCGTGGACACGAAGCGCAGCAGCATACGGAGATTCTCCTCAAAGCCCTCGCTGCACTCGAAATAATACGCCGTCACGTCGCCGGAGGTAAAGGCATTAGGCTGGGCTCCGTTCATGGAAAGGATATTCAGGGCGTTATCGCCGTCGGGCATATCGAAAAGCTTGTGCTCAAGAAAATGAGCCACGCCTGCGGGAGTATCATACCATACACCGTTGTGACGGAACCTCCTGCAGGCTCCGCCGTAGCAGGTCGCAAACACCGCATACTTCTGCCGAAAATCCCTGCGGGGTATGGTGATGACCTCAAGACCGTTGGGCAGGGAACCGCTGCACACGGTTTCGCCAAGATTTTTATATTCTTTAATCTTCATCATCAGCCTCCTCACCGTTTCCCCGGAGGAAGTAAACCGCATCTGCCACAACGCTTCGGGCGATGCGCACCACATCCTCACGGCTTACGCTTTCGCAGAGCTCCGCCAGCTCCTCAGGCTCAAAATCCAGACCGTCTACGATGTTGGAAAGCCAGAAGCCCTCAAGCTCACCTGCGGAATCTGATACCGTCCGCAGCGCAGATGAGGCTGCGGCCCTGGCTGCGCTTAGCTCCTCATCGCTGATAACTCCGTTTTTCACATCCTCAAGCTGGGCAAGTATCTCCGCCATTGCGTCCTCGTACTTGTCAAAGTCGATGCCGGAGAATACGCACATAAGTCCCTTGTGAGTGTTCACGTTGCTGGAGGCATAGTAGCACAGAGACAGCTTCTCACGGACATTCATGAACAGCTTTGAGGTCACACCGCCTCCGTATACTCCGTTGAACACCGTTATGGCGGCGATATCAGGCTCCTCCATACATTCACCGAGACGGAAGCCCAGAGCGAGCTTGCCCTGAGTGACGTTCAGCTCCTCAGTGAAATAACGCACCTCGCTATCCACGGAGTTCATACGGATATCCGTGCCGATGTCGTAGTTTATCTCACCTCTGGGCATTGCGCAGAGGGAATCACGGAATATTTCCGCCACGTCATCGGGATTTTCGCTACCGCAGTAGAATATCTCCACGGGGCAGGTGGAAAGCAGCTTTCTGTACTGCTTCGTGAGCTTCTGATAGTAAATGCCCTCTGCGGTGCTCTCCGTACCTATTGTGGGTACGGCAAAATCCTCATAGCAGCACATTTCCTCCAGCAGACGGTACACGCTGTAGCCCATTTTGTCGTTTACTCTGCCTCTTATCCGCTCAAGAAGCTTTTCCTTCTCGCTCTCGACGTATGCGGGCAGAAGCAGACCGCCCTTTGTATTGGGGCTGAGAAGCATCTCGCACATGAGCTCGGCGGCACTGCGCAGAACCCCACCCTCCGGCAGATATGCCGTTGAGGGTATATTCGCAAAAAAGCCGAGGCACTGTATCTCGCCTATCCTGCGTACCACGGGCTCAATACAGGTACCGTACAGCTCGTCAAGGGCAGAGGCGATGCTCTCCATATCGGGGTGGTATCTGGTGCCCCGCCGCAGGACATAGGGCAGCACCGCATTCAGCGACGCAGTGTCCCGCTGGTGCTGTGTCAGCAGGCTTATGCTCAGACAGTCGGTTTTAAATTTTTCGGTCTGTATACAGGTCAGGTTAACGCCGGGCAGCAGCTCAAATCTGAGGGTATCCATCTGAAAAGCTCCTTAAGCAGAGAGTGATAGTTATAATTAATTTCATATTATAACACAAGTCTCACGCATATGGTATACCTTTTCCGCTGTATTTTTGACGTTGCCGTTAATTTATTCGCTGCACCAGAAAAATTTATAACCAACAGGGCTTTTGAATCAAAAATAAGCTGTTTTTCATGAGTGTCCTCGATCAATGTAATGAATAAATTAAAGCATTACTGCAGTTTATAGCCCTTATGCGGAAAAGTGCGACAGAAATTGCTCTCTGCAAAGTAAAAACGCTTGACAGAGAGGACTGAGGGTAGTATACTCTGTAAAGGAATGTTACTTTACAGGAGGCAAGCGCCATGGAAAGCAGCAGAATACGCAGCGCCATGCTGTTTGATTTCTACGGTGAGCTGCTGACGGAAAAGCAGCGTGAGTATTTTGACCTCCACTACAATGAGGACTATTCGTTGACGGAGATTGCCGAAATGAGCGGGATATCCCGTCAGGGCGTATGGGATATTATTAAGCGTGCCGAGGCTGCGCTGACGGAGATTGAGGATAAGACCCGTCTTATAGAGAGATTCCTTGAGCGCAACGGGCAGATAGAGGAGCTTGAGCGGGAGCTGAGCAAGGCGGGCTGCCTCACGGACAGCGTGCGGGATAAGCTCCGCAGACTGAAGGTTTAACAATCCGTAAGAAAGCGAGGACGACAAATGGCATTTGAATCATTATCCGATAAGCTTTCCGCTGCCTTTAAGAAGCTCAGAGGCAAGGGCAGACTTAATGCAGCCGACGTGAAGGAGGCAATGAAGGAAGTGCGTATGGCGCTTCTCGAGGCCGATGTAAGCTACAAGGTAGTAAAGGAATTCACAAAAAACGTCACCGAACGTGCCTCCGGCGCGGATGTTCTTGAGGCTCTATCGCCCGCACAGCAGGTGATAAAAATAGTTAACGAAGAGCTTGTGAAGCTCATGGGTAGCGAGAACCAGCGGCTGAGCATAGGCTCAAAAAGCCCCAGCGTTGTCATGTTGGTGGGTCTGCAGGGCGCAGGCAAAACCACCAACGGCGCAAAGCTTGCCGCCTATATGCGCAGACAGGGAAAACGGCCTCTGCTGGTCGCCTGCGATATATACCGCCCCGCCGCAATAAAGCAGCTTGAGACTGTGGGCGCTCAGCTTGACATCCCCGTATTCCAGATGGGCACGGCAAATCCTGTGGATATTGCCAGAGCCGCCGTGGAGCACGCACGCAAGCACGGCAACGACCTTGTTTTCCTTGATACCGCAGGTCGCCTCCATATAGACGAGGAGCTCATGGCTGAGCTGCGGAATATCAAAGAGGCCGTGGAGCCTGCGGAGATTATGCTTGTGGTGGATGCCATGACGGGTCAGGACGCAGTCAATGCCGCCAATGCCTTTAACGACGCACTGGGCGTCACCGGCGTCATGCTCACAAAGCTTGATGGCGATGCAAGAGGCGGTGCGGCGCTCTCCATCAAGGCCAGCACGGGAAAGCCAATCAAATTCATCGGCGTAGGTGAAAAGCTGGATCAGATCGAGCCCTTCTACCCCGACAGAATGGCAAGCCGTATCCTCGGTATGGGCGATGTCCTCACCCTAATCGAGAAGGCGGAGCAGAGCTATGACGAGAAAAAGGCTCTGGAGCTTGCCGAGAAGATGAAGGAAAACCGCTTTACTCTTGAGGACTACCTTGATCAGATGCGTCAGCTCAAGGGTATGGGCGATATAAATGACCTGATGGGCATGATACCCGGTCTGGATGCAAAGGCTCTCAAGGGAGCCAAGATGGACGAGAAGGAAATGGCACGAACCGAGGCCATAATCCTGTCAATGACCCCAAAAGAGAGGGAAAACCCCAATCTCCTGAACTCAAGCCGCAAGAAACGCATCGCCGCAGGCAGCGGCACAAGCGTAGTGGATGTGAACCGACTGCTCAAGCAGTTTTCCGCCATGCAGGTCATGATGAAGCAGCTCTCGGGCAAAAACATGAAGAAGCTGCAGAAGAAAATGGGCGGAGGCAAGGGTCTCGGCGGCCTCGGCGGATTATTCTGATTACAAGCGCAGCAGCGTTTGTATATAAATGAAAAGAAATATGGAGGTGAAACATAAATGGTAAAGATCAGACTTCGCAGAATGGGCGCAAAGAAGGCTCCCTACTACCGTATCGTTGTCGCTGACTCCCGCAGTCCCCGTGACGGCCGCTTTATTGAAGAAATCGGCACTTACGATCCCATGGCAGAGGGCGATCAGAAGATCAAGGTCGACATGGAACGCGCACAGTACTGGATCGCAAACGGCGCACAGCCCACCGATACCGTTCGCGGCCTGCTCAAGAAGGTTGAGGCCTAATAAGGAGATGCTACCGGCATGAAAGAACTTTTGACCTATATCGTACAGAGCTTAGTCGACCATCCCGACGAGGTTTCTGTGACCGAGCGCTATGCCAACGGCGAAACCGTATTTGAGGTGCGTGTAGCCGACGGCGACATGGGCAAGGTCATTGGCCGGCAGGGCAGAATCGTAAAAGAGATTCGTATCCTTATGCGGGCCGTTGCCCAGAGAAAGGGCAAAAAGGTTTCCGTCGATATAATGGACTGAAGCGAAAAGCAGAACAGCTTATCTGTTCTGCTTTTTACTTTATCGAGAGGAACGTATAATTATCTTGTTAAATTGCGCATGACATGGTATAATAAATTGGTTATGTGTGGAGGTTTTGCCATGGAAAAACAGCGTTTTATCGAAGCAGGAAAGATTGTAAATACCCACGGAGTACGTGGCGAGGTTAAAATTCAGGTCTGGCTGGACAGCCCTGAATTCATGAAGAGCTTCAAAACCCTTTACATTGACGAAAAACCTGTGAAAATGCTCTCCGCCCGTCCCTACAAGGATATGCTCATCGCCTCCCTGGAGGGCATCGGCGACGTGAACGCCGCCATGTGCCTTAAGAACAAAACCGTATGTATCGATCGTAAGGACGCAAGACTGCCGAAGGGCAGCTACTTCCTTCAGGACATCATCGGTGCAGCCGTGGTCGATGAAGCGGGGAACGAGGTTGGCAGACTTGCGGACATAATGGAAACTCCCGCCTCCGCCATCTATGTGGTTAAAGGCGAAAGCGAGCATCTCATTCCCGCAGTGCCCGAATTCGTTCTCTCAACGGATGTGAAAAATGGGTTAATAACCGTTCACCTTATCGAAGGAATGTAAAGGATAAAACATGAGAATAGATATAATGACACTGTTCCCGGACACGGTAAATGCAGTGCTGCATGAGAGCATTATCGGTCGTGCGGCTAAGAAAGGGTTAATAGAAATTAACTGCGTGCAGATACGAAACTATACGGAAAACAGACAGATGCAGGTGGACGATTATCCCTACGGCGGAGGCAGGGGCTGTGTTATGATGGCTCAGCCGCTGAAGTCCTGCCTTGATGACATAATGGCGCATGCCGGGGATAAGCGCAGCCGGGTGATATATATGTCGCCTCAGGGCAGACCCTACACTCAGGAGATTGCCCGACGTCTGAAAAGCGACTACGACCATCTTGTGCTGGTTTGCGGACATTATGAGGGTGTGGACGAGCGTTTTATCGAGGAGTGCGTGGACGAGGAGCTGTCCATCGGAGATTTCGTTCTGACCGGGGGAGAGATAGCAGCCATGGCGGTGGCTGATTCCGTGTGCCGCATGGTTCCCGGAGTGTTGGCGGATGAGGAATGCTTCACCGGGGAGAGCCATTGGGACGGACTGTTGGAGTATCCGCAGTACACAAGACCCGAGGTATGGCAGGGCAGGAGAGTACCCGAGGTGCTGTTGGGCGGAGACCATGAGAAGGTTCGTCAATGGCGCAGGAAAAAGAGTATAGAGCGGACTATGGACAAGCGTCCGGATATGTTTGAAAGGCTTGAGCTTGCGGATAAAAACGACGTGAAGCTTGTGGAGGAGATTAAGAAGGAGCGGAGCCGTATGCGGCTCACGGAGCCGGTGACCTGGCGCAAGGCAGAGCCCTCAGACATTGACGGCATAATGCTCATCGTGCGTCAGGCAAAGAATTCTCTGAAAAAGCACCGTGTTGACCAGTGGCAGGGTGAGTATCCAACGGCGGAAAACTTTCTCAGCGATATAGAGAAGGGCTGCTGCTACGTACTCTTGTACAGAAATCGTCTTGCGGCGTTTTTCACCATGACCGATGAGCCAGAGGCGGGCTACGAGCGTATCACCGACGGACGCTGGCACGGCACCGACAAGTACTGCACCGTACACAGAAATGCCGTGGCATCTGAGTTCCGGGGCACGGGAATGGCGGACAGAATATTTGAATTTGCCGAGAGCATTGCTATGGAAAAGGGCTTTCGGGAGCTGCGTGTGGATACGCACCGCAAAAATAAGCCCATGAGAGAGCTTTTAAAGCGCAGGGGATTTGTCTACCGGGGCAACGTACTCGTCAGCTCCGAGCCTGGACACGATCCCGCCCGTCAGGCGTTTGAAAAGCTGCTGTGAATGAATTTCTTATGAGATAAGGTTAATCAAAATTAACCAATTTTCAATATTGATTAAAGCTTATTCGGGAATAGCCGTAAACGGAAGAAAAACATGAATCTGACCAATATAAATGATATAAAGGAGCTGCTTGGCAGACACGGCTTCCGGTTTTCAAAATCCATGGGGCAGAATTTTCTCACCGCAGCATGGGTACCGGAGCGAATCGCCGGGGAGGCTCTGCTCAGCGAGAGTACCGGAGTGCTGGAGGTGGGACCCGGCATAGGCTGCCTGACGGAGCAACTGTCCTACAGGGCGGGGAAGGTGCTGGCTGTGGAACTGGACAAAGCTTTGAAGCCTGTGTTGAGTGAGACACTTGCTCACTGCCCCAATGTGGAGATAATCTTCGGTGACGTGCTGAAACAGAATCTGCCCGAGCTCGTGCGGGAAAAATTCGGTGATATGCGGGCCTGCGTATGCGCAAATCTGCCCTATAATGTGACAAGTCCGCTGATAACCTCTTTTCTTGAGGCCGGCTGCTTTGACACGATAACGGTTATGATACAGAGAGAGGTGGCAAAGCGGATATGCGCCTTGCCGGGCAGCGCAGACTACGGCGCCTTCACGCTGCTGGTGCAGTGGTATGCGGACGCCGAAATACTCTTCGACGTAGCACCGGGCTGCTTCATACCGCAGCCTAAGGTAACCTCCTCCGTCATACGCCTGAGAACGAGGGAGAGGCCTCCCACTGAGGTCAGAGACAGGGAGATATTCTTCCGCGCGGTGCGCTCTGCCTTCG
The DNA here is from genome assembly GCA_021442665.1 of Oscillospiraceae bacterium. Lineage (GTDB taxonomy): Bacteria > Bacillota > Clostridia > Oscillospirales > Oscillospiraceae > F23-B02. The sequence continues at coordinate 14,660 of JABUSQ010000074.1, forward strand.
GCATGAGACGCAAGACCCTGCTCAATGCGCTATCCTCCGGATTCGGGGACATAGGAAGGGAAGAACTGGAGAAAATCCTGATTTTTTGTAAGTTTGACCCGAAAATCAGAGGTGAAGCCCTGTCATTTGGCGATTTTGCATTAATTTCGGAGGCAATATCCGACTTTTATGCTGAAAATTTGTAAGCAAAATGCATTGATAAAGTGCTTTTAAATTGTTAGTCTTATCATAGTAAACAATATTAATGAGAAGGAGGAAATACTATGAAATTAACGTCCAACGAACACATCATAAAGTGGGTCGATGAGATGACCGCACTGTGCAGGCCTGACGAGGTCGTGTGGATCGACGGCAGCGAGGAACAGCTTGAAGAGCTGCGCAGGGTTGCCATGTCCACCGGTGAGATGATCAAGCTCAACGAGGAAAAGCTTCCCGGCTGCTATCTCCACCGTTCCGATGTCAACGACGTCGCCCGTGTTGAGGGACGCACCTTCATCTGCTCAAAGCGTCAGGAGGATGCAGGCCCCACCAACAACTGGATGGACCCCGCTGAGATGTACGCCAAGCTTTACGAGATATACGACGGCTCCATGAAGGGCCGTGCAATGTATGTTATTCCCTACTCCATGGGAGTTGTGGGCTCCGACTTTGCCAAATACGGTATTGAGCTTACCGACAGCATCTACGTTGTCCTCTCCATGGCCATTATGACCCGCATCGGCATGCCCATCCTCAATGAGCTGGGCGACAGCGCAGACTACATCAAGGGGCTCCACTCCAAGGCAGAGCTGGATCCCGAGAAGCGCTACATCGTTCACTTCCCCGAGGACAACACCATTATGTCCGTCAACAGCGGCTACGGCGGCAATGTTCTGCTGGGTAAGAAGTGCTTCGCTCTTCGTATCGCCTCCGTGCTGGGACGTGACGAGGACTGGATGGCAGAGCATATGCTCATTCTGGGTGTGGAGAATCCTCAGGGAGAGATACGCTACGTATGCGGAGCCTTCCCCTCCGCCTGCGGAAAGACGAACCTCGCCATGCTCATCCCCCCTGAGGCTTACCGTGAAAAGGGCTGGAAGTGCTGGACCGTGGGCGACGACATTGCATGGTTGCGAATCGGCGCAGACGGCAGACTCTGGGCGGTGAACCCCGAGAACGGCTTCTTCGGCGTTGCACCCGGCACCAGCAACAAGTCCAATCCCAATGCTCTGGCAGCCACAAAGAAGAACACCATCTTCACCAACGTTGTACACAATCTGGACGATAACACCGTCTGGTGGGAGGGCATGGATAAGAATCCCCCCAGAAATGCAGAAAGCTGGAAGGGCGAGAAATGGGATTGCACCGACGGAAGCAAGGGTGCTCACCCCAACTCCCGCTTCACAGCTCCTGCGGCGAACTGCCCCTGCATCAGCCCTGAATTCGAGGGCAAGACAGGCGTTCCCATCTCCGCCATAATCTTCGGCGGACGCCGTGCCAAGACCGCTCCTCTGGTGTATCAGTCCCGTGACTGGGACCACGGTGTGTTCGTGGGCTCCATCATGGCCAGCGAGACCACTGCGGCAGCCGTAGGTCAGGTGGGCGTTGTCCGCCGTGACCCCATGGCAATGCGGCCCTTCTGCGGCTACAACATGGGCGATTACTGGCAGCACTGGATTGACATGGGCAATAAGCTATCCGATCCCCCCAAAATCTTCAATGTTAACTGGTTCCGCACCGATGACGAAGGCAATTTCCTGTGGCCTGGCTTCGGCGACAACCTCCGTGTGGTGGAGTGGATACTTGGACGCTGCTTCGGCGAGAAGGATGCTGTTGAGACCGAGATCGGCTTTGAGCCTAAGCCCGGGGACATTAACCTCGAGGGCACAGACGTAAGCCCCGAGACCCTCGCAGAGATTCTCAGCGTTGATAAGGAGCTGTGGCTTGAGGAGTGCAAGGGCATCCGTGAATACTACGCTCAGTTCGGCGAAAGATTGCCCGAGGTTCTGGCAAAAGAGCTGGAGAAGCTGGAAACAGCACTTAAATAATGTATTTTATTCTCCGGCTTTATGCCGGGGGCTTTAGAGAAAGGAAGAAATAAATGAGCAAAAAGTACGTGTATATGTTCTCCGAGGGCAACGCCAATATGCGTGAGCTGCTGGGAGGCAAAGGTGCAAACCTCGCAGAAATGACCAACATCGGTCTTCCCGTACCTCAGGGCTTCACCATTACCACCGAAGCCTGCACCAAGTACTACGAAGACGGCCGCATGATCAACGATGAGATCATGGCGGAGATTATGTGCAGCATTGAGAAGCTGGAAACGCTCACCGGCAAGAAGTTCGGCGACCTTGAGAACCCCCTGCTGGTTTCCGTCCGCAGCGGCGCCCGCGCATCCATGCCCGGTATGATGGATACCATTCTGAACCTCGGTCTTAACGAGGAGGTCGTTAATGTCATGGCAGCCAAGTCCGGCAACCCCCGCTGGGCATGGGACTGCTACCGCCGTTTTATCCAGATGTACTCCGACGTCGTCATGGAGGTGGGCAAGAAGTACTTTGAGAAGCTCATTGACGATATGAAGAATGCCCTGAACGTAACTCAGGACATCGACCTCTCCGCAGAGAACCTCAAGGAGCTGGCGATGCAGTTCAAGGCAGAGTATAAGGAAAAGGTCGGCACTGACTTCCCCGCCGACCCCAAGGAGCAGCTCATGGGAGCTATCAAGGCTGTTTTCCGCAGCTGGGACAACCCCCGTGCGAACGTCTATCGCCGTGACAACGATATCCCCTACAGCTGGGGTACTGCCGTCAACGTACAGATGATGGTCTTCGGCAACATGGGCGATTCCTGCGGCACCGGCGTTGCCTTTACCCGTGACCCTGCCACCGGCGAGAAGAAGCTCATGGGTGAGTTCCTCAGCAATGCTCAGGGCGAGGACGTGGTTGCAGGCGTTCGCACTCCCGTTCCCATCGCAAAAATGGCAGAGGCATACCCCGCCGCCTACAAAAAATTCGTTGAAGTCTGCGGCATCCTTGAGAATCACTACCGTGACATGCAGGATATGGAGTTTACCGTCGAGAACGAGCAGCTTTTCATGCTCCAGACACGTAACGGCAAGCGTACCGCTCAGGCAGCTCTCAAGATTGCCTGCGACCTCGTTGAGGAGGGCATGATCACCGAGAAGGAAGCCGTTGCAATGATAGACCCCAGAAACCTCGACACCCTGCTCCATCCCCAGTTCGACGCTGCCGTTCTCAAGAGCGCAGTTCCCATGGGCAAGGGTCTGGGTGCATCCCCCGGCGCAGCCTGCGGCAAGATCGTCTTCTCCGCAGAGGAAGCCAAGGAATGGAATGAGAGAGGCGAGAAGGTCGTTCTCGTGCGTCTCGAGACCTCTCCCGAGGATATCGAGGGCATGAAGGCCGCTCAGGGCATACTCACCGTCAGAGGCGGTATGACCAGTCACGCTGCCGTTGTCGCAAGAGGCATGGGCAAGTGCTGTGTATCCGGCTGCGGCGAAATCAAGATGGACGAGGAAAACAAGAAGTTCGAGCTGGCAGGCAAGACCTTCTGCGAGGGCGATTTCATCTCCATCGACGGCTCCACCGGTAAAATCTACGACGGCATAATCCCCACCGTTGATGCGGTCATCGCCGGCGAATTCGGCACCATCATGGCATGGGCAGACAAGTACCGCCGTCTCAAGGTGCGCACCAACGCCGACACTCCCTACGATGCACGCAAGGCCCGTGAGCT